>DATNKM010000003.1:0-13418 GCA_035603395.1 Candidatus Acidiferrales bacterium
GTCTGGATCAATCGTGGTGGACCGCTGCTGGCACTGGCGGACGGCAAACGCTACGCCGGCCTCATGGCGTATCGCGACCGACTCTCGTTCGTCGCAGCGCAGCGCCGCTCCATCCCTGGTGGCGAGTTCACCGTGCTCGTCGTCGCGCCCGTGACCTCCGAAATCCTCGACGCATTTCCGCAGGAACTGGGGCCGATCCAAATGATCCTGATGCGCCCGGCGGAATCCGGCTCGCCCCGTGGCTTTTCGCTTGAAATCGATGGCAAGACCTACGTCACCAGCGAGCAGATCGCCAGCTCCGGGCGGGTTCTGCCGAATTCACAGGGCTGGTCTGATCCCCACCTGGCAGGTGGTTCGACTCTCGATGTTCTGGATATACAGGAGTTGGGAAAAGATACACCCAAGGAGCCGGTGCTGGTTTCGTTCTGGCTGCGCCCGATGATGGTGAACAGGGGGCTTTTCAAATCGACCGGAGCGATTGGGCCGTATCTGCTCCTGATTCTGACCGCGGCAGGTTTTGTGTTCGTAGTCCTGGAAGTCGGCGCGCTTGCCACCGGCACGATCCTTACCCGCACCATCACGCGTTCGATCGGCGACCTCTACGACGCCACTCTGCACGTGCGCCGCGGCGATTTCAGCCACCGCGTCCGGGTGCTGAACCAGGATCAGCTGGGCTCGCTGGGCAATTCGTTCAACGAAATGACAGGCTCGATTTCCGAATTGATCGAGAGCCAGCGTGTCCGTCAGCGGTTGGAGAATGAGGTCGAAATCGCACGCGGCGTCCAGCAACAGCTTTTCCCGCAGATGATTCCCTCGCTTCCGGGGCTCGAGCTCGCCGCCGTCTGCCGCCCAGCGCGTATCGTGAGCGGCGACTATTACGATTTCATCCAACTCGGCAAGAATCGCGTCGGCATCGTGCTGGCCGACATCAGCGGGAAGGGAATTTTTGCGGCGCTGTTGATGGCCAGCCTGCAAGCCGCTCTGCGCAGCACCTCCGCGCTGGAAGAATGTGCCGGCACAGCCGCAATCGTCACACAGCTCAACAAGCATCTCTTCCGCAACACGTCCGACGATCGCTACGCCACGCTCTTCTACGCCATCTACGATTCCGACGTCAAGACGCTCACCTACACGAATGCCGGCCACCTCGCCCCCATCTTCATGAACGACGCCTCTGTCCAGGCGCTCAACGAAGGTGGCACCGTAGTCGGCCTGTTTGAAGAAGCCGAGTTTGTCGAGCGCACGCTGATAATCACTCCCGGCGCGCTGTTGGTCGTCTTCACCGACGGTTTAACCGAGCCAGAGAGCGCCTTCGGCGAGGAATTTGGTACCGAGCGCCTGAGCGCGGAAGTAATGCGGCAGCGCGACGCCAGCCCCGCGCGGATCGCCGAAAACCTGGTAGACGCCGCCGAACAATGGGCCGGCACCGCCGACCAGGCGGACGACATGACTGTCGTAGTTGCGCGCATGGGCTAGTGAGGGAGCTGGCCGTTGGCGTGTGAGAGACCTGTGGCTCGCCCGTTTCCGAGCGACATCGCGTGTCGTGGAGGAGCCGGGCTTCGGCCCCGAAAGCTCCCTGAACTGCGGAAACCGGTCGCAAAGTCCACGGGAATCCGCCATCCAATTTCCACGCGCCTCTGATAATCTCGATCCGATGAAAGAAAAGCTCAAACGCGGCAAACGAGACAGGTGCAGTGCGGTCGCTTGCGACCGTTGTTTGCCGCCGCGGCGGGCCCGCCCATACTCGAACCACAAATCTCGCGCAACCCGCGAGAACGGATTCAAGCCGCTGTGAATGGTTGGTGTCGCGGCGCTCCGAAGGAGCCGAGTTCGACTCGACGATGAAATGGGGTGTAGCGAAACGCGCTTTGACCGCCCTCCGGCTAACCCCGAGCCGTATACTGAGCCTTACATGAAGATCCTGACCGCAGCAGAAATGAAGGAAGTCGATCGGCTGACGACAGCCCGCTATCGCGTGCCGAGCCTCACGCTGATGGAAAACGCCGGCCGCAGCGTCGCTGAATTCATACAACAGCGTTTTCCAAATGTGGCGGCGCGCAGAATCATTGTCCTCTGCGGCAGGGGAAATAATGGCGGCGACGGCTTCGTAGTCGCGCGCCACCTCCGCAGGATGGGCGCGAAGCCCGAAGTCTATTTCATCGGAAATCCGCGGGAAGGCAAGGGCGACTCTGCGACAAATCTCAAACGCTGGAAGAAGATCGGCAAGCTCGAGAATGACAGGGCCCTCAACGCCGAGGTTTTCTCCAAGCTTCCGCAGGGCTCGATCGTCATCGACGCGCTTCTCGGCACCGGCGTGCGCGGTTCCGTCGATGGCCGGTTGCGGGAAATCATAGACGCCGTGAACGAGCGGGAATCCGGCACCTATATGGTTTCCGTCGATATTCCCTCCGGACTTCAGGCCGATAGCGGCGAAATCGAAGGCGCCGCAATCGTCGCGGACTATACGATCACCTTCACAGCGCCAAAGCCTGGATTGGTCGATCGCGAAGGCGTTCATCGCGTCGGTTCGCCGCAAGTCCGGCAAATTGGCTCGCCGCCCGAATTGATCGAGGAGATTGGGAAGGGCCACCTTCGCTGGAGTGAGTCAGCCGAATTTGCCGAGTTCGCGATTCGACGCAAAGCCGACGGCAACAAGGGCGACTACGGCCACGCGCTCGTCGTCGCAGGTTCGGTGGGCAAAACTGGTGCCGCGGTGCTCGCTTCTTGGGCTGCACTACGCGCAGGATGCGGCCTGGTCACTGTCGCCACTCCGGAACCGGCGCTGCCGATCATCGCAGCGCGCACACCTGAAGTCATGACCGAGGCGCTCGCCGCCACCCGTGCCGGCACAATTTCGGAGAAATCTCTGGAAGACGGCCTGTTCGCCAGGCTTTTAAAAGCAAAGCGCGCCCTGGCGATCGGCCCCGGTCTTTCGACGCAGGGCGAAACGCAGGATTTCGTTCGCAGGGTTGTCGGCAACCGCTCGGTTCCGATTGTCTTGGATGCCGACGGCCTGAACGCGTTCGCCGGCCGCGCTGCGGAACTACAAAATTCGGCGGGTTCGCTATGCATCACGCCGCATCCAGGCGAAATGGCGCGACTGCTGGGCTCGACCGTGAAAGACGTGCAGGCCCGTCGCGTCGAACTGGCACAGAAAGCGGCGCACGATTGGAACGTCGTCGTAGTTCTGAAAGGTTCAGCAACCGTTGTGGCATCGCCTGATGGAAAAGTCTTCATTAATTCGACCGGGAACCCAGGAATGGCCACCGGGGGCACAGGCGACGTTCTCACCGGCATCCTCGCCGGGCTCACCGCGCAGTTCGGCACATCCGACTGGTTTCGCGTGATCGCCTTCGGAGTCTATCTGCATGGGCTCGCTGCGGACATCGGCTACGCCGATAGCGGCGACGCCCCGCTGATGGCATCCGATCTGATATTCGACATTCCCAACGCTTACCGGCGGTTCTATTTCGAGTGCGGTCGTGGCTAGCCGCGAAATCGTCACGCACTCGTTCGAGGAGACGATCCGCTGCGGGCGCGAAATCGGCGCGGCGTTGAAGCCGCCCGTGCTTGTCCTGCTGTCAGGCGAGCTCGGGGCGGGGAAGACCACGCTCACGAAAGGCATCGCCAGCGGTCTGGGCGCGGCAAGCGAAGACGACGTCACCAGCCCGACGTTCACGCTGGTCCATAAATACACGAGGGGCGCTCCGGTCTATCACGTCGATTTGTACCGCATCGGCGATTTTCACGATTTCGAAACGCTGGGCCTGGAGGATGTCTTTGCTGAGAAGGCCGTGGTAATCGTGGAGTGGCCAGACAGGTTCAGGCTACGCACGGAATGGCCCGTAATGCGGATTCAGCTCGAGCACGTGACCGAAGACATGCGGCGAATTACGATCGACGATCCGGTCGCGAACCTGGACTCGAAACCTATAACCCCATGATGTGGAATCCGGCGTCGACGTAGATCACGTTGCCGGTCACGCCGCGGCCGAGATCGCTGCCGAGAAACACTGCGGTATCGGCCACTTCCGCGGTTTCCGTATTGCGGCGCAAGGGCGCCCGCTGCGCGGAAATTTCAAGCATCTTCGAGAGATCCTTCACGCCCCGCGCGGAAATCGTTTTGATGGCCCCAGCGGAAATCGCGTTCACGCGAATTTTGCTCGGCCCAAGCTCGCTGGCCAAGTACTTCACTTCGGCTTCCAGCGCCGCTTTGGCCACGCCCATAATATTGTAATTCGTTACCACGCGCGTGGAGCCGAGATACGTCAGCGTCACGATCGCGCCGCCGTTCGTCATCAGCGGCGAAAGTGCCTTCGAAATTGCCACCAGCGAGTACGCGCTGATATCGAGCGCCAGTTGGAATCCTTCGCGCGACGTTTGCAGGAAAGGTTGGTTCAGCTCTTCATGCTTCGCAGCGGCCAGGCTATGAACCACCACATCCAGCGTGTGTCCGGCCGATCTCAGGCCCTCGGCCAGATGGTCGATGTCGTCCTGTTCCTGCACCTCGCACGGGAAAAATCCGGTAGCACCCAGCTCGCGTCCCAGCTCTTCGACCGCGGGCTTGGCGCGCTCGTTTTGATACGTGAGCAGAAGCTTCGCGCCCTCACGCGCAAACGCTTGCGCGATGGCATATGCGATGCTCCATTTGTTCCACACTCCCAGAACGATGGCCGTTTTGCCCTGCATGAGCTTGGACATGGGGAATATTTTACCCGCAATTGGTCCGTTGAGCTTGCTCTTCGTTCGCAGAACAGTCCACGGACAGGTACGGCGCGATGCAAATTGCAGGCCGTCGGGCGAGCTCAAGTAACGTTGAATGTATTGTTTGCAAGGGATTGGAAAAGTCGGCGCAGGCGAACCGTAGGGTGGACGACGCGGGAGTTTCGCGATGGGCCAGTATCACTTTCGCGCCGTTCCATTGCGCCTACGATTCGTCGTTCGCTACAGTAAAAGCTTACCGTCGACAGGCCCTTCATGCCCGAAACACATATTGCGCCGCCACCAGCCCATCCCGCGCGGATGAAGCTGGAAGCCTATTTAGCCGAAATCCGGCTCGCCAACCTCACGCTGGGCATCGACAACATTCATTACGACGTTTTTCTGAGCCCGCGATTTGTCGAATTTACCCGCAAATATCTGGGCGATCTGGTTCGTCAGGCGGTCAACGTCAACCTGCTCTACGGCAAAGAAAAAGATCGAGACCGCAAGCAATCCGGCTCGCCCGAGCATGCCGCGTTTCGCAAGATGCTCACCGAGATCCTGCAGGAATCGATCACGCGCGCGAAATTCGTACAGTCCGTCGAAACCGACGTGTTGCACCATTTGGCGCTGCTGAAATTCATCAGCCAGGAAACGGGTAACCAGTTTTCGAGCATTCTGGTGGAGTGCAAGGATTGGATCCGCGGGCGTGGCGAGCTGTTCGAGCACAGCGAGCAGGCTCACGTGATGCGCTCGAAGATCGCCGATCTGCAGGCGGACCGTAAAAACGTGATCCGCCAAGTCGGCGAAACGCTTTGCCGCGTCTGGCGCGAAGTGGAAGAGGGGACCATCGCCAAAACGCGCCGTGCGCTATTCGGCGAGGACAATCAGGACGCCTATCCGCTCCTGCAGAACCGGTTTCTTTTTGTTGAAGGGGGCAATGACGACCAGTTTTTCCTGGAGCATTACGTCCTGCTTGGCAATTTCGTCAACGACCCGGACCGCTTCGAGACCTTTGATGCGCTGCTGCTGGAGTTCGTCCGCGACTACGTGCTGGCCGGTGACAGCTCGGACGATCTTTCCAAGGCGCGCAACAACCACGAACGATTGCTCGAGCAGGCCCGCGTGCTGCGCTCGGAAATGGCGCGAATCGAGGCGGATCTGGAGGAAGCGGCTTCACGCGCGGGTGATGGCGACAGCGGGTTCCCGTCTCTATTCAAACGCAAGCCGACCGCCGCAGCCGAAGTCCGGGCGCAGGTCGAGGAGCTCCGCAACAAAGCGGCAGCCCTTGAGAAAAGCCTCGAAGAACTCGATCCACAGATCGTGGCCGCGAGGCAGCGCCGCGAATTCCTCACGGAAGAGCTGCAAAACCGCCTCGGCGATTACCTAAGCCAGCCCGCCAATGTGCATCGGCTTTTCGATCCACATCCGGTACCTGGAGAAACGGCCGGATCTGACGGCGAGACTCCGGCGGCAACACGCGGAAAGCTTCTCGAAGAATGGGTGCACCGACTGGAAGAGCGCGATCTGCTGTTCCACGTGCTCGCCAGCTATGAAATGCGTAAGATTTCGTCAGATTATTGTCCGCCGGTCCATTTGCAGCAACTTAAGAAAGCGCTCGTCCAGCGCGAAGAAGCCAAGCGCGTGGCGCAAATTCTGGAAAAATTCCCGGCGCGCAAAGTGTCGATGAAGAAGCTGGAGGAGGCCTCGCGCACGATTCGCCGCCGCACGCACGAGGAGACCCTCAGCGTGGGCCTGCAATTCGCCGAAGACCTAATGCGCATGCGGCGCGATCGGCGGAATTACAAGCAGGTCGACGGTTGGATGGAGCGCATCACCCTGGTTCATTCGGAGCGCGCCCGCGAGCTTTCCCGCGCCAACAAAAGCCTCTACGAATTCCTGCATCCGGAAGAGAACCGCCCGGTCGACGATCCTGTCATCAACCACGTGGTCATCAAGGCCGATGTGCGCGGCTCGACGAGCATGACCAAGGATCTACTCGGGCGCGGACTGAATCCTGCTTCGCATTTCAGCATGAACTTGCACGAGCCTGTGAAGCGCATGCTCGAACGCTACGGCGCGGCGAAAGTGTTCATCGAGGGCGACGCGATTATTCTGGCGATTTATGAGACGGAATCGACCCGCGCGACACGCCGGGCCGTGGCCCGGGCTTGCGTGCTGGCGCGCGAGATTCTGGCCGTGACCGCCGCGTACAACGCTCGCGCCAAGACCGCCGATTTGCCGCCGCTCGAGTTGGGAGTCGGGGTCGCGTTTCAGGATTCCGCTCCTTCGCTTTGGGAGGATGCGGACTCGAAAATCATGATCTCGCGCGCGCTCAACCTCTCGGACCGTCTTTCCAGTTGTGCGAAGATGGCCAAGCGGCTGTTCCAATCGAATGCCTCGCCTTTCAACGTTTTCCTGTTGCAATCGCTGATGGACGATGCGGCCGATGATGAGAGCGAAGAACTGTTGGTCCGCTACAACCTGAACGGAATCGTGCTCAACGAAGAAGGCTTCCAGAAACTGAGCGCGGAGATTTCACTTTCGCCTATGGGCGGGAATTTTCCGCTGCCCTGGGGTAAGGAACGTGTGCAGCTCTATTTTGGAGAAGTGCCCATCGGTGAATCGCTGGAGCCTATCGTGGTGCGCAAGGGCTTCGTGCACCAGCTTCTTCCCGGCGCGAAGATCGGCGAACAGGGCAAACGCGAATACTACGAAATAGTCACCGACGCCAAGCTTCTGGATCTGGCCCGCAAGAAATACGCTGCCGTGTCCCCCAAGAGTTAGGCGCCGCCATCGATCTGTCGGGCACACGCATGAGTGCGACCGCTCGGTAGTCAACGGGCCCCATTTTCCGTTTACAATCGTGGGTCAGCTGATGGCGCGAAAGAAAAAATCGCGATTCAAGGCTTCCACCGAAGCGCGCCGCCAGGCTCGGCTCAAGGCCGGCCCGCCTCCCGCAGAGCGCATGATCCCCAACAAGCGGGACAAGCCGGCAAAACACAAGAAGCCGCTCGAGGATATTCTCGACCAGGACTAAAACCGCACTCCACGTGGGTGCGTCCTAGACCGGTGGCCGCTATCGCGCCGAGAACGTACGACGCGCGCGGCGTCCCGTGCCCGTACAACCCCGTCTTTCGCGTCAGCGTCGCCGAAGCTTAGTGGATGTTGCGGGTTTTGCGGCCCACGTAATCCATGAGCAGGTATTGGCCCAGCGTGTAGGGAGTGGTGAAGTAGGCTTTGCCGCGGCAGAGTTCAGTTACTTTCTGCACGAAATGCACGAGGCTGTAGTCGCTCGCGAGCATGAAGGTATTGATCAGGATGCCGGCGCGTTTGCATTTCGCTACTTCTTCCAGTGTCTGCGTCACTACGAGGGGATCGAGGCCGAAAGCGTTCTTGTAGATGCGGCCGTCTTCAAGAGTGAGCGCCGACGGTTTGCCGTCGGTAATCATGACGATCTGGCGCATGTCCTTCTTCTGCCGCGACAGGATGCGCTGCGCGAGCCGCAGGCCTTCACGCGTGTTCGTATAGTACGGGCCCACTTGCACGCGGGCTAACTTGCCGAGCGGAATTTCCTCCGCGCTATCATGGAATAGAACGCAGTGCAGCGAGTCGCCGGGATATTGCGTGCGGATTAGATGGGACAGCGCGAGCGCCACGCGCTTGGCCGGAGTAAAGCGGTCTTCGCCATACAGAATCATGCTGTGGCTGCAATCAAGCATCAGCACGGTAGCGCACGAGCTTTGATACTCGCACTGGTGGACCATTAGGTCGGGATAATCCAGTTCAATCGGAATTCCAGTACCGTTGCGGCGAACCGCATTGAACAGGGTTCCGCTGATGTCCATATTGAGCGTGTCGCCGAACTCGTAGGGCTTCGAGCTGCCGCCCGATTCGACGCCGGTGGCCAGATCGCGCGTGTCGTGCCGGCCGAAGCTGCTCTTGCCAAGCGAGGCGAGCAGGTCTTTTAGCGTCTTGAAACCCAGAAAATCGAGCGCTTTGTCCGTGATTTCGAAGCGCGCTTCAACGTTCGGCTGGTCCTGCCCGATCTGTCCGCCGGGCGTTTCCGAAGGCGGGGGCGTGACACGTGCTGAATTCTGCTGGGTGATCAGGCCTTCTTCTTCCATACGCTCGATAATCTGGTCGATCAGGTCGCGCAGTTCCTGATTCTGCGACATGTCCGGATTTTCCATCAGCTTCTGCATCAAATCCGGCGGGATCAGGTCGCCCTCCTGGAGCGCGCGGAGAATCGCCTGGCGCAACTGTTCCAGATGCTGCTCGCGCGTCTGCTCCATATCCATTTCGTGGAAACCGTACTGGCCTTCGAAGCCGCTCTGGAGAAAAAAATCCGACAGACGGTTCATCAGCTCCTGCAGATCCAGATCGTCGGCAGCACCCGGCGCGTATTTGGAATACTTCGTGTATTTCATCGTCGCGTCACCTTACGTCGCGTCGATCAATATCAGTTGAACTGGCGCCTCGGCATGCGGCCCGAAGGTTCCCGGGGTTCGCGCGGTTCGGGAGGCGTCTTGCGCGCGTCGGCGTAATAGCCACGCTCTTCGCTGCGATTCACGCGCTTGTGGGCCCAGAGCCCTTCGAGGATGAACTCGGCGGCGCTGGCCTGGGTTGCGGCATCGTCTTTCGAGCGCACGTTGAGAGGCTCCAGGTTTTCGAACAGGCAAGGAATCTTCCGGAGCTGGCTCAGTAGATCGCTGCTGGAGGCGTTCGCCGGAACCTTCAGCTCGCCGCCCATTTCGAACCATTGCACGACGGGCTGGAAGTTCACGTCCTTGAAATAGCGTGTGAAGGTCTTACCGACGGCCGCACGGATCAGCTCGCGGGCGATATTGTCCGCGCCGCGCATTTCGCCTTCGTATTCGAGTTCGAATTTGCCGGTCATCGACGGGATTGCGGCGTAAACATCAGCGACGCGCGCGACGATGGCGGAATCGTGGCCGCGGACGGCGCGCTGCTCGGCGCTGCTCAGCACATTTTCCAGGGTGCTGATCGGCAGACGCTGGCTGACGCCCGAGCGCTTGTCCACGCGCTTGTCGTCGCGGGCCTGGAACGCGACCTCTTCGACGACCTCGCGTACATATTCCGGCACCTGCACATGTTGCTTGGATGCGCGATTCGTCCAGGCTTCCTGGGCAGTGATGGCCATGCCTTCGGCGACGGTGGCCGGATAGTGCGTGCGGATTTCGGAGCCGACGCGGTCCTTCAGCGGCGTGATGATTTTTCCGCGGGCGGTGTAATCCTCGGGATTCGCGGTGAAGACGAGCAGGACATCGAGCGCCATGCGGATCGGATAGCCTTTAATTTGGATGTCGCCTTCCTGCATGATGTTGAACAGGCCGACCTGAATTTTGCCGGCGAGGTCGG
This sequence comes from Candidatus Acidiferrales bacterium, assembly GCA_035603395.1. GTDB lineage: Bacteria > Acidobacteriota > Terriglobia > Acidiferrales > UBA7541 > Palsa-295. Next base: position 10,084 of record DATNKM010000003.1, read on the forward strand.
GGAGCTCGTTGATCGCGAAAATTCCGCGATTGGCGCGGGGCAGCAGGCCATAGTGAATCGTGAGCTCGTCGGAGAGATTGTGGCCTTGGCGCGCGGCTTTGATCGGATCGACGTCGCCGATCATGTCCGCGATGGTAACATCCGGCGTGGCGAGCTTTTCGACGTAACGCTGCTCTCGGCCCAACCACGTAATCGGAGTGGCGTCGCCCTCCGCGGCAATCCTTTCGCGGCAGGCGCGGCAGATCGGTGCGTACGGGTTGTCGTTGATCTCGCAGCCGGCCACGACCGGAATCTGCGGATCGAGGAAATTCACGAGGCCGCGCAGGATGCGCGATTTCGCCTGCCCGCGCAAGCCGAGCAGAATGAAGTGGTGGCGAGAAAGCAGCGCGTTGACGATCTGCGGAGTCACCGTGTCTTCGTAGCCGTGCACGCCGGGGAAGACCGGTTCGCCCTTTTCGAGCTTTTGGAGCAGATTCTCACGAAGTTCCTGGCGCACAGTCCGCTGCGCGATTTTTTGTTCCGACCACTGGCTGCGGCGCAACTCACCTAAATTCTTCGGTTGTGGACTCATTCCTCACCAATCCCTTTTCAAGGGGCGACAGCCGCTCCGATTTCCGATGACCCGCTCATTATAGTGGAAGCGAACGCGCAGGCATAATTAGGATTTATTTGCTGGGCGGGCGGTTGCCCCGCGCACTTGTCCGACAGCGGTTTGGGGTTTAATTCCTCAAGGCGCGTTCGCGGGCGCGCTGCTGAGCGATCAGCTTGGGCAGGAAACGCTCCATCCAGCGCAGCAGCAGTTCGCGCCGGTCGCGTTCAGAACGCGTTTCGAGCAGAGCCTGGCGCTTTTCAAGTTCGACGGGCAGCATGGCGGCCAGACGATAGGCGAGCCCTTCGGGTTCGAGGTCGCCGGGATTCGCCGATGGCCTGCCGAACATCTGAGCGTGACAGCGGTCGAAGAGCTGCACGAGCTGCACTTCCTGTTCTGAGTCGCGGGCGAAGGTGTCGTCCACGGCGTATTCGACCGTCGCCTCGTAGTATTCGTTGTCCTCAATGAGCTCTATCAGATGGAACACAGCGCGGCCGGCCGTGAGGATGTCCATGCGGCCGTCGGGATACTCGCGGATCTTCTGGACGATCTCGGCGGTGCAGCCCATCGTGGCGACGGACTGATTCGCTGCGAGGATCAGGCCGAATTCGAGCTTCTCTTCGAGGCACCGCGCGATCATTACCTTGTAACGCGGTTCGAAGATGTGGAGTGGAAGCTCCGCGCCCGGCATGAGGACCAAATCGAGCGGAAACAGCGGGATGCGTTTGGGTCTTGCCATTTACAGCGGTCTCGCCGCGAAGCGGAACTAATGGAGCAGCGTCAAGGCTGCCTGCATTTCGTCCCGCGCGTGCATGTCTCCAGCTTTTTGTGCGACGACGATTCCGTCGGAAAGGAGTTTTCGCGCCTCATCGAGCCGCCCGAGACGCGAAAGGAGTTGGCCGAACTGGAAGTATCCCGCCGAATATTCGGGATTGGACTCGAGGAGCTTGTGAAAATGGCCAGCGGCGGCGTCATTGTCTCCCAGCTTGACGCATTCAAGGGCCAGACCATAGCGCGCGAAGGCGTCGGTTGGCTTGCGTGCGACAAATTGCTCGAGTTGTTCGCGTCGCGATTTTCTTGCGTCAGGCATAGGAACGTTATACGGCAAGGCATTATAGCGGCCGCTAAGGCGTGCGCCAAGAGCCGAGAAACGACGGGGACCCAAGGAGGCAGCCAACGGGGCGCCCGGTGCGCGGCCTGGGCGATTGGTGCGGACGCTGAGACCGCGTTTTGTTAGGCGGATTTGGCGGCGCTAGCCCGCAGATATTCCCGGGCCGCTTCGGCGGTTTGGGTGCCGCGCGCGACGCATTTGCCAATCGACGGACCTTCGAGGTAATTGCCGGCAAAATAGAGACCGGGAATGGCCCGCTCAGCGGAGCGGATCGCTTCCACGATGTGGCCGTGGCCGAGATTGTATTGGGGCAATGCTTTTGGGTGTCGCCAAAGGCGCGACAAGATCGGCGGTCCGGTTATTTGTAGGAGCTTGGCGCTTTCGTTCTCGACGGTCGCGAGAATTTCTGTGTCCGTCATTTCCAGTATCGCGGCATCGGTGGCGCCACCGACGAAGCTCGTGAGCAGGACGCGACCTTGGCCGCCGCGATCCGGGAAGAGCGCCGAATTCCAGACGATGCCGAGAGTCCGAATCTTTTCGGTGCGCGGTATTAGGAGGCCGAATCCGTCCAGCACCGTTCCAATTTGCCTCGCGTGATACGCGACTCCGATTACTGCCACGCCTGTGTACTCGATTCCGGAGAGCGTGCGCGCGAGCGGCTCGGAGATAGCGCCCACAAGCTTCCCCGCTGCATATGCGGGTGCCGCCAATATTACGGCGCTGGCATCGAGCGCTTCCGCGCGGCCGTTCTGGGTGAATTGAATCCGATAGGGTGAGCCGCTTCCTTCTTCCTTGGCGATTGCGGTTGCGGGAGCACCCGTTCTCACGCGGTCGCTAAGCTTTGCGGCCAACTGGCTGGTCAACATCGCCATTCCACGATCGAACGAGCACAACGGCGGCGGTGCATTGCCCGCGCCTTTCGCGGGGCGGGATCTGTTGGCGCCGCGGAGGACGCTGCCGTACGTGCGCTCCCATTGATCGAGAGTCGGAAATGCCGCGCTCAGGCTGAGTTTTTCGGGATCGCCAGCGTACACGCCCGAAACAAACGGAGCCACAAGATATTCGAGAATCTCGTGGCCGAATTTGCGGCGGACGAATTGCGCGACCGATTCCTCCTGGCTTGGAGGCTTCGTCCGTTTCAGCGCTTCCGTGGCGACGCGCCATCGGGAACCGAGCCCCAACAGCGAACTGCCCAGAATGGCTTGCGGCGACATGGGAATCTTTTCGAGCTTTCCGCGACGCAGTACGTAACGTGGCGCGCGCGGGTCGGCCTGTTCGAGATGATTTTCGAGTCCCACGTCGCGAACCAAGTCGAGAACCGTGTCGATCCCCTGAAAGGTCTGCGGGCCTGTCTCGAACAGAAAACCGTCCTGTTCGACCGTCCCGATCAGGCCGCCGACGTGTTCTTCCGCTTCGATCAGGATGGCGGGAACGCCGAGTGTGAAAAGCCGGTAGGCGCACGCGAGCCCGGAAATTCCCCCGCCTATGACGGCAACCTGTGTGTTCATGGATTTCGCGGCGCGTTCACAGGGTTTTGGAGAACAGGGGCTTCGGATCCATTTTCTGGGCCTCCAGGTGAGAGTCGAAGACCATGGCGGCGTTGCGGATGAAGATGCGGCCGAGCGGCGTGACGCG
>DATNKM010000089.1:0-3809 GCA_035603395.1 Candidatus Acidiferrales bacterium
CCCTTGCGCCAGCCCTTGGATTCTGCCGCGCCGAGCGCCGCGAATTTCACGCCGCCGTCGTCGTCCATTTCGCCGATCAGCGCACACGTCTTCGTGCTGCCGATATCGAGCGCCACGATATGCCGTTCTTTCTTCGTCAACTCCGCTCCTTGTGTGGCCGCCTCACGATCTTTCCAAGCTTATTTCGGCTTCTTCGCGCTCAACGAGGCGCGCGCGGCAACCGGCTTTGGCGGCCGCAGTTGCGCGACGGAGGTCGTGTCCTGATTCACCACGGCCTCGCGGCTGAACCGCAAATCGACCGATTCGACCGGCCCGGCCTTCGCGCGCCATTGGCCGATATCCTCGACGAGCGTCTGATATTTGCTCGCAAAATCGCTGTCGCCGAAATGCACGGTTACGGGAGCATCGGGCTGGCCGGCGGACGCATCTCCGCCCCCGAGCGCGGTGAGGATGGCGCGCACGTCGTGTTCGTCGGATAGGTCGACTTCGCTCACCTGATCGAGCGCTCCGGCGCGCGCCGCATCGATCTGCTGCGCGAAACCGGAGTAAAGCTGCATGCGCTTTTCCCGATCTTCGAGCGGCATTTCCGGACCGATACCGGTAACCACGGGAAAATGAAAGTCGCCTTCGAGCGGACGCTCCAAAATCACGCCGTGCACGTCGACCAGAGCCATGTCGCTGTCCTCGCGGACAAATGCGATGGGCGTGCGTTCCTTGATTTCGACCTCCAGGCGATCGGGCAGCGCGCGGCGCACAGTAGCCTGCTCGATCCACGGTAGTGATTCGATCTGGCGGCGGCGCTCGTCGAGCGGAATTCGCAGGAGGCTCTTGCCGCGATCGGTGGCGAAAATTTCCAGCACGCCAGCGGGCGAGACGTAGTTGTTGCCCTTCAGCGAGATTTGATCCGGATGAATCAGCGCCATTTCGGGCGAAGCGTAGAGAAAATGGGCCGTCTCGTAGGTGGCGAACGCCGCAGCCGCCGCGCCGATGACCCACACGCTGACGCGGAAATACGTGCTCCAGGCCTTGCGGCCGAACTTGCGCCGCTTGATCTCGAGCGGCTTCTGCCGCCGGAGATACTTCGGCTCTTCGTCCGCGAGCACTTCCTGCGGAAACGCGTCCACGTCGATGGCTTTCAATTTCGCCAGAGGATCACCTCGTTCTCAAGCTCCACTCCGCACGACTTGTGCACGCGATCACGCACGTCGTCGATCAATTTCAACATGTCCGAGCAGCTGGCGTTATCGGCATTTACAAAAAAATTCGCGTGCCGGTCGCTGACCATGGCGTCGCCCACGCGGTGGCCCTTCAGGCCAAGCTCGTCGATCATGCGTCCGGCGGAGCCGCCCGCAGGATTTTTGAAGATGCAGCCGGCGCTTTTCTGGTTCAGCGGCTGGCTCGCGCGGCGCTTTTCGTTGCAGATCTTGATGCCGGCCAAAATTTCTTTGAACGATTTTGACGGCAGCTCGAGCTTCACGCGCAGCATGACGTCTTCTGGCGCAAACGACGTGTGCCGGTAGTCGAAGCGGATTTCGGAGCCGCGCAGCGTTTCAATTTCGCCTGTCGCGGCGCGGTAAAGCTCGACCTCGCGCACGTGTGGACCGATCTGCGTGCCGTAGGCGCCCGCGTTCATGCGCAGCGCGCCGCCCACGCTGCCGGGAACGCCGATCAGGCCCTCCATGCCGCCGAGATCGCGCTTGGCGCAGAAAGTGACCATGCCGCCGAGATCGGCCGAGGCGTCGACGTAGGCGGCGTTGCCTTCGACGCGCATGCCCGGATTTGCCTTCGGCAGATGGAGCATGACCCACGGCAGCTCGCCATCGGCAACCAGCACGTTGGTGCCGCCGCCGAGAAACTTGTGCGGGACGTGTTCGTTGGCGAGCAGGCGCATCACTTCGGGTATCGTTTCGTAGCGTGCGAGCAAAACTTCATCCGTGGTGCCGCCGATGCCGAGCGAGGTCTGCTCGGTCATGGAAACGCCGTGGCGCACTTCCGCGCCCAGTTCCGCCAGCCGCGCCGCCGCTTTGTCGCTAATCCGCATGTCGATTGATCGAAACCCTCGCGTCGAGCAGCATGGCCAGCTCTTCCGTCACCCGGCCGACACTCCCCGCGCCGATCGTCATCACCGCGTCGCCCGGACGCGATTCGCGCAGCATGAATTCGATGCCGCCCTGCAACGTGCTCGAGTAGACGACGTTCTTGTGTCCCGCCGCGCTGATTGCCTCGGAAAGCTTTTCGCCGGTGATTCCGTCCAGGGGCGATTCGCCGGCGGCATAAATATCCGTGATCACGACCACGTCCGCGTGGTTGAACGAGCTGCGGAAATCGTCCCAGAGATACTGCGTGCGCGAATAGCGGTGCGGTTGGAACAGCGCCAGCAGGCGCTTGAATCCGCAACCGCGCGCGGCTTCCAGCGTGGCGCGAATTTCGGCGGGATGGTGGCCGTAATCGTCGATGAGCGTGACGCCGTTGAATTTTCCCTTGATCTCGAATCGCCGCGCGACGCCGGAGAAAGATTCCAGGCCGTCGCGAATCAGGTCCGGCGGGACATTGAGCACCAGGCCGACGGCGGCCGCCGCGGCTGCGTTGCGCACGTTGTGAATTCCCGGCGGCGACGGCAGCTCGAACATGCCGAGATCCTCGCCGCGAAATTTCAGCCGGAACTCGCTCGCCAGCCCCTTGAGCTTCACATCGGCAATCACGAGATCGGCTTGACTGGACGTGCCGTAGGTGACGACGGGCCGGTTGACGCGCGGCAGGATGGCCTGGACATTGGGCTCGTCGAGACAAAGAACGACCGAACCATCGAACGGAACGCGGTTGATGAACTGGAGGAAGGTTTCCTGGATCTCCTCGAGCGAATTGTACTGGCCCATATGCTCGCGGTCGATCGTGGTGACCACGGCGATCACCGGGGCCAGCAGCAGGAACGAGCGATCGCTTTCGTCCGCCTCAACGACCATGTATTCGCCCTGGCCGACGCGGGCGTTCGCGCCGGCATGGTTCACGCGGCCGCCGACAACGAACGTGGGATCGAGCCCGGCGGCGCCCAGCACTGCAGCCGTCATGGAAGTGGTGGTGGTCTTTCCATGCGCGCCGGCGACGGCGATGCCGTATTTCAGGCGCATCAGCTCGGCGAGCATCTCGGCGCGCGGGATCACCGGAATTTTCAGGCGGTGGGCTTCGGAAATTTCAACGTTGTCCGGCGCGACGGCCGACGATACGACCACGACGTGCGCGCCGTGGACGTTTTTGGGCGCATGGCCTTCCTGAATCGTGGCGCCCAGATTTCGCAGGCGCTCGGTGATCGAGGTAGCCTTCAGATCGGAGCCCGAAATCGCGTAACCGCTCGAAAGCAGGACTTCGGCGATGCCGCTCATGCCGCTGCCGCCGACGCCGACCAGGTGGATTCGCTGAAAATTGCGCAGCGTGACGCTCATCGCCGGACCCCTTCAATCACATCCACAATGTCTTCAACCGCGCGCGGGCGGGCGAGCGTCCGGGCGCGCGATTCCATCTCTTGAATTTTCCCGGGCTGGTTCAGGAGGGAGAAAATCTCGTTTGTCAATCGCTCCGGCGTCAGCTCATCCTGCGGGAGAAGGTTTGCGGCGCCTGCGTCCTGCATGACCTGCGCATTGCGGGTCTGGTGAGCGTCTGTCGAAGCCCCAAAGGGGATAAAGATGGCGGCGCGTCCGGAGGCGGATACCTCCGCGACAGTGATGGCGCCCGACCTGCACAAAATCAGGTCGGCCTGAGCAAACCTCTCCGCCATATTTTCGATGAAGGGGACGACCTCCGCGTGAAATTGG
>DATNKM010000021.1:0-37030 GCA_035603395.1 Candidatus Acidiferrales bacterium
TCGCGAGGAAACCGTCCTTATAACGGACCGCCGAATCCTGATCCCCTCAAACTCAGCTGGCGGAGGGAGTTGAACCCCCGACCCTCTGATTACAAATCAGATGCTCTACCAACTGAGCTACGCCAGCCCTGCGCAAACCGACAGAATATATCGCAGCGGCCATGAAATTGCAAGTAGGTTTCCTGAACCCCAGCAAAACCCCTGCCAGCAAGCCACTTATGTAGCCCCAATCCGAGCGAGCGATGCCCTACTGGGCAGCAGGCTTCGCAAATTCAGAGTCGCTCAACTCCACGTCGTGATGCACCTCGCTGAACGTCAGCGTGTACGTCGTATCACCATTGGTCTGACGCCAAACGAATGGAACCTTCACGCCGTCGACGTCGCGATAATCGTCGAAGTCTTCCTGCAACTGCGTCACACCGTCGGCGTCGTGATTCTGGCTGACCACACGCAGCAGCAATCCGCTGTGCGTGTCGAAATACATTTTCGTCGGATCGTCGCCTTCCGGCGCCGTAGCCTCAAGCACCCAAGTGTCCCGGTCGCCAATTTTTTCCGCACCAGCCAAGACGATTTTTGCGTAAACACGGCCCATCTTGAATGCATGCAGAAAGTCCGCGCCGCGCTTTGCTTCCGCCAGTTCCGGGCCGGTCTGCTCGCGCAAGCCGTTTTTCGGATCGTTCGTCCAACCTTGAATTCCGTCAAAGCCCTGCTGGAATACCGCGCCGTTGATGATCACCGCCGACATGAATTTATCGGGTGCCTTTTGGTGAATCATGATCGTTCCGGAGAGATTCATCGACGGAACCTGGATGGTCCCCAGCATCACTTGCGACGTGAATTTCTCCCACGCCGCGCGCCCGCCGATCGCCTTTCCGTAATGATCGAGGATCGGATCGACCTTTTGAGGCAGCGCAGGTGCTGCGGCTGGCGCGCTTTGTCCGCCACTTTGCGCCGTCGATTGAGCCTGTATCGCTGACGACCCGACCAGAAGCAGCGCCAGCAGTGCTGCTCGCGGGACAACCTGTCGCAGCGCCTGATGCACGTTCTTGTGAATAACCCGTGCTCCCCGGTCGGAATCTGAAATCAATGCATTTTGCGAGCTTACAGTATTAGACGCTCGCGGACCACTCCGGGTTGCTGGCGCATCTTTCCCGTACTCAATCCAATAGGGAAACATTACACTCGACCGGAAAGCGAGAATCAAAGCGTCGTGACGGTTTCCAGCAAAAAACGCGTGTGGATCGTCGTAGCGGTCGGGATTCTGGCCGCCGTAGCAGCCGGCGCGATCTACGTTCACCACTTGCGCAGTCCGCTGCCGCCGATTGCCGGCGCCAGCGCGTCGGCTCCGCCCGACTTGATGAGCCTGCTGCCGCCGGGTGCACCGGTCGTGGCCTATATAGATGTCGCCGCGCTGCGAAGGTTGCAGAATTCGCCCCTCGCCGCAATGCTCGGCCTCGTCGGCCCTGATCCGAAGGAAGATCGCGACTACCGCGAGTTTGTCGCGGGGACGGGATTTGACTACACGCGCGACCTGGACAGGGCCGCGATCGCCCTCTGGCCGACCGCCCTGCTGACTCCCCATGGCGGGCTGGGCACAAATCAGGCGCTGGCCGTCGCCGATGGGCGCTTTGACCAGGCGCAGATTGAGGCCTACGCGCTCCGCACAGGGAAACTGACCATGCGCGGGACGCAGAAAATCTACGTCGTGCCCGGAAACCCCGCGACCTCCTTCAGCTTCCTGTCGGCCACGCGGATTTTGCTGACGACCGGCGAGACGCTGAGCATTCTGGCGTCGGTGCGCAGCGCCAAAGAGAACGACGCGATGCGCGCACGTATCAAGCGCGTGGCCGGTGCCCCGATCTTCGCCGCGGCGCGAACCGACATGCTGCCGCCAACCTTCTACGACAGTTTCAAGAACGCGCCGCAACTCGGAACCCTAGCGCGCAGCGTGAGAGGACTGACCCTGGCCGGGCAGCCGCAGGGCGATCGCATCGATATGGCGCTCGACGCGGAGTGCGATTCGCTGCCGCACGCCGCCGAGCTGGCCACGCTGATCGACACGTTCCGGATGTTCGGGGCCGTGGTGCTGTCCGATCCGAAGACGCGCGGACAAATGACAAAAGAGCAGGCCGCCTTTCTGGCCACGCTCGAGAGCCAGGTCAAGGTCAGGCATCAGGATCATTGGGTGCGTATGACGCTGGCGGTGACGCCGGAAATGCTCGGCGTGACCAACTCCACTCACGCGGAGCTGCGCTGATTTCCTCATCGCCTCAGCGAACAGCCTCGAAAAGGTCTTCAAACCCATGCTCGACGGTCAGTGGACGCGGACAGAACTACGCGTCAGCCGTCGCCGATGCATTCATCCCATAATTCGGGATGAGACAGCTTGAATTTCCGCATCATGTCGATGCATTCGGCGGAAGCCAGGTCCACGATGTCGAAACCCTTTTCTCGTAGCCAGACGCTGCCGCCCTGAGCGTTGATGGCATCGCCGACGATCACCTGCTTGAAGCGGAACTGAAAAATCAGGCCGCTGCAATACCAGCACGGCGCAAGCGTCGTGACCAGGATTAGATCGCGGAAATGGGGCTGGCGGCCGGCGGCACGGAAGGCATCGGTCTCGCCGTGCATGGAAGGGTCGCGGTTTTGCACCAGGCGATTGCGGCCCGTGCTGATCAGCGTGCCGTCGGTGCGAAAAATGGCGCCGCCCACGGGAATGCCCCCTTCTTGCAGGCCCATGCGAGCTTGTTCAAGCGCAACGGCGAGCATTCCGTGCGGGTCCAGGGAAACCTCCATGCTGTCCAAAGTTTAGCATTGGCAAAACGATTGACTCAACGGAAAGGCGCAAGCAGACTAAGCGCTTCTTTTGGGAGTTTGTTCTCCGAAGACCGCGCGACAGGAGAGGTCTATCCACTTGCGTCCCGAAGAAGCCGCAGCGGAAATCGCAGCCGAAGCGAGGCAGCCGCATTTCGGATTGCAGCGGCAGGTGCTGGGTCCCCTGGAGACGCTGGCGCAATCGATTTCCACGATGGCGCCGACAGCCACAGCGACGCTGACGGTTCCGCTGGTGTTCGCGACCGCCGGCAACGGGACCTGGCTTTCCTACGTGGGCGCGACGGTCTGCACGCTGCTGGTGGCTCTGTGCATCGCGCGATTCGCGCGCGAATCCGCATCGCCGGGATCGCTCTACTCGTATGCGACGTCGTCACTCCCTTTGACGGTTGGAAGCGTGGCCGCCTGGGCGCTGTTGCTCGCCTACGTGGCTACGGGCGCGTCGGTGGTCGGCGGATTCGTGCATTACGCGAACGTGGTGCTCGGAGAATTTCTGGGAAAGGCAGCGCCGGCCTGGATTCTGGGCGCGTTCGCCGCGCTGATGTCGATCTGGATCGCCTACCGGGACGTAAAAGTGTCGGCGCGGCTGATGGTTTATATCGAAGTCGTGTCCGTGGTGCTCATCAGCTTCGTATTTGTCCTGCTGCTGTGGCGGCGTGGGCTGCATTTCGATCCGATCCAGCTGAAGCTGACGGGCGTGAATTTTTCAGGCGTGCGGCTCGGAATGGTCTTGGCGATGTTCAGCTTCGTGGGATTTGAAAGCGCCACGACGCTGGGCGAAGAAGCGAAGCATCCGCTGCGAAATATCCCACGTGCGGTGCTGCAGAGCGTGATGTTGTCGGGACTATTTTTCATCGCGGCGTCCTACACCGAAGTGCTGGGGTTTCCGGCGTCGGCGGGAACGCTGGACCAGAGCGCGGCGCCGCTGAGCGCGCTTTCGATGGCGGCGGGCGTGCGGCGTTTGGGGCCGTTCATCGATATTTGCGCCATGGTAAGCATGTTTGCGTGCACGCTGGCGTGCGTGACGGCGGCGGCGCGCGTGCTGCTGCTAATGGCGCATAACGGAATCGTGCATCGAGGCCTGGCGAAGACGCACGCGAAGAACGAGACGCCGCATGCGGCGGTGATCGCGACCGGTGCGGGGACGATCTTGCTGTCGATTGGACTGATTATCTTCAAGGTGAGCGGCGAGACGATTTACGACTGGATGGGCACGCTGGCTACGTATGGATTTGTCGTGGTGTATGCGCTGGTGGCGATCGCGCTGCCGATTCATTTGAAGCAGCTCGGGAAAATGACGGCTGGAACGGTGGTGTTGGCGATCCTGGCTGTGGCAGCGATGGCCGTGGTGCTGGAGGGTACGCTGTATCCGGTGCCAGATTTTCCGAAGAATTATTTGCCGTACTTATTCCTGGCGTATCTGGCGTGTGGAGTCGGCTGGCATTGCATCCGTTCCAAACGCGTGCCGAAGAGCGCGTGAGGCGCGCCCAGCATCCTAGAAAAAGCGCGGGCAGGAGGCCCTTGGGCTCCGCTCAGGACAAGCCGGCGCTACGGTAAGCGGAAGGCGATCACGCTGTCGCCCGGGGCGTCGTTGAAGTAGCCGGCCACCGCTACGATTCCCGGGCCGCCGAAAGCTTCAATTACCACATATTGCTTGCCGTCTTTCCCCATATAAGTGACAGGAATGGTGTGGGCGCTGGCATCGATTTTTTCCTCCCACAATTGTTTGCCCGTGCGCGCATCGAAGGCGCGGAAACGGCCGTCGTTTGTGGCGCCGATGAAAATCAGGCCGCTCGCCGTGACGATCATCGAACCGGTATTCGGCGCGCCAGTATGCGGGAAGCCTTTCGCGGCGAGCGCGTCGATGGTGCCGAAGGGGACCCGCCAAACGATGTCGCCTGTTTTCGCATTGACGGCGAACAGCTCGGCCCAGGGCGGATTCAGGCACGGCCAGCCGGTCTGCGGATCCCAGTAGCGCGTGTTATAGCGCGTGCCGCCGCCGGGATAAATCTTTTCGTACGCGCTGCCGTTGGGGCCGGGCTTGTCGGTCTTCACCAATCGGCCGATTTGCGCGGTATTGAAATCCGTGGTGCCAAAAATATAGTCGAGCTTCGGATCGAATGCCACCCCGCTCCAATTGGCGGAGCCTTCGCGGCCCGGCGAAACGATGGCCATCTTGTTCGGGTCGTCCCCGAAGGGCGTGAACGGACCGAGATTGTAGAGATTATTTTTCTCCCAGAGATCCTTGCAGAACGCGGCATGTTCCGGAGTGAGATTGTAGATGTCGGATTTCGAAACGCTCATGGGAGCAAGCGGCGGAGGCTTTAGCGGAAACGGCTGCGTGGGCGAAGTCTGCTCGCCGGGAACGGTGGATTGCGCGACGGGGCGCTCCTCCATGCCGAAGATGGGCTTACCGTTGGTACGATCAAACAGGAACAGGGTGCCCTGCTTGCTGAACTCGGCCACGCCGGGGACCATTTTGCCGCCGATCTTCACGTCGAACAGAGTTGGCGGGGCGGGAACGTCGAAATCCCAAAGATCGTGGTGAACCAGCTGCTGATACCAGACGAGCTTGCCGGTATTCGCGTCGAGCGCGACGAGCGAGTCGTTGTAGAGGCCGTTGCCGACGCGATCGGCGCCGTAGTATTCCGTGCCACCGCTGGGCGCGATGGGAACGAACACCAATCCGCGCACCGTGTCGAGCGTCATGAAGCTCCAGACGTCGGTTCCGAATTTTGCATCCCAGCTGCGGCCGAGCCAAGTCTCGTGACCGGGCTCACCGGGCTGGGCTTTGGTGTAGAAGGTCCAGACAAGCTTGCCGGTATGAGCGTCGAAGGCGCGCACGGATTGCACGCGATTTTCACCGGTAATGATGAGGTCGTGGTAGATCACGGGCGCGGCGGCGGGACTGACTCCGTCGACGAAGCCGCCCGCGCCGAATCCGTCAGCTGGCTTGCCAGATTTTGCGTCGAGCGCGAGCATCTGGCTGCCGGCGACGCCCAGGATAATGCGCGGCGGCGTGTTCGCATCGCCGGGCCAGTACGACAGGCCGCGCGGACGCGTACCCTTCGTTTCGAACTTCCAGATCTGCTGGCCGCTAACCGGGTCGAGCGCGAACACATTTTTCCCGGCGTCGAAATACAGCACGCCGCCGATTATGAGCGGGGCGCCTTCGGAGCCGGTGTCGTCCTTCGGGTCGCCGGTCTGGAACGTCCACGCGCGCACGAGCTTCGTTACGTTTTTTTCATTGATCTGCGTGAGCGGGGAGAAGCGTTGATCGCCGGGATCGTGGCCGGACGTGGGCCAGTCGGATTGGGCAAAAGCCGTCGCGGCAATCAGGAGCGCGCTAAAAGCAAACGCGGCGCCCCGAAGAGCGCCCCGTTTGCAAATTTGCGAACAGCGTGAACAGGACATTCGCTCGCGGTTATTTCGCTGCCAGCAGCGGCGTGACATCCTTGCTGAATTGGTCGTAGGTGCGGGCTTCTTTGTAGAACGCAACGTTCTTGCCGTCGCGATCGAAGATCATGGTCATCGGGAGAGCGGTGTCCCAGCGCGGATCGACGTCCGTGTAGAACTTGTCCTCGGTGTTTGCGGCGATGTACACCCTGAACGGTGGCTTGGTCTCGCTCAGGTATTTCTGCAACTCGTCTTTGTCGGTGACGTCGTTCATCGAGACTTCGACGACCTGCAGGCCCTTGTCCTGATACGCCTTCTGTAACTTGATGATATCCGGGAACTCGGTGTGGCACGGGACGCACCAAGTAGCGAAGAAGTTCAGGAGCACGACTTTGCCCTTGTTCTCGGCGACGATGTCCTTGATGTCCTTGGGCTCGACGGATCTGATATCCGAAGATTGCGCGCGGACGGACGGCCCTGCGATGCCGAGCGCAAGGACTGCAGCCAGAACAAATAGGCCCAAGCGCGAGGCCTTCACTGGCCGCTCCCAGGAGTGGGTGGCGGAGACGCGAGCATTTTCGCCGCTGCGTCCTCGACCTGTGGGAACGTCGAGTCGCTAACGTTCACAAAATTCGCGACCACCTGGCGATTGTCGTTGACCAGAATCGTATTGTCCGCTGCGGGCGCGAGCTTATAAAGGCGCATGCCCAGATCCTGATTGCCCTTCGCGAAGTAGACGAGCGGAATCTGAATGCCTTTATCGGCTGCCAACTTTTCAAGCCAAGCCTTCGTGTCGGCACCTTCCGTCATCACTACAAAGCCCTTCAGGTTCTTTTGCGATTTCACGAGCGAGTCGAGCTTGACGATCAGGTCCGCTGCCTGGTCGCTAGGTTTGCTGAAGAATCCGATGAGCGTGGGCGCGGCGCCGTATTCGCAGACGTAGCAGGTATCCTGCCCCTTGTACTTGCCGGTGACGTCGATCACCCGGAGAGACGGCGTCATGGCGCCAATTTGGCGGCCAGAGACAAGCGGGCCATTCGGCGCTGTCGCCGACGCAGATGCAGTCGCATCCGCCGGAGCGGCGCTCGTGCTGCCGTTCGCCGCTGCGGCGTCGGCCATCTTGATCGCGTTTGCAGCATCGCTGCCGTCAACGGGCAGCTTCAGCGCAACCCATTTGTACCAGCCACCCTCGAGAATTTTGGTATTGAGGTAGCCAAATTCCGCGAGCTTCTTGTACATATCGATCGAGTCTTCGTCATGGTTGCAGGGGCAGTAGAGCACCAGCATTTTATTGCGCGGCAGCGGAATCGGCGGCTTCACTTGCTGGACCCATGGATAGTTGATCGCGCCCGGGATGTGACCTTCGGCGAAGGCTTCCTCCGGCTGCGTATCGACGAGCTGAAAGCTCGTGTCGTGGTTGTCCATCATTTTCTTGATGTCAGCCGGGGCAACGAACTGGGGAGGCGGCGCAGCCATCGCCGTGGGATCATCGAATCCCGCCTGTCCCCCGTCTTCCTGCGCAACAGCGTGCTGGGGCATCAGCGAGAAAAGGGCGGTCGCCAAAGTTCCGATCGCAAGCCATTTAGCCAAAGTCTTCATGTCATTCCCCCCTGGTTCTGCTCGGCCTCGCTGCTGCGCGTCCACCCGTTAGATTCGCCGCCGGCCGCTGAGGATTTCCGACTCTAAATCGGATGTTACTCACGGCCTGTAAGGGTGTCAAGGCTGAGCACTTGCGAGCCGTGAATCGATTCGCACAGCCGAGGCTATTTCGCCTCTCATACTATTAGACGTTTTGGCAGGCCTGCGGTTTCACGAATTCCAACTATGGCGCCGGCAGCGCGAAGGCGTACACGACACCATCCACCGGATAGACGACGTACTGGCGCCCGTCGAGTTCGTAGGTCATCGGGCCGGTGCCGAGGCTGCCGCCAGGGTAGGTGTGCCAGAGGACCCTTCCGGTGGCGTCGTCGAGCGCGACAAGACTTGAGGAGCTGTCAGCCGTGAAAACGAGATCGCCCGCGGTCGAGAGGATTCCGGACTGACCGCCGCGGCCGAGCGTGTCGGCCGTCCAGCGGGTTTTGCCCGTTTGCACGTCGATGGCTTTGAGCATCGATTTCGACGAAAGGAAGAAATCGCGGCCGGCCCAGCCTTCGGCGGATTTTCCGGGCATGGTCAGGTAGAAAACGCCCATCGTTTCGCGCGAGTTGACGTAGAAGAGACCAGTGTTCGGATCGTAGCTGGGTGCCTGCCAGTTGGTGCCCACTCCGCCCGTGACGAGCACGCCGTCCGGCTTAGGTTCTTTGTCGGGGTCCGGGATCGGCTGGCCACGGTCGTCATAACCCTTCACCCAGTTGGCGGGGACGAACGCTTCGGAAATAAGGGATTTTCCGTTGGTGCGATCGAGGACGAAGAAAAGGCCGTTCTTGTTCGCTTGCGCCAGCATCTTGCGCGGCTTGCCTTTGAACGTTCCGTCAAAAAGAACGGGTGTCATCACGGTGTCCCAATCGTGCGTGTCGTGCGGTGACGACTGGAAATACCAGACCAGCTTCCCGGTGTCAGGATTCAGGGCAATGATCGTGCAGGTGTAGAGATTCGCGCCGACGCGCGTGTCGCCATTCTCCACGGGATGTGGATTGCCCGTTCCCCAATACACAAGATTGAGCTCTGGATCGTAGGTGCCGGTGATCCAGGTCATGCCGCCGCCGCGCGTGGCGACGTCGGTATCGTGCGGCCAGGAATTCCACGCCACGGTATCGTCCGGCTTGGGCATGGCATCCCAACGCCACTCGACTTTTCCGGTCATCGGATCGACCGATTCGAGGAAGCCGGGCAGGTCGGCCGTGTCGCCCGAGGTGCCGACGATAATGTGATCGCGAACAACGAGCGGGGCCGCGCCGCCAAAAGCTTTCAGGGCGGGATCGCCCAGCTGAATCTGCCACAGCTGTTTTCCGTCTTTGGCGTCCAGGCAAAGGAGTCCGGCGTCGGGCGTCTCGAAGTACAGACGATCGTGCCACATGGCAAAGCCCTTGTTGCTGCCCGTGGCGATCACGCCGGGGCGCTGGAAATGCCAGATCTGGCGACCCGTGCGCGCGTCGACGGCCCAGCCCTGATTTCCGCCGGCGATATAGAGGATGCCGCCGACTTCGAGTGGCATCGACTCGAGGCCGTTGGCGTGCGCCTGAAACGCCCAGGCGAGGGAGAGCTTGCCGACGTTCGTGCTGTTGATCTCTGTCAGAGGGCTGAAGCGGCGGCCGGTGTAGTCACCATTGTACGTGGGCCAAGTGTCGGTCGGCGGACTCAGCATCTTCGCCGGATCGAGGGCCTGCGCCCGCGCCATCGTGGACGTCAGCAAGATCACCAACAAAACCAACGCGCCGCGTTTCTTCACTTGAGAGTCTCCAGATAGGTGAAGAGGTTGTGCATGTCGGCGTCGGTGTACTTTTCCAGGAGTTCAGCATGAACGGCGATTGGATCGTGCACTTCGACTTTGACCTCGCTCTTGGGCCACGAGTGATACCAGCCGTCCTTGCCCACGAGGGCTACGTTGAAATCGTCGTTGAGCAGGACCGCGCCTGCGAATGTCTTCCCGGAGCGGTCGGTCACGACTGCCGTCGGCGGCGTGCCCGAGGGGTAGAGAAAACGTACCTCGAGATCGGGCGGATTATATTTCTTGGCGACGCCGGCGAGATCGCCGGTCGGCGAATGGCACGTACTGCATTTGCCGGTACCGTTGAAATACGCCTTGCCGGCTTCGACCGACCCGGTCGCGAGGCGCTCGGCCGGAATGTCATTCGGGTAGGGGCCAAAGCGCGTGTGCAGATCGAAAAGGTCAAGCTGCGCGTCCAGGAACGCGACGAGATCCGCGATCTGCGCTTGGGAGAACGGAAACGGTGGCATGCCTTTCTCAGGGCGGCCGCTCGTGACGACGGGGCCGATCTGGTCGCCGTTCTTATCGTGGCGCACGACCGAGGAGCGAATCAGATCCGGGCCGCGGCCGCCGGTGGCGTCGTCACCGTGACACGCGACGCAATTCTGCTTGAAGAGCGTGCGCCCGCGCTCGACCGCCTCCGCCTTGGCGGCGACTTCAGCGGGACTTGGTGCGGGCGGGCGCCCGGGACCTCCCTGCGCGGCAAGCGAAGCTGCGACGCCAAGTGTTATGAGGGCAATTAGACCGGGCTTGTTCAACTGGTTTCCCCCCGGGGGACGGATGAATGAATGACGAGAGCATAGTAGCATCAGTTTCAGGAAAGCTTAGCGGGCGCCCGGCCCGGGCGAAAGCCTCACGCTTCGGCCTAATGGCCGGCTTTGGTCAATGTTGCGCCGCTGACTTTTTTGGTTTCATTAGCCCAGTTCGGACCGGGGTAGCTGAAAAGCAGGCTGTAACCTGGCGAGCCGCCAGCGACGAAGATGTGAAAATCGTCGGGGCTTTGCACGATCGGGACTTTGCCGCCGGGCTTCAGCGCGTCCCTGAAAATCTGCGCGCGATCGGGACGGATGCGCCCGTCGTCGATCGACGCCTGGATTTCCGTGATGGCGCTATCGTGCCCGAAGCCCGTCGTGGCCGAGGTCATTTTCTCGAACGGAACTTTCGTGTGCTCGTAGAGATATTCCTGCAGGCTTTTTCGCGTGTAGCCCATTTTCCCCAGCTCGTAGGCGCAGTCGGGATGGAGCACCAGAACGAAAGTCTGGGAGTGGACCCACAAGAAGGGACTCGACGAACGCGCGACCACCGTGTCGAGAATTCCCTGCGCGGTCCACGGCGCCACGGCACCGCCACCGAGAACGATGGGAGTGCCTGACGTGGCGACGGTGACAGTGCTGTCGTCGGGTTTGAAACCGAGGCTAACGCTATAGGGTTCCCACGGGCTCTTGGCTTCGTCTTCGGCGAATGTGAAGAACGTGTATGCCTCGAAGCGGCCGGTAAGCGCCATGTCGTTTACCGCGGGCCACGTCTGGCCGATATTCAACAGCGAGAGCCGGATGGCCCGTCCGACCGTGCTGTTCGCCCTCCAGCCGTGGCCGAGCATGCCGATGCCGGAATTGAAATCCAATTCCTTCGCGAGCGGACCATTCACGATGACGACGGGCGTGAACGAGCCGGTCGAAGCCTGCATGTGTGTCAGGTCGTAATGCTTGTCGAGAAATCCATCCATAGCCGCAAGGATGACCGGGAAATATTCCGGCTTCGCGCCGGCCATGACCGCATTGACGGCGATTTTCTCGACTGTAGCCGTGCCATTCTTCGGCGCAACCTGGCCCAGGACTTCCCCCGGCGAGCGCGTGGTGGCGGCCAGCATGGCCTTCACGAGCACGGGCGTCGGCGGGACGATCGGCAAGCCGTCGGCCCAGCGGCTCTCAAGGAAGAGGTCGTTTACCTTTTGATACCCGTCCTGGTAGTCGGCTCCAGTGACCGTAAGGTTCGTGTTTTCTTTCTGCTTCTGTATTTGCGACGGTTTGGCCTCATCGGCCGTGAGCGGGCGGACGAGATCGTCGATCATTTGATCGAAGACAGCGTTCGCGATCGGCTGCAGCTCTTCGTGCGTGGCGCGGGCGCGATAGTACTTGTCCGCGGGGAGCGCGATCATGCGGATTCCCGGCATGCCGCGGTCCTTGGCCGCAGATTTCGCGTCGTCGATGAATTCGGTGGTGGTGAAGTAAACGCCGGGCATTCCTGACTTTTCGATTTCAATCGTGTCGTGGGAACCCCACCACGTGCAGCTGCCTCAATCACCTACACCGAACACGAAAAGGTCGCCCTGCTGCTTCACCGTGGGATACCACTTGGGAAGATCCGTAATGGTCTGCGCCGAAGGCTTGGGATCCATCACCACCGTCGTGTTGGGATATTTTTGCTTGATGAGCTGCGCCACGACGTAGAGGAAATTGTCAGCGCCAAACTTGCCGTTGTCGACGAGAACGATTTTCTTGCCGTCAAGCGACGTGGCACGCGGAGAGATGCCGCGCGTGGGCGGAGGAGGAATTTCGCCGCGCGGATTCATTACTTCGAGCGAGACCTGTGCCGCAGCCGTGCCGGCCATAAAAAGGCTTACGCACGCGAGAGCCGCGCCGAGAAGCCAACTGGAATGTCGATTCATGTGTCCCTCCCCCACCCGTGACGCACAAGATAGTGAGGACCTACGGAATTGTCAATGAAACGGAGCCGGCTCGGAGTTCATTTCGAAACCATTTTGCGGTAGAGGTGTGCGGACCCGGTAGTAGGAGGGAGTAAACGCCGATATTCAACAGGGCTCCAACGACCGGCGCAATCTTCGTCACCGTCCGCTCCCGGTCTCAAAGTGCACGGTCAACATTCGCATAGCTATCCCGGGGAAAAGCGCGAAGAACGGACCCATCGGAAGAGGCAGATTCGCCGACTTCAGCGACCAGTAGTAGAAAAAGGTTCGCGCGACGACGATCCCGGTCGCGATACACACGGCTAGGCCAAGCCTCCTAGCCCGATTCTATTCCCTGTCAGATTCCCCGAGCAATTTGCCGAGGCGGTCGAAGCGGCGTTCCCAAAGTGAGCGGCGTTCGTTGATCCATCGCTCCGCCACGGAAAAACCTTTCGGCTCGATCCGGCAGGTGCGGACGCGTCCGACTTTTTCGGTCTGGACCAGACCGCTGGCCTCGAGCACTTGCAGGTGCTGGACGACCGCCGCGAGCGTCATGTCGAGCGGCTTCGCCAGGCGCGAGACCGAGACCGACCCCGCGCTCAGTTTTTCGACGATGGCGCGTCGCGTGGGATCGCCGAGTGCGTGAAAGACGCGGTCGACGGCAAGTTGCTGGCTAAGCATGGATCCTCTCTCGATTTCGCGCACAGGCTAATGCGCGAAGGCTTTTTCCAGCTGGCCGATCAACGACTTCCAGCCCTGCTCGCGCATCTCGGGACCGTCCGCGCCTTCGAAGAATGCGCCCTGCTCGGTGAACGCGAGAATCGTTCCCTTCCCGTTCGGCAGGAATTCCACCGTGGCCTGCGACGAGGAGATGCGCTTGTCCCCGAGCGTCATCGTGTAGGCAAAAACGAAGCGCTGGTCCCCCACGATGTCGAGGTAAACCGAATCGTTGGTGAGCGGCGTGCCTTTGAACGGGCCGCCCGTGATGATGCGACGCGTTTTCTCGATCCCGCCCACGCGGAAGTCGAGTCTGTGTTCCTCGATCTCGGCGTGATCACCATCCGCGAACCATCGGCGCTTTTCGGCCGGGTCGGCCCATGCCGCGAAAACCTGCTCGGGCGGAACGGCATAATTGCGCTCGATGATGAACGTGCTGTGAGTGACGGAACTCTTGGCCATCGCTTTTCTCCTGGGACCTCAGTCAGTTTAGCCGGGACTTAGGTATTTAAGGTAAGCCTGCGCGCCCACTATTGTCAAGCGGATACTTAAGTATTACGAAAGCCGCCCGAAGGCACGGGCGGGATCGCCGATGCCTTGGAAACCTGTTACCAGCCGGAGCTATCGCCGTAGGGCAGGCCGGTCATGACCGCGATGATCGAATCGATCTTGCCGTCCTTTATTTTGAAGATTTCGTCGACCTCTTCGCTGAACGGGCGCAGGGCTGCAGCCGATTCGTCCACTTTGCCGACACCCGGCACGTTGACCGATTTCACTTTGCCGGAAGTATTGAACATGAAATCGCCCAAGACGATCCCGCGCTGACGATCGACCACCGTGTAGCGCCGCGGGCTGATGGGATAGATGTATTCAAAAAGGTGCGAATCAAGGCCAGCGGCGCAGCCCAGGGGCTCTCCGTTGTGGGAAAGCGCTCCGAAAGACGAGGGGCACGTTTGCGTACCGTTTTCGACGCGGATCACGTCCGGGGAGAACGGCACGATGCTGCCGCTGCTCTTCTCGATGCCGTCGAAATAAAGATCGGTCTGCGCGATCAAGTCCTTGCGCGATTCGCGCTCCGATTCCGGCACATCCTCGTAAAATCCGGCGAGCTTCGGTTCGACCTTGGGATCGGAGAGGCCATCGGGACGCGTGAAGCCGGCCGCGGTTTCCTTGCGCGTAATCAGCGCTTCGACCTCCGTCACTTTCTTGTGCTCGACGCGGATGCGCGTGCACAGCAGCCCCGCCATTCCCGATTCGTCCGTGACGCCGACGAAACCGACTTCGCCCTGCTCCGGATCGTCGATGTAAAGCTTGTAGCTGCCCCAGCCGGTGAGCGTGCCGAAGAGGCCGTCGGTGAATTTCAGGTCCTGCGAATTTTCGGTGTACCGCGCGTCCGGCGCCAGCGGCATCAGCGACGCGCTGTGCTCGATCAGCGCAGCGCGATATTCGTCCACAATGCCGTTCAGACAGGTTCGATCGCACTCGGACGCAGCGGCTTCGGATTCATGCGCCGGCGCTGAGGCGGCGTGCGCGGGCGCCGGTCCCCAGCCGGACGAAATGCCGTACGGCTCCTGCGTGAGGACCGCCTGAACGGCGTGGATTTTTCCTTTTTCGATTTTAAATAGCTCGCCGATTTCAAAGGTAAGCGGATGGCGCACGGTGGCCGGAAAGACCTTCCCGTCGGTCAGCTTGATCGTCTTCACCGTGCCAGCATGATCGAAAAACGCGAAGGCGAACGCCAGGCCGCGCTCGCGGTCCACAATCACGAAACGGCGCTCGCGGATCTCGGTGACGATCTTGAAAAATCCGGTTTTGAACTGCGCCTCGCAGCCGAGACCCAGGATCCCGTTCCCGGAGCTCGCCGGTTCCGTTTTGGCTGGCTCCGGATTGTTCGTGGTCTGCATGCCGTTTTCAATGCGGTTGCAATCGTCGGCAAAGGGATAGACGCCTTTGCCGTCGTTATTCTGCAGGCCCGAAAAATACAGGTTCGCTGTCTTCACGAGCTCTTCGCGCGTCGCACGCTCGGCCGCGGGAACGGCTTCGGAGAACAGCGGGTTCGGCGTTTTCCCTTCGAGAGCCTTCCCGGCGCCGGCGTCGCGCACCACGAAGTCCTCGACCTCGCTGATTTTTCCGGCGCTGACTTTCAGGCGCAGGCAGAAAATGACGGGATTGTCCCACTCACGCATGGTGCCGATGAAACCCGCCTCGCCGGCCTCGGGCTCGGCAAAGTAGAGCTTGAACGTGCCCACGCCGTTGGCGGTCTGCCAGAACCCCTCGCCCATTTTCAGCTTCGCGGTGTTTTCGGTGAATTTCACGTTGTCGGCAAAGGAAACTTTCGACGGATCGCGCGCAGCGAGCGCCGCGAGGTAATCGTTCACGACGCCTTCGAGGCAAGCTCGGTCGCAGGAGGATGCCGAGGGCGCCCCATGGGCGCGCGGGGCACAGACAAAAGCAGCGGCGGCGAAAACGGCACTCAAGATCACAAATCTCAGAAATATCTTTGGCATGGTTGGGTCTCCGGGTCCGATGTAAGGCCAATCAATTTAAGTTTGAAATCACGAAACACATACATCCTCGCGTCGAGGCAAGCCGATCCGGGATTTGCGCCAGCGGAATTTTCGCTAAGGCAATCCGAAGACGAAGTAGGTCGTGCCCGCCGTCACGAATACGTACTGCTTGCCGTCGACCGCGTACGTCACGGGATTCGAGCGCAGCGACGAGCCGAGATAGATGTTCCACAGCGGCTTGCCGGTGACGGCATCGAGTGCGAAAAAATTGCCTTCGTCGGTGCCGGAAAAAACCAGTCCTCCGGCCGTGGCGAGCGTGCCCACCCAGGACGGTGAATGCAGTCGGAACTCCCATTTCATTTTTCCCGTAGTGGCTTCGAGCGCGCGGATCGCCCCGTACGCGTCGTCGCCGCTCAGCGCGCGTTCGCCGCCGGCATTCGCCGGGAACTTGCCCATTTCCCAATGCGTGTTCGTTCCTTTTACGAAGTACGAACCCATCTCGCGGGCGTCCACGTAAAAAAGTTTCGTGATCGGGCTGTAGGAATTGCTGGTCCAGTTGATGGCGCCGGTGATGCTGGGAAAAACCAGATTCCCTTCGGGGCTCGGTCCGGTGTCTGGAATCACGATCGGCTGGCCGTTGGCGTCGAGGCCTTTCGCCCAGGTCTGCTTCGCGTAGGGCTGGCCCGCTACGAATTTCCCGGTCTCGCGGTCGAGCACGTAATAAAACGCATTTCGATTCGCAAAGCCCAGCAGCTTGCGCGGCTTTCCATCTACCGTGCCGTCGAAAAGAATTGGCGGCTCGGAAGCGTCCCAATCGTGCGTCTCGTGCGGTGAAAACTGGAAATACCACTTCACCTTGCCGGCAACGGGATCGATCGCCAACAGCGAGCATGTGTAAAGATTCGAGCCCGGTCTATCGTCACCATTCCAATCCGGCGCCGGATTGCCCGTGCCCCAGTACACCAAATTCAATTTCGGATCGTATGCAGCGGCGTTCCAGGCAGTGCCTCCGGCAGGCACGGAATTGCCCCAGGTGGCCGCTTCGGGGTCGCCCGGCGCGGGGACGGTCCAGATGCGCCACAGGCGCTTGCCAGTTTTCGCGTCGAAGCAATCGAGCAGGCCGCGGACCGCGGCTTCGCTGCCTCCGGTGCCGATCAGAATTTTTCCGTCGATCGCGAGCGGCGGCCCCGTGATGGCATAGCCCATTTTGTTGTCGGCCACCACGGTGTTCCAAATCACGGCGCCTGTTTTCGCGTCGAGCGCGACCAGATGCGCGTCAATCGTCGCCACGTAAACTCGACTATCGAGAACCGCGACGCCGCGATTGGTCTGAAACAGCCCTATGGCCACCACGTTTTTCAGAATGGGCGACCACGTCCAAATCTTCGCGCCGGTGTGCGCGTCGAGCGCCGTCACCGTGCTGGGAGGCTCGGTGACGTAGAGGATTCCGTCCACAACCACGGGCGACGTTTCCACATTCCCCGCCGGGCGCGTCGGCTGATAGGCCCAGGCCAACTTCAGGCCGGCCACATTTTGCGGCGTGAGCTGCTTCAGTCCGGAGAATCGCTGGTCGTAATAATTTCCGCCGTAGCCAAGCCAGTTCGCGGGCTCGCCATCGGATTTCACCAGGCGGTCGTAGGGAACCTGTGCTGCGGATGGAAGAGCGGCGGCGAAAGCAATCAGCGCGGCCGCGGTGCGAATGGATTTCATGGTGCCGGTGCGCCTTTCAAGCTGGCGAGATACGCGACCAGATCGTCCAGCTGCGCGGCCGAAAGCGTGTCCTTGAAGCTCGGCATCACGCTCTGGCCCGGCCGTTTTTCCAGCTTCGCGAGCTCGAGCTTTTTGAATGAATGAAAGTTCCCTGCTGCATCCTTCAGCTCGATCGAAAATGTATCCTCGTAAACGCGCGTGCCGTCGTACGACTTGCCGTCTTTCGTCACCACGTGCACGAACAGATATTGCGTCCAGCGGCCGCGCTCCATCGCACCGGCTTCTTTCGGGAGGATCGTGCCGGGTGCAATCAGGGTGCTGCGCAGGTAACTCGGCCCGCGCATGGCGCCCACGCGCGAAAGCTCCGGCCCGACACCGCCCCCTTGGCCATCAATGATGTGGCAGGTCGAGCAGCCGCTCGAGTCATAGACAGACCTTCCGTGCGCCGCATCGCCTTTGGCGACTTCGGCGTCGGCCGTGTGGCCCAGCGTGCGGAGGTAGCCGATCACCTGGCCGGTCTCCTCGGCGTTCAACGAACTGAAACCGTTCATGCCCGTGCCGGGAATTCCGCCCCGGATGATGTCGCCCATGGCTTGATCGCCCAGCCGGTCGGGCACGCCCTGAAGGCTCGGGCCGTCGCTGCCGCCGCCATCGAGCCCGTGGCATCGCGAGCAGGTCGCCTCGTAGAGATCTTTTCCAGCAGCGATATCCGCGGGCGAGGTCTTGGAGACAATCGGGGTGGGATCGCGAGGGATTTGCCCTTGCGCCGCGCCTGCCAACAGACAAAACGCCGCGCCCAGGCACACAGGGCTGATCGATTTCATCGCAGCTCCCCCACTCAAGCGGTCGATGCGACGGGATTATTACACCGAAAATCGCGGTGTCAAGCATGGTAACCGCGATGGTACTTGGCTCAGGGGAGCCCGAGGCTGCCGAAGGAACGAGGGTACGCCACAATGCCCCACGGCAGGTGAATGCCCTCGAGGGTGCCGAGCGATTGGTAGGTCTTCGCGTCGATCACGTAAACATTGTTCGAGCGGCCGCAGGCCAGCAGCAGCTTCGAATCATCCGGTGTGAACGTGAAATGCCAGCAGCGCTGCCCGATCGGCGCCTCGCCGAGCAACCGCAAAGAATCCGCGGAGAACACCTGAAGCTTGCGCGCGGCGGCAGCCGCCACAAAGATGCGGCTTCCCTGCCGGTCGAATGCAACTCCGTAAGGCTTTGCAGCGGTCGCAATCGAACGGACTACATTGAAATTCGAGTCGAGCGAGAGCAGCGTGCCCGAGCCTTCCATGGTGACCGCGTAGGAATTCCCCTGCGGCGACACTTTCACCCCGCGCGGCCGCTTGCCGTAGGACCCGACCTTGATTTCGCGCTGAAGTTTGCCGCTCGCAACGTCGTAAATGCCCAGCGAATCCTGCGCTTCGTTCGCCACGATCAGCGTTTTTCCGTCGGGCGAAAATTCCAGACCCTCGGTCTCTTTGCCCGCGACGAAGCTCTGCACGCGCGACCAATCGGCGACATTGAATTCCATGATCTGCGCAGGCGGCTCATCCGCATCATCGTCTTCCTCTTCGCCGGCCGGACCTTCCACCGGCGGCCCTGCCGTCGAGCCCGGCTCGTAGGAGATAAAGACGGACGTCCCGCTCGGATTCAGCTTCACAAACTCGGGATTGTCGCCCACCGGGATTTTTCGCAGCAGACGCAGCCCCCGCGTGTCAATCACGCTCGCGTCGGCGGTGTCCTTATTCGCGGTGATCAGATACTTGCCGTCGAAAGTGACGCCGATGCCGCGCGGAGCGGTATCCTTCGGATGCACGCGCTTCAGAATCTTGAGCGAACTCAAATCGATCTCAACGATCCCGCCGTCTTCCTCGCTCACGTAGGCGACATTTTTCGGAATCCGCACGAACCGCAGGTAAATCACCAGGCCGGCAATCACGATCACGAACAGCGCAAACGCCCACAGGAATTTCCCGCGCAAGCTCATCTCCCCCGCCCCAAATCCATTTTTCGCGATTCACGGCATGCCGACTACATCATCGTACTGATTTTTACGGTCACCCACCCGCTCGGCTTCTTCACTTCGAATTTATCGACGAGGATGGAGCCGTTTCGAAGCTTCCCGGTAATCCGAATCGCCTGCCCCACATACTCTGCGACGTCGGGCGAGGGCACGAGGAGTACGAAAAATTTCTTGTCGGAAGTCACGATGCCGGCCGGACGCCCCATCTTCAGGCACGCCTGGCCGCACTGCTTCATGCCCATGTGCTCGTCGCCACTTTGCGTGTTGTCGGTCGCGTAGCAGCTCGCATCCACCAGCGAGCCCGTCCAAACCTGATTTTCCTCCGCACGCAGGGCCGCGCCGCCCATTATCGCCGCAAAAAGGGCCAGCACCGCCACGATTCGCATCGTTTTCATTCGCAAGCTCCTCGATCGTCAGGATCATCCGTTCGCTCGCGCATCGTGGCGTCAAGCTCGCCAGATTCTACACTGCCGTCTTCAGCCGAATCGACGCAATTTCGCGAAACCCATTAGCGTACCCGTGCTACCCCGCATGGGAAAATCCCCGGTGCATTCCCCACGTTCACCGTTTTTCCCGATCGCGGGCTTCCGGAATCGGCATGCCCAGGTGGCAGCCGTTTATTTGCCAAGACCGTTCAGGTATGCGGGCAGTTCGGCGAGATTGTCGAGCATCAGGTCCGGCGGATGCGCGCGCATGCTTTCCAGGCCCAGGCCGTAGCTCACGCCGCAGGCCCACGCGCCCGCATTCCGCGCGGTGCGCACGTCCACATCGGAATCGCCAACCAGCATCGCTTGGCGCGGCTGGATTTCGAATGCGCGCAAGATCGTGTTCATGCCCTCGGGATCAGGTTTCTTCGTTTCAAAGCTGTTGCCACCGTAGACGTACCGAAAATAGCTCGCGATTCGGAGGCCCTCCAGTATTTTTTCGCTGAACCGCACCGGCTTGTTCGTCAGCACCGCCATCGGATGATGCCCCAGCGCTTCCAGCGCCTCGCGCACGCCCGGATAGGTCACCGTGTTGTCGAGCATGTGCTCGCGATAGTAGGCCAGAAAAAACCGGTGTCCCTCGTCGGCTTCCGCGTCCGTCACCGTATCTCCCAGCGCGCGACGAACCAGCACCGCCGCTCCGTTGCCGACGTAGCTGTAGATCAGTTCGTGCGGCAGCGACGCGCGGCCCATGTGCTTCAGCGTCGCATCGATCGATAGCGCCAGATCGAGCTTCGAATCAATCAGCGTGCCGTCCAGATCAAACACCAGCGCCCGCACGCCGTCAAACTTGGGGTCGATTTTGGCACTCACTTCGTTCATTCGATCTTCGTCCGTGTGTGCTGCCCATTAATTGTAGGTGGCGCCCGCCGCGATGTCACCCGCGCAGCCATCTCCGAACCCACTCCCCGTAACCGAAACGATACGCCGGCCGCGGCATTTTCACGCACCCGGCCCGCTCGAAGCTATTGTTGGGCCCACGGGTAGGGTGGTCACGTTTCTTGGGAGATCGGATTGAGCCGCATCTGGCAGGCCTTGAAGCAGGCGGAGCGCGACCGATTGCGCTCGGACGATTCCAAGCCGGCACCAGCCGGTCGCCGGGCCGAGTCCGGGAGGGACGATACGGACCGTCGCCGCGGCTTGCGCCACGCCCATCAGATCGCGCTTCTCATCTACGGTTCGGACGCGGACAAGCAGCCTTTTCACGAAGAAGCCGAAACAATGGACGCGCACGAAAACGGCTGCTCGCTCGCGATGGAAGCCGTCGTGGTAAACGGTCAGCGCCTCTTTCTCACCAACATGCGCAATCAAGCCGAACAGGAATGCCGCGTCGTGCACGTTGGCAAACGCGTCCGCGGCAAGTCACGCGTCGGCATCGAATTCGTCGCGCCGACTCCGCAGTTCTGGCGTCTCGCGTAACACCACTGTTCTCGCACGCCAATTTTTCGCAGAGGATTCACACAATTGCTGAACAGGTCTTTCTCAAAGGAGCGACAATTCCCGCTTCAAGTCTTCATACCCGCTGTTCTAAAGCATTCACCGTATTGGTGTTTCCGCGCCCCGCTGCTTGAATGTCGTTGCGCAGGAATGGCCTGCTAATCATAGGGCTTCGTAATTCGACCTCAGGAGGAGACACACACATGTTGAAGCGTTTTCTGATTCTCGCGACGCTGGCTTTGATGGCGTCGATGACTGCACTCGCGTCGGACCGCGAAGACGACGTGTCGCGCACACATAAGGCCGCCCAAGTGTTCAACGATATCATGAGCGCGCCCGACAAGGGCATCCCTCACGATCTACTCAACAAGGCAAGGTGCGTGGCGATTATTCCGGGCGAGCTGAAGTTCGCCTTCATCTTCGGCGGTAACTATGGCCGCGGCCTCGCGGTCTGCCGCACGGCGAGCGGATGGAGCGCTCCGATGTTCGTGGCCGTCGACGGCGGCAGTGTCGGCTACCAGATCGGCGGTTCTTCGACCGACCTTGTGATGCTCTTCATGAACGATCACGCGCTGCAGAGCCTGCTGGGCGATAAGTTCAAACTCGGCGGCGATGCTTCCGTCGCGGCCGGACCGGTCGGACGCAACGCGCAAGCCGACACTGACATCGCGCTGCGAGCCGAGGTCCTCTCCTACTCCCGCACGCACGGCGTGTTTGCCGGCGTTAGCTTGGATGGTGCTGTCGTCCAGGCCGATAAGAGCGGCGACCGTGCCATGTACGGTGACGGCGTGAATCGGAACGAAATCCTGCGCGGCAAAGTTGCCGTGCCCGCGTCGGCTCACGCTCTGATCCGCTCGCTCAATCAATACTCGGCCTAACGGGACCTGGTTAGGGCAGGCCGGCTAAGTGATTTGGCAGTTTCGAAGCCGGGCGCGCTGAGCGATCAGCCGCCCGGCTTTTTTTGTCCGCCGCGCCGGCTGTTGCGCGTGCCGCTCCCGCTGTTACAATGTTTCGTTTGATCGAGCGCACCGTTTCATTCCGAGGCCCGCATGGCCGAAATCCAAGCGTTTCGCGCATACCGCTATGACACGAAACGCGTCAGTTTGAATGATGTGCTCACGCAGCCTTACGACAAAATCACTCCCGCGATGCAGGAGGCCTACTACGCCGCGAGCCCCTATAACCTGATCCCGGTCGAGAAAGGCCGCACGTCGCCGGACGACACGCCCGCGCACAGCGTCTACACACGCGCCGCCGCGAAAATCAGCGAATGGATCGCCGAGAAAATCCTGGTGCAGGATGCCGCGCCGACCATTTACGTCTACTCACAGGAATTCCTGATTCCCGGCACGCCAACGCGGCGCACACGCATCGGCTTTATCGCGCTCGCCCGCATCGAAGATTACGCCGCCGAAGTCGTCTTTCGCCACGAGCACACGCTCTCCGGCCCTAAGGCCGATCGGATCGAGCTCTTGCGCCAAACGCACGCTCAAACGGGCCAGCTGTTTTTTCTCTACGACGAACGCGCCCGGCAAATCGACACGTGGCTCGAGCAGATTGCTCGCACCGACGCCCCCAACGAACTCCGCGACGAATTTGGCGTCACCCACCGCCTATGGCCGGTCAGCGATCCCGGATTCGTGAAGCGCGTTCAGGAAGCCATGCTTGAGAAAAAACTGGTCATCGCCGACGGCCATCATCGCTACGAGACCGCCCTGAATTTCCGCAACGAAAATCGCAAGAACGCAGGCAAGACCGACCCGATGGCCGCCTCCGAATTCGCAATGGCGACTTTTATCAACAGTCATTCCAGGGGGCTTACGATTTTGCCCACGCACCGGCTCGTCTCCCATCTCTCGAATTTCGACTTCGATCGTTTTCGCAAAAACCTCGCGCCGATCTTCGATTGGTATTCCTATCCGTTCGCCAATGCGGAAGAGCGCGCCGCGGCCTATTCCGAATTCCGCAAGGATCTCGAGCGGCCCAATCACGGCCGCCGCGCCATCGGCGTATATTCGGGCGCCGTCGCTGATGCCGGCGCGTTCTATCTGTTCGTGCTCAGCCGCGACGCAGACCTCGAAGCGCTGCTGCCCGACATTTCTGAAGCGCAGCGCGGGCTCGACGTGGTCCTTCTGCACCGGCTGGTTCTCGAGAAGGGTCTGGGAATCACGCTGGAGGCTGTGGCGGGAGAAAAAAATATTACCTACGAGCGTGAAATGGATGCCACGATCGCCGCGGTCGACCGAGGGGAAGCGCAGCTCGCATTTCTGCTGAACCCCGTGCGCGTGGAACAAGTCGCGAAGATCGCGCTCGGCGGGAATGTAATGCCGCAAAAATCGACCGACTTCTACCCCAAGCTGCTGAGCGGCATCGCAATCTATCGAGTGGAAGGAAAAATCGACGCCTGATGCGAAGCGGTTGGGGTGTGTGGGCCCACCGCGTTTCGTAGAGTCGAAATTCGGGATCGCAGTTTATCGAAGGTCCAAAAAGCAAAAACGCGCGGCTCGGATGGATCCAAGCCACGCGCCAAATTTCTGCCCCGACTGAAACCTACTTCGGGAAGCTGGCAATCGCCGCCGTTTCGTTTTCATACGTATCGAAAACGGTCATCAGCTTCGTCACCTGCAGCACTTCCTTGAATTTCGAGCCCAGGCTCACCAGCTTCAGCGTGGCGCCCTGCGATTTCGCGCTGTGGAACGTGGAAACCAGCGTCCCCAGACCCGCGCTGTCGATGTAGCCGACCTGCGCGAGGTTCAGCACAATCTTCTTCTTTCCCGCCGCCAGCAAGCCCTTCACCTTCTCGCGGAACGCGTTGCTCTCCTCGCCCAGCACAATGCGCCCTTCAATATCCAGCACGTCTACGTCTCCAATTTGCCGATCCGTTATTCGCAGTGCCACGTTCGCGCCTCCTGAAGATCTTCCAGTTCGATGTGGAATTTGATTCCTGAATCTATCGCTGCCGCGCTGCGGACGCGGCCCGTCTCAGTAAAAATCCGAACAGGACATATAGTACCCGCAGTCCGGACAGATCAGCTTGCAGCTTCGCGACGCAAGCCGCGCCGAGCAGCGCGGGCAGTAGTTCATCGCCAGCGCCGGCTCTTCGCCCTTCACTTGAGCCGTTTCCCTCTGCTTCGCGGGCGATTCTGCCGCTTTTTCCGATGGTCCGAAAACGAAGTCTGGCTGGGGCATCTCCGGGTTCTCGGCCGGACGTTTATAGCACATCCCGCTCATGGGACAAAGCAATGGACCGTTGGCCTCCCCGAAGCAGAGCCGGTCCCATCCCTGCATCGGATCTGTGCAACCGCGCTCCCCGGGGCAGCGTCAAATATCCTAGAAGCGAGGCGTCCATGAAAGCAACGATCTCGGTCGGACTAGCCGCCGCCATCCTCTCCGCCGTCGCGGTCATCGCCGCGGCTCCTGTCCACGCACAGCAAAGAATGTCGCCGTCCGTCGCCCCCAGAGTCACCGCCCTACGTTCGCGTCCCGCGGCGGCTCATGTCGTTGGCACACGCACGCCGGCCGCCAGGCGAACCGCGTCGGCCGCGCCGGGCTCATCGGTGCACTTCAATGCCGCAACGAACTCGTTCGAATCGAGCAATGGCACTCCTGTGTCGCTGCAACAACTTCTGAATGCGGTCCCAGGGCTCGGTTTCGACTATCACCATCTTTCCGTGATCAATCAGGATCTGGGCATCAAGGCGCTGATCGATCCGGCGACCGAATGGAAAATCGCCGAGGCTCGCCGCGTTCTGCACGGTTCGCGTTTCTCTGGCCCCGGTTTCTACATCCTGGATGGCGGCGTCTACTATCCGGCCTCAGACGATCCCTCCGACGCCGCAGCCCAGTCCGCCGACTCCGATCAATCCGCGCAACCGCAACAACAGCCGCAGGTGATCGTCGTCGAAGCGCCGCATTCGCAGCAAGCCGATGATAATTCCTCGACCCAAGAACAAGCCGAGGAACCGATTCCCGACGTCGGCCAGTTCACGCTCGTTCTCCGCAATGGCCGGCAGCTGGAGGCCGTCGCGTTCAGCCATGTCAACGACGAAATCGTCTACATCACCACCGACGGCAGCCGCCGCTCGTTCCCGGCGACCGATCTGAATTCCGATGCGACGGTCCAGATCAACGTCGAGCGCGGTACGCCGCTGCAACTCCCTCTCTAGCGGAGCCTCGCGCGGCGCGCGCCGGACGAATAAACAATCGCCGCCCCCACAACGGCGAACCCCGCCGCGTACAGAAATCCAGCCGCCGGGTTTAAGACCGACCAAAGCGTGCCGACTACCACGCTCGAAACCAAATCTCCGATTCCGTTCGCTGCGGCCAGCACTCCGAAACCCGTGCCCCGCACTTCGGCCGAGATCAGCTCGGCCGCCAGCGATTTCTCAAGCGATTGTTCGAATGCGTGGTGAATGCCGGCAAGCCCGAACAGCACTGCAAGCTCCAGGATTTTCGGCTGCGCGAAAATGAATCCCCCATAGCTCACAGCGCCGACCATGTATCCCACCGCAAGCACGGTGCGCTTTTCGGTCCGATCGCCGAGCGCTCCGGCGGGATACGATGCAGCCGCATCCACGAAATTGTGAAACGTGTAAAGGCCGACTGAGATCGCCGCGGCTCGTCCCGCGCCCCACTGCGGAGTGAGGATCTGGGTTGCCCGCAGAATCAGCAATGTCGGTGCGAAATCGCCGATCCCGTGCGCAAACACTCCCGCGAGGTATCGCCAATAGGTTCTCGGCAAGAGTGCGAATCGCTCGGAGGGTTTCGCGGGTGCCGCAAGTCCCTGCTCCGAAAGTTTCCTGCTGGATGGAACCAAGAACCCGAACGCGAGCGCTGCCATCAGACCGGGCAGCAGGCTCCCTCGCAGCACGCCTCTTAATCCAAGCGTTCCCAGCAGCGCAGCGGCACAAAGCGGCCCGAGCACGGCGCCGACGGTATCCATCGCGCGCTCGAATCCAAATGCGCGGCCCATCTGCCCCGGCGCCACGTATTCGGCCAGCAGCGTATCGCGCGAAGGACCGCGACTGCCGCGCCCCATCCATCCCAACGCTCGCAGCAGCAGCACCATGGGCCAGCTTTGCGCGAACGCGTATGCGCCGGTCGTGATTGCCGTGGCTAGGTAGCCGGCAATTCCCGTTGGTTTCCTGAACCGTGGATGGTCGGCGATCAATCCGCCGGCGAGCTTCGCGAAGCTCGAAAGGCCGTCGGAGACTCCCTCGATCACGCCGAGCGCCGCGGCCGGCGCGCCGAGGCTCGCGAGAAAAGCGGGCAAAATCGAAGTGGCGGCCTCATGTCCCCAATCGGAAAAAAGGCTCGCGAGGCCAATGCCGAGCACGCCGCGCGTGAGCCAACTTTTACTTGGCCGATCGGGTGCAATCGTCTCGATCACGGGACCTCGCCGCCAGTCTTACCCACGCCTCCGGTTCGGTCAATACGGCGAACCGCGGGACGATGTAGAATCTCGCGGATGAGGGCGGTCGTCCAACGAGTCACGCACGCGCGGGTCATCGTCGAAGGCCAGGTGACCGGGGAGATCGGAAGGGGGCTTCTCGTTCTCGTCGCCGTCGGACGCAATGATTCACCGAACACGCCTGTGGAGATGGCGCGACGAATCGCCCAGCTTAGAATATTCGACGACTCCGCGGGAAAAATGAATCTTTCGCTTTTCGACATCGGCGGCGCCGTGCTGGTAGTTTCGCAATTCACTCTGTATGGCGACGCCCGCGGACAGCGCCGCCCGAGTTTTCTGGGCGCCGCTCCGCCGGAACAGGGCCAAGCGGGTTATGGCGAGTTCGTGCGCGCGCTCGAAGCGCTGAAAGTCCCCGTGGCCACCGGAGTTTTCCAGGCGCATATGTCCGTCGATCTCGTGAACGATGGCCCCGTCACCATCCTGCTCGATTCCGATAAACTTTTCTGACCTGCGCGCATCTGATCTTATGGCGCTACCAGGCAATTTTGACGGAGCGAAATCATGAGCGAAATTGACAGAATCCTCGACCAGATGGACCGCGCGTTCTCCGGCGACGCCTGGCATGGTCCCAGCCTGATGAGCGTGCTCGACGGCATCCGTGCAGAGGATGCGTCGAATCATCCCATTCGCGGCGCGCATTCGATCTGGGAGCTGGTGCATCACGTTTCGTCGTGGAACACGATCTCGCAGCACCGCCTGGCAGGCGAGAGGGTCGAAATCAGCACCGAGCGCGATTGGCCGCCCGTGTGGGAGGTAAATGACGCGGCGTGGAAGCGTGCGCTCGATAATTTGCGGGAAAGCCGCGCGCGACTGCGTGATTCGATCAGGGATTTCAGCGACGAACATCTGCAAGGCAAAGCGGCGGGGCCAGATTACACGCGCTACGTCGTGCTGCACGGCGTGATCCAGCACGACCTCTACCACGCGGGGCAGATCGTGATGTTGAAAAAGGCGCTCGCATCATGAATCGCCGTCGATGCAATTAATCCTGCGGCCGGGCGAGGCAACGGAAATCGCCGCATTCGTGATGGCCGGGGGCTGGGCCGGGTTCGGCGCGATCCTGCTGCTGGGCAAGCGTGGCGCGGCCAGGGGTTCGGCCACGCGCGACATGCGATCGACCTTCGGATTCCTGCTCCAGTGCGCGGCCTACGCGATCTGCTTTGTGTTCCATCGGCGGTACTTCTCTCCGATCGCTCCGATCGGTGTATTCGGCGAAGAAATTCTCGCAGTGGTCTCGATCGCGCTCACTCTGTGGTCGGTCTGGTTCTGCTATGCGGCCGCGCGCGCTCTTGGCAAGCAGTGGGCGCTGATGGCGCGGGTGATCGAGGGCCATGAGCTGATTCGCGGGGGTCCTTATGGGGTGGTCCGCAATCCGATTTACCTGGCCATGCTCGTCATGTTGGTCGCGATGGGCCTCACCGTCAGTCACTGGCAGGCCCTGGTGATCGCAGCGGCCGTCTTCTGGTCGGGCACCGCGATCCGCATCCGTACCGAAGAAAATCTGCTGCGTGCCAACTTCGGCGCCCAGTTTGCGGAGTACGCGCACGCCGTCCCCGCCTTTCTGCCGCTGAAATGGCGATGGAGGTCCTCGTAACCTGCGCAACACTTGCGGCGTCTGAAGTAAATTACTGATATTATTCACCGCGTCTTCCGAGGGGGGAATCGATCGATGCGCTCCAATTGTGTTCTGAAGTTTGCCGGGTTCGCGCTGCTGGCGGCGTCCGTCACGGCAGCGGCCCAGGCGCAAAAAGCCGCGGGCGACTGGCCCATGTACCGGCACGATTCTGCGAGCACCGGATATTCCGAGCTTAAGCAGATTGATACGTCCAACGTCACGAAGCTGACGCAGGCCTTTTCGATTCGCCTGAACGATCGCGGCGGCCTGGAAGTGACGCCGATCGCCGTCAACGGCGTAATGTACCTGCCCGCCGGCAACAAAGTGTTGGCCATCGATCCCACGGCAGGAAAGGAAATCTGGCATTACGACGCCGGCACGCAGGTTTCCACCCGCGGCGTCGCGTATTGGCCGGGTGACGACAAGAACGCGGCGCGCATCATCTTCACAACGTTTGACCGCAAGCTGATCGCGCTCGACGCCGCCACTGGAAAGCTCGTTCCGACCTTCGGCACCGCGGGCATCACCACGCTCGATGTCGGTTACAACGGCGTCCCGACGATTTACAAAAATCTCGCGTTCCTGGGCGCCAGTGTCGGCGAATTGCCGAAGGGACCTGCGGGCGACACCCGCGCTTACGACACCGTCACCGGCCAGCTCGTCTGGACATTCCATACCGTCGCGCGCCCTGGCGAAGTGGGCCATGAAACCTGGCTCGACAACGGCTGGGAGGGCCGCTCCGGCACGAACGTCTGGGGCTGGTACATGACCGTTGACCAAAAAACGAACACGCTCTACATGCCGATTGGCGGACCTTCGCCGAATTACTACGGCGGAGATCGTCCCGGCGCGGATCTGTTCGGCAACTCGGTTGTGGCCGTCGACGCGAGCACCGGAAAACTGAAATGGTATTTCCAGACCATTCACCACGACCTGTGGGATTCCGACTTGCCGCCGGGGCCGAGCCTGATCGATCTGAAGGTGAAGGGCAAAAAAGTTGAAGCGCTCGAAATCATCGGTAAGGCGGGATGGATGTTCATTCTTGACCGCCACACCGGAAAGCCGGTGTTTGGTGTCGAGGAACGGCCGGTTCCGAAGGGCGATGTGCCCGGCGAATGGTATTCGCCGACCGAGCCGTTCCCGCTGAAGCCGCCGGTTCTGGCGCGCGACAGCTATACGGATGCCGACATGGTGACCGCAGATGACACGAACGCCGATCACGCCAAGGCCTGCCACGATCTCGAGGAGAAAAGCGGCGGATTTGTGAATCAAGGACCGTTCACGCCGTGGCTCTACCACGAAGACGGCGCGCCGCCGAAAAGCACGATTCAATTCCCCGGCGGCACGGGCGGCTCGAACTGGGGCGGCACATCGGTCGATCCAAAGAGCGGTTACATTTTCGTGCAGACCCATGACATGTCTCTGATGGGCTGGATCGAAAAGAAAAAGAACGGCGGAAACTACGGGCGCGGTACCGAAGGCTCGACGCAGGAGTATGACCGCGCCAGCATTCAGGGTCCCGGACCGTACGCGGGATTCAGCGCTCCGGGGAAGGACGCGAGCGGTAAAGTGGTCGGCAACTGGCCGTGCCAGAAACCGCCCTGGGGACGGTTGACCGCCGTGAACGGAAACACCGGCGAAATCGCGTGGCAGACCACTCTCGGAATTACCGAAGCGCTGCCCGAAGGCAAACAGAACACGGGCAACGGCGGCAGCGCTGGCCCCATCACCACGGCCGGTGGCTTGGTTTTCATCGGCGCTACGTCCGACCATCGCTTCCGCGCGTTTGATTCAAAGACGGGCAAGGAACTGTGGGTCACCACGCTGGAACGAGACGGAAACTCCGACCCCATGACGTTTGCGGACAAGACCGGCAAGCAGTACGTGGCAATCGTCGCGGCGGATATGCTGTACGTTTACGCATTGCCTTAAACGATGATCGACCTGTGGCCCGGATATTCGTCCCGGCCACAGGTTTCTGTTCTTTCTTCGCAGCGCAAATTCCCGTTCGAGTCTCGGGAGTCTGTTCCCAGAACATTCGTCTTGTGCGTCACTTTGCCAGGGCGCCCTTCGTTTGCGATTTGGCAACGTAACCCGTGGCAAAAGCCGCGACTGAGCCAGGCGTGTTTCGTGGGACGACAGGCGGGCGCTTTTACCCGAACGGCCGACAAACGCCACTGAATATTCGGTAGTCAAACAGCATCAAGCTCTCATCCAAAGGGCCGGCCAAGCGGGGCTTCGCGTGCGACGTTTACGTCTGTTTCAAACGATCGAAGCAGGCTGGGGCGAGTTTCCGGAGCAGGGGATCGATCGTCCGTCTAAAAATAGTACAGGCACGTTCACTTTCATTTTGTATCGTACTACGATATAATTTGCACCGGTGAGCCGACGAATCACACAAGCGATCGATTATTCGGCGCTGGCCGCCTTTCGCTACGAAATCCGCCGTTTCCTGAACTTCAGCGAGGCCGCGGCGCGCGAGGCAGGGATCGAGCCGCAGCAGCATCAGGCGCTTCTGGCGATCAAGGGGCGGCCGGAACTCGATACCACGGTTGGGTTGCTGGCAGAGCGAATGCAAATCCGCCATCACAGCGCGGTCGAGTTGAGCCGCCGGCTCGAAGGTCGGGGGTGGATCCGGCGGTCGCGGGATGGCCGCGACCGCCGGGAAGTTCGGCTGCGCCTGACCGGGCGCGCCGAGAAGTTGCTGGCGAAACTTTCGCTCGCCCACCGCGATGAGTTGCGCACCACCGAGCCGCGATTGGTCCAGGTGCTTTCACGTGTCGTGGCGCGTCGCGCTCGCCTCAGCCGCCGGCGTTGACGCATCCTGCCGAGCCGCCCAAGAATCGAGCGTTTGATTGGAGTTCTTCCGGCCATGACTTCGATTGCAAACCGAAACACGCCGATCCCTGTAGGAAGCTTCCGCGTCGGGTGGATTTCGCTGCTGGCCGCGCTCGTCGGTGTACTCGCGGGACTCATCGCTTACGCTTTGTATGACCTGATTGCGCTGTTTACGAACCTGACGTTCTACCACGTGGTCTCGATCCATTTCCGCAGCCCCGACCAGACGCACGTCGGTCCGTGGATCATCCTGATGCCCGTGATCGGGGGCTTGATCGTCGGGTTCATGGCGAAGTACGGCTCGCCGAAAATCAAAGGCCACGGAATTCCGGAAGCGATGGAAGCGGTGCTGACTTCGCGCAGCCGAATTGAAGCGCGCGTGGCGATCCTGAAGCCGCTGTCGGCCGCGATGGCCATCGGCACAGGCGGCCCATTTGGCGCGGAGGGACCCATCATTCAGACGGGCGGCGCGGTCGGCTCGCTGGTGGGCCAGATGATCTCGACGACTGCGTCCGAGCGGAAAGTGCTGCTGGCTTGCGGCGCGGGTGCGGGCATGGCGGCTACGTTCAACACGCCGATTGCCGGCGTGATTCTGGCGATCGAGCTGCTGCTTTTTGAATTTCGCGCACGATCAT
Organism: Candidatus Acidiferrales bacterium; assembly: GCA_035603395.1. GTDB lineage: Bacteria > Acidobacteriota > Terriglobia > Acidiferrales > UBA7541 > Palsa-295. The sequence goes on from DATNKM010000021.1 coordinate 31,782, forward strand.
TTATTCCGCTGGTGATCGCCTGCACGCTGGCTACGAGCGTTCGCGGCGTGCTGTTCGGGCAGCGTTCGATGTTCAGCATGGGGAACGTGAATTTCGACGTGCCGCGCGGGCTGCCGTTCTATCTGCTGCTGGGCCTGATTTGCGGGATCGCCGCGATCGGCTTCACGAAGCTGCTCTACTGCGTGGAAGACCATTTCGACCGGCTGCCGATCGACGACCTGTGGCATCCAGCGATCGGCGCCCTGGGTCTGGGCATCATCGGATTTTTCATTCCGCGCGTGTTGGGCGTCGGTTACGACACGATCTCCGACATTTTGAACAACAACCTGACGCTCAAGCTGCTGGTGCTGCTCTGCGTTTTCAAGGCGCTGGCGCTGGTGATTTCGCTCGGGTCGGGAACGTCGGGCGGGTTGCTGGCGCCGATGTTCATGTCGAGCGCAGCGCTGGGCGGAGTGTTTGCGATGACGGTGAACGCGATGGTCCCCGGCGCGCATCTTTCGCCCGGAGCGTTTGCGCTGGTAGCGATGGCGGCGGTTTTCGGCGCGGCTTCACGGGCGACGTTTGCGTTTATCGTGTTCGCGTTCGAGATTACGCGCGACTACAACGCCATCCTGCCGCTGATGCTGGGTTGCGTGATCGCGGACCTGATCGCGCTGCGCTACCTGAAGACGTCGATCATGACGGAGAAACTGGCTCGGCGCGGCCTGCATGTGCCGGGCGAGTACGAAGCGAGCGTGCTGCACAGCGTGCGGCTGAGCGAGGTGATGCGCACGGACGTGCCGCCGATTGCCGCCGATACGAGCGTGGCCGGTCTGGCGGCGCGGATCGGCAGAAGCGAGAACGGGCTCACTCTGTCGCAGGGACTGCCGATCGCGGACAAAGAGGGGCGGCTGGCGGGGGTGATCACGCAGGGTGACATGTTGCGCGCCCTCGAAACCGATCCCGAGGGCCGCGAAACCGTGCTCGAAGCGGGGACCGCCGTTCCAATCGTCGCGTACCCCGACGAATTCGTGCACGACGCGCTGCATCGCATGGTCAGCCACAAGGTGGGGCGGTTACCGGTGGTGAGCCGCGAGGACCCGCGGCGGATGATTGGCTATTTCGACCGGTCGAACCTGCTGAACGCGTGGACGCGGCAGATTGAAGAGGAAGGCGTGCAGGAGTATGGGTGGTTCGCGCAATGGAAAGGCGCGAATTAGGGGGGCTTGCTCCGTTCCCGGCGGGCGCGAAGCGGGTCGCGCCGAACGCGCTCATGGAACTCTAGTGGAGGCCAAGTTTTTCGATGGCGCGCAATACGTCGGCTGTGGAGACGTCGTAGAGCGAGTGCTCGTCTTCCTGTTCGAGGCGGCCGCGCAAGTATTCGGCGCCGATGTAGCTAGCCTCGCGGTCCGATAGATTGCGGCCGGCGCGCTCGCGGAATTTCACGAAGCCGGGATGCGCGAGGCCGAGGATCACACCCTTGCCGTCGACGAAGAACTTGCAATCCATGGTGTCGCTGTGGCGGGTGGCGATGCCGTTCCAGCAGTGCGAGAAGCGGCATTTGTAGACGTAGTCCGTCACCTTCGAGGGCACGTCGAACGCGCCGATGAATTCGCTCATCGAGCCAACGTTGGGGATTCGCGTGGAAACCGGCGGCTTCGCCATCAGCCCTCTACTTTCTTGCGCCCACGGCGGCGGGCTGCGAGGCATGCTGATAGCTCTTCAGCGCCGCGGCCACTCCCGCGCCGGCCGGCAGGCGGAAGCCCTGATCGGCGAGTGTCTTTTCAAGTCCCGCGAGGAAGAGCAGCACGTTGTTTTCCTGCGCCGAATAGCCCATTAATCCGACGCGCCAGATTTTGCCCTTGATGGGGCCGAATCCGCCGGCGATTTCGATATTGAATTCATCGAGCAGCTGGCGGCGGACTCTGCCGTCTTCGATTCCGGCGGGAATATTGATCGCCGTTACCGTGACCAGGCGATCCGCCGGATTCTTCACGAACAGTTCCAGACCCATGGCTTCGAGTCCGGCGATCAAAGCCTGCTGATTGCGCGCGTGCCGCTCCCAGCGCCCTTCCAGAGATTCTTCCATCACAGAGCGCAGAGCCTCGCGCATGGCGTAAATCAGCGTGATCGGCGGAGTGTGATGATAGAGCCGCTCGTGCCCCCAGTAGTTCATCGCGGAGGTCATGTCGAAATACCAGCTCCAGACGGGCTCCTTGCGCGCCTGCATCACTTCCTCGACGCGCGTGTTCACGGTGATCGGCGCCATTCCCGGCGGGGCGCTGATCGCTTTCTGGGATCCGCTGAAGCAGATGTCGATGCGCTGCTCGTCCACGTTGAGCGGCACTCCGGCGAGGGTGGCAACGGTATCGACGATCAGCAGAGCGCCGAGCTCGTCCGCGACTTTGCGGTAGTCCTCGATGCGCTGGACGATGCCGGACGAGGTTTCGCCATGCGCGAGTCCGACGAATTTGATCTTGCGGCCTTTACCCGCGCGCAGGACGTCCTGCGGATCGACGGTGCGCCCGTACGGCGCCTCGACGCGAATCACCTTCACGGAGGGAATGCGCTCCGCGATAATGGCCATGCGCTCGGAAAATGCGCCGTTGACGCACACGATGCATTCATCGCTGGCATCGAGGGCGTTCATCACCGCGGCTTCGATACCGCCGGAACCCGACGCGGAAATCGGGTAGGTAATGCGGTTCTTGGTCTGGAACGCGAGGCCGAGCAGGTACTGCACGTCGTCCATCATCTGCGTGAACCACGGGTCCATATGGCCCACGATCGGCGCGGCCATCGCGCGATAGACGCGCGGTTCGACGCACGAAGGTCCTGGTGTCAGCATCAATCGGGCCGGCGGCAGAATCTCGCCCGGAATTTCTTGTACTCGGTCTGTCATGGCTCTTTCCTCCAGGCCCACGAACGCCAGGCCTGCGGCGCGATGCGCTCTTTCTGGCGTCTAGTGTCGTCAATCGGCCCCCTCCGGTCAACCGCCAAAATGTCTATCCGTCCGATCAGCGCCGCAAGGTCCCATTGAATCAGTCTGTTGCCAGTCCCCGCTCGAAAGGACCGCGAAAACACGCATACAGAGGGGGTTAGAGCTTGCGCACGTCGTCCGTGGCTTTGTTGAAAGGGCCCTACCCCTATGCTAAGTTTTTTGATTGACCCCCGCTCATGACGACTGACACAAAAAACGGCGCTGCTGCGAAGCCAAAAGTCACGCGGGTGGAGGTGTATTGGCACACGGTGAAGTATCGCACCGTGGTCCTCTACGCGGTGGTGGTGATGGCGATTCTGCTAGCGTGCGTCTACCTCGTGTTCCCTGATTTTTCCAATGCGGTCCTGAAGAAAATCTCGGCTGCTTCCGGCCCGCCCGATGGCGGCGTAGCCAATCCATCCTCGCGGCAGGCGCGCTTCGTAAATCTTGACGGCCGAGTGCAGGTGAAGAAGGTCAATTCCGTCCAGTGGGTGAATGCCGATTATCAGGTGACGCTCGATAAGGGCGACTTGATTCAGACCAGCTCGGAGGGTGTGGCGCGCATCGCATTCGCCGACGGCACGACGTACACAGTCAAGGGCGATACGCTGGTCACGGTGGAAGAAAATTTGGTAGACCGGGATCACGCTTCGCAAGTGGGCGTGCACATTAGTTCCGGCCAGGTCGACCTGCAGACCGCCACGTGGCAGGTCCCCGGATCGAAGGCGGAAGTTTCGTTTGAAAATGCGGTCGCGTCGCTGCGCGAAAATAGCCGCGCAGCCGTCCGCAGCGACCCCGAAACCAAGGAACAGCAGATCACCGTGGACGCCGGAAGCGCCGAACTGGACCGCGGCACCGAGCACGTCGATATCGCGCAGTACGAGCGCGCCACGTTCCCGACCGGCGCGCCTTCCGGCGGGATCACGAAATCGCAGGTCCTGGCGCCTCCGCAGCTGGCTGAGCCTCTGAACCTGCAGCCGATCATCCTCGCTGATCCCAAGCATGATCCGATTCATTTTTCATGGAAGGCGGCGGCGACGGCAAAGAGTTACGATGTAGAGGTCAGCACCACCACGATGTTCAATCACATTGTGACGGAAAAGAAGACGGCCGCGACCGCCATCGATATCGTAGGCCTGGATCCCGGCGATTATTTCTGGCGCGTGCGTGCAATCGATGACGGGAACAACGTCAGCGATTCCAGCGAGTCGTACAAGTTCACTCTGGTCGCGCAGGGCAAGGAGCAGGACATGCTCCTCGCCGTGGACGATACGGAGTTGCAGGGCAACGTGGTGGAGGTGATCGGACGCACCGAGCCCGGCGCCGCATTGATCATCAACGGCGCGGCTGTGGCGGACATCAAACCGGACGGGCATTTCCGGTATTTCACCGACCCCATGACGCGGGGGAGCCACACGATTGTGATCACGGGCCAGAACCGTCGGGGCGGCACGGCGATCAAGCGGGTCGATGTGGTGATTCCGTAAGTTCGCGCACGTTCGTACAGGTCGCAGAAGTCTAAGTCTTCACAACCGGCCGGCGGGCTGTTGCGGCAGCGCTCGCACACATTCGGAGAGGAACGGACTTGGTTAACAAAAACGGCTTCAACATGCGGTCGGTCTTCAGCCTGTTCTCTTCCGACCTGGCCATCGATCTTGGGACCGCGAACACGCTGGTGTTTGCGCGCGGCAAGGGCATCGTCGTCAACGAGCCTTCCATCGTGGCCATCAACAAAAATACCGGCGAAGTGGTCGCCGTCGGGCGCGAGGCCAAGGAAATGCTCGGCCGCACGCCGGGGAACGTGGTTGCCATCAAACCGATGAAGGACGGAGTGATCGCCGATTTCAAGGTGACGGAGAAGATGCTCACCTACTTCATCCAGAAGGCGCACAACCGGCGCGTGCTGGTTCACCCGCGGATCGTCATCGGAGTGCCCAGCGAAATCACGCCGGTGGAAAAGCGGGCGGTGCAGGATTCTGCCTATCGCGCTCGAGCAAGCGAGGTCTATCTCGTCGAACAGGCCATGGCAGCGGCGATTGGCGCGGGTCTGCCCATCGAAGAGCCTTCGGGAAACATGGTCGTCGATATCGGCGGCGGCACCACGGACATCGCCGTGATTTCGATGAGCGGCATCGTCTATTCGCGCTCAGTCCGCGTGGCCGGAAATGAGATGGACGAGTCCGTGATGCACTACCTGAAGCGCAAGTACAATCTGCTGGTCGGCGAACGCACCGCCGAGCAGATCAAGATCGAAATCGGCTCCGCGTATCCGCTGGAAAAGCCGATGACA
>DATNKM010000042.1:0-3128 GCA_035603395.1 Candidatus Acidiferrales bacterium
CCTACTACGCAGCTCGAAAAGGGTTGCATAAGCTCTCAATCTCTGGCAAAACACTCCTGCGCTAAAGGGTGCCCAGCGGATGAACATATCCACGCGTCAAGTTGACAACGCCTCGATTGTCGATGTAACCGGTGATATCACGCTCTACAACACTCCCGAAGTTCGCAAAACCCTGCTGGACCTTCTGAAAGAAAAGCGCGCCAAGCGTGTGATCGTGAATTTGTTGAATGTCAAATACATCGACAGCGCCGGCGTGGCTTCGCTGGTCGAGGGCCTGAAGATCTCCCGTGACATGAAGAGCGGATTCGCGCTCTACGGCCTGAGCCGCACGACGCGCGAAGTCCTGGAGCTGACGCGCCTGTTGAAAGTCTTCGAAGTCTACGACACCGAAGATCAGGCGCTCGCCGGAGGCACGAGCCCGAAATAGCCTTTCGGCCTGTTCGAATCTCGAATGCCCATCATCGAAAGCATCGGCGAAGCCACAACTGACGGCGTGGCCTATGTTGGCAGCCTGGCGAAACTGACCGGCGGCGCCGCGCGTGCCGTATTCATCGAGCCGTTTCGCGGACATCCGCTGCGCTGGCCCCGCGCGATTCACCAGGCGATGTCGGTTGGCGTCGAAGCGATTCCCATCGTTTCGCTGATCGCGTTTTTCGTCGGATTGATTCTCGCCCTGCAGGGAGCTTACGAGCTGCGCCAGCTCGGTGCGCTGCAACTGGTCGCCAGCGCCGTGGCCATATCGATGACCCGCGAGCTGGGCCCCTTGATGACCGCGATCATGGTCATTGGGCGCTCCGGTTCGGCTTTCGCCGCGGAAATCGGCACGATGAAGGTGAATGAGGAAATCGATGCGCTGGAGACAATGGCGCTCGAACCGGTACGGTTCCTGGTGGCGCCGAAATTCCTGGCGATGATTCTGATGATGCCGTGTCTGACCACCTGGGCCGACCTGATGGGCGTGTGCGGTGGCGGTATTTTCGGCGTCAGCAACGCCGGCTTTACCTGGGGTACGTACATGCACGCCACGCTCGACGCTCTCGACACGCGCGACATCGTGAGCGGGCTCATCAAGAGCGTGATGTTCGGCCTGACGATTACCGCGGTCGGCTGCCGCGAGGGATTTTCCACCGGGCTCGGTTCCGAGCAGGTAGGCCGGTCCACCACGTCCGCCGTGGTGAAATCGATTTTCTTCGTGATCGCGGTCGATTTGGTTTTCACCGCGATCTTCTATTTCACGGCGCCGGTCAAGTAAGCGCATGGCCAACAAACTCACACCGCCGGTTTCGTCCCGCGATTCTGAGGGCGTGGCCATCTCCGTGCGTGACCTCCGGGTTCGTTACGGCACGCGCGAAATTCTCCATGGGGTGAACTTTGAAGTCCCATCCGGCGAGACGCTGGTGATTATGGGCGGGTCGGGCTGCGGCAAAAGCACCCTCCTGCGCACCCTCGTCGGTCTGGAACGCCCCAGCTCCGGCGAAATCATGATTCACGGGAAAAATTTCGCGGCCATGGGCGAAGAAGAGCGTGACGAGCTACGCAAGAAAATGGGCATGTCGTTTCAGAGCGGCGCCCTGTTCGGTTCGATGACCGTGGGTGAGAACGTCGCCCTGCCGCTGAAAGAACACACGCAGCTCGACGATTCCACGGTCGAGATCGTGGTCCGCCTGAAGCTCGACCAGGTCGGCCTTTCGGGATTTGAAAACTACATGCCGGCGCAATTGAGCGGCGGAATGAAGAAACGCGCCGCGATCGCCCGCGCCCTGGCAATGGACCCGGAGATCCTGTTTTTCGACGAACCATCGGCCGGCCTGGACCCGATCATCGCGGCGGGCCTGGACGAACTGATTCTGAAACTGAAGAAGGCGTTTCGCATCACGATTCTCGTGGTCACCCACGAGCTGGCCAGCGCCTTCCTGATCGCCGATCGCATGATACTGCTGGACAAAGGGTATGTCGTCGCCAACGGAACCCCGGACCAGCTGCGCGCCGACACGAACCCGCGCGTCCGCCAGTTCCTGGACCGCGTTCCGGAACCCGAGGTGTCGGCGGAGATCGATTATTTGCAGATGCTCACGGGCGAAAACGCGCCCGACCGGCGTTGAGGTTGGCAAAACGCACGCACGTGATATACTTCCGCACCTTTTGGGGGCGTGGTCGGAAGCGGTCCGTCGAGCGATCCTGCGTCTGAATTTGCGAGGGAGAGCATGGAATCGAAGCGCGAAAGCGTATTAGTAGGGCTGTTCACATTGGTGGCGGCTGCCCTGCTCGTCGTCGTCGTGCTGCTGCTTTCCGGAACTTTCGGCAAGGGCACCACCTCCTATCGCGCCTTCTTCAAGAACGCGGGCGGGCTCGCTCCCGGCTCGGAAGTTCGCTATGCGGGCGGTCCTCCGATCGGCCGCGTTGAAAAGGTAGCGAGCGATCCAGCGAATTCCACGCGGATGGAGATCGATTTTGCGGTCGATCCCAGCGTCCCGGTGAAAACGGACAGCCTCGCCGAGATCACGAGCAACAGCCCGCTGGGCGATAATTTCCTGGGAATCAGGCCCGGCTCGTTGACTGCGCCCCGTGCTCAAAAAGGCGCGGTGCTGAACTCGGTGGAATACACCAGCCTGGCGGACGTCGCCGGCATGATCGCGCAGCTCGAGCCGAACGCCAACAGCCTGATCAACAACCTGAACGATCGCGTCGTCACGCTGAAAGTCACGCTCGACCGCGTGAACGATCTTCTCAACGACGAGAACCGCAAGAATATCTCCGGCACCGTGGCCGAGCTGCACGGGATGTTGGCCGAAAACCGCGCCAACCTCAAGAACACGCTCGACAACGTGAACGCGATGAGCGGGAAGCTCAATCCGCTGATCGATAATTTCAATAAGACGGCGGCCCAGGCCAACGACACGCTTTCGCATATCGACGCCGTGATCGGCGAAGATCGCCCGGATCTCCACAAGGCGATCGCCTCGCTGCGCCAGTCGCTCGATCAGGCTGTCAACATCACCGGCCAGTTGAACAGCACGCTGAACGCGAACTCTGAAAATCTCGATGAGATTCTCGACAACCTGAAGCACATTACCGACAACATGAACGAGTTCACCGAGACGATTAAGACGCGGCCGTACACCCTGATT
>DATNKM010000052.1:0-13551 GCA_035603395.1 Candidatus Acidiferrales bacterium
CCGCCAGGCTCGGTTCGCCATGGAATTCTGCGCGGTGGAAAGTTGCGGCAAGTGCACTCCCTGCCGCGTCGGCTCGACGCGCGGTGTCGAGGTGATCGACCGCATCATCGCCAATGAAGATCGCGAGAAAAACCTCGAACTTCTGGGCGATCTGTGCGAAGTGCTCACCGACGGCTCGCTCTGCGCGCTCGGGGGCTTGATCGCCTATCCCGTACAGAGCGCGGTCCGCCATTTTCCCCAGGATTTTGATAAACCGGCTCCTCCGCCCCCTCCTCAGGCGGCCGGTCGTACTCAGGAGGCCCCATCATGGCGCTGATACGAGAAACGGACTACGGAACGCCGAAGCGGATATCCGGAACTCTGGTGACGATCGAGGTCGACGGCAAGCCCGTCAGTGCTCCCGCCGGCACGTCCGTCTTGCGCGCCGCTGCGGAGGCGGGCATTCAAGTCCCCAAGCTCTGCGCGAGCGACAATCTCGAGCCGTTCGGGTCCTGCCGTCTCTGCCTCGTCGAGGTGGAAGGCCGCCGCGGTTTCCCCGCGTCCTGCACCACTCCCTGTGAGAACGGCATGAAAGTTCGCACGCAATCGCCGAAGCTTGAAAAGCTACGCAAGGGCGTGATGGAGCTCTACGCGTCCGACTATCCGCGTGAGATGTTTGAAAACGCCGCGAGCGGCAACACTGAATTCCAGCAGATGATCACCGCCGTCGGCCTGAAAGAGGTTCGCTACGGCTACAAGAGCAAGAACCACCAGGACGGCCTGAAGGACGATTCGAATCCCTACTTCGAATTTGACCAGTCGAAGTGCATCGTCTGCTCGCGCTGCGTCCGCGCCTGCGAAGAAGTCCAGGGAACTTTCGCGCTGACCATCGACGGCCGCGGCTTCGCCTCGTTCGTTTCCGCCGGCGACAAGCCTTTCATGGAATCCGAATGCGTCTCCTGCGGCGCTTGCGTACAGGCCTGCCCAACGGACGCCCTGCTCGAAAAATCGGTGGTCGAACGGGGCCGCCCCGATCACAGCGTGGTTACCACCTGCGCCTATTGCGGCGTAGGCTGCTCGTTCAACGCGGAACTGAACGGCAACGAAGTCGTCCGCATGACGCCAAATAAAGACGGCAAAGCGAATCACGGCCATTCCTGTGTCAAGGGCCGCTTCGCCTATGGCTACTCGACTCACAAAGATCGCATCCTCAAGCCCATGATCCGCGCCAAATTCACCGATCCCTGGCGCGAAGTTACATGGGACGAAGCGATCAATTACACCGCCAGCGAGTTCAAGCGTATTCAAGCTAAGTACGGCCGCGATTCCATCGGCGGGATCACGTCATCGCGCTGTACGAACGAGGAGACCTATCTCGTTCAAAAAATGATCCGCGCCGCCTTCGGCAACAACAATACGGACACCTGCGCCCGAGTTTGCCATTCGCCCACCGGCTACGGAATGAAAACCACTCTCGGCACCTCCGCCGGCACGCAGGATTTTGACTCGGTCCAAGCCGCCGACGTGATCATGATCATCGGCGCGAATCCCACCGACGCGCACCCGGTCTTCGCCTCCCAAATGAAGCGCCGCCTGCGCGAAGGCGCGCGCCTCATCATCGTCGATCCGCGCAAGATCGATCTCGTCAAGACGCCACACGTCAAAGCCAATTGCCACCTGCCACTGCTCCCCGGCACCAACGTCGCGATGATCAATTCGCTCGCCCACGTCATCGTCACCGAGGGCCTGGTCAACGAAGAATATGTACAGGAGCGTTGCGATCTGGTTGCCTTCGACCAATGGCGCAAGTTCGTCGCCGAAGAAAGAAATTCGCCCGAGGCCATGGAAAAATACACCGGCGTTCCCGCGGCCGATGTCCGCGCCGCCGCCCGCCTCTACGCCACCGGCGGCAACGGCGCCATTTATTACGGCCTCGGCGTCACCGAACACAGCCAGGGTTCCACCATGGTCATGGGGATGTGCAATCTAGCCATGGCCACCGGCAACTTCGGCAAGGACGGCGTGGGCATCAATCCCCTGCGTGGACAGAACAATGTCCAGGGCTCCTGCGACATGGGCTCGTTCCCCCACGAATATCCAGGCTACCGCCACGTCTCGCAGGATGCCGTGCGCGAGTCCTTCGAACAGGCTTGGGGCGTCAAGCTCCAGACCGAACCGGGCCTGCGCATTCCCAACATGATCGACGCCGCCATCGACGGCACGTTCAAGGGCCTGTATTGTCAGGGCGAGGATATCGTTCAATCCGATCCCAACACGCAGCACATGTCCCGCGGCCTCGCCTCCATGGAATGTGTCGTCGTTCAGGATCTTTTCATCAACGAAACAGCCAGCTACGCGCACGTGTTCCTGCCCGGTGCGTCGTTCCTGGAAAAAGACGGCACCTTCACCAACGCCGAACGCCGCCTTGGTCGCGTCCGTAAAGCTATCGAGCCCCTGGCGGGCTTGGGCGATTGGGAGGTCACGATGAGGCTGTCAACCGCCCTTGGATACCCGATGCATTACAACCATCCGTCCGAAATCATGGACGAGATCGCGCGCCTGACGCCCACTTTCGCGGGCGTCAGCTTCGATCTGCTCGACCGCGAAGGCAGCGTCCAGTGGCCGTGCAACGACAAAGCCCCCCTCGGAACGCCGATCATGCACATTGGCGGCTTCGTCCGCGGCAAGGGCCGCTTCATGTTGACCGAATTCGTGCCGACCGACGAACGCGTCAACGCCCGCTTCCCCCTGATCCTCACCACGGGGCGAATTCTTTCGCAGTATAACGTCGGCGCGCAAACCCGCCGCACGGACAACAATCGCTGGCACGACATGGACGTCCTGGATATCCATCCGTCCGACGCCGAAGATCGCGGCATCAACGAAGGCGATCTCGTTTCGCTCGCCAGCCGCTCAGGAGACATTACTCTCCCCGCGCGCATTTCCGAGCGCATGCAGCCGGGCGTCGTCTACACCACGTTCCACCACGCCATGACCGGCGCGAACGTCGTCACCACGGAATTTTCCGACTGGGCCACGAACTGCCCCGAGTACAAAGTCACGGCGGTGCAAGTGCAGCTCGCGCGCCACATGTCGGAATGGCAGGAGAATTACCTCGAAACGCGCCGTCTCACCACGCAAATTGAAAAGGAATCGACGGCCAACGACTGAGCCCGCCACTCGGCGCACGACAGAACATGGAAGAGGAACACATGGTCCACATGGCGAACCAAATCGCCATGTTTTTTGCCAGCTACCCGCACGACGAAGCCTTAGCCGGCGTTACCGATCATCTCAAATCGTTCTGGGAACCCCGCATGCGCAAACAAATCATCGACTACGTAGCCGCAGGCGGCCACGGCCTCCACGCCCTCGCACTCGAAGCCGTTAAGCGCCTCCCATCGTAGCGCCGGCTTCCAGCCGGCGTTTTTCTGAAGTTTCGCCTCCGGCAGAACTCTCGCGACCGGTCCGCCCCCCCAGCTCCCTAACTCCGAGTTCCCGCTGCTCCGCGCAAAACTCCACGACCCGCGCCTCCGACCAGAACCTCTCCTCCCCATGCTCGTCGGAAATAAACCCGCAATGCCCGCCATGCTCCGGCGCCACCAGCCGGATAAACGAATTGTTCCGCATCGCCTCATGCGAAAAAGTGGAAAACGGCACGAAGGGATCGTCGTGCGCCGTCAAAATCAGCGTCGGCACCTGGATTGCCCCCAGCACGTGCATCGCGCTCGACTGGGCGTAGTAGTCATCGGCGTCATGGAAGCCGCAATACCGCGCCGTGATCATGCCATCGAAATTCCGCACGGTATGCACGCGCGACAGCTGGTCGAGCGAGTAAATCCCACCAAACAGCTGCGCCTTCCGGCGCATCCGGCGCTTCAGCTTCCGCACGAAATGCCGGCTGTAGACGAAATTCCGCGCCTCACCCAGCGCATCCACGCATGCCGCCAAGTCGAAACACGGATTCACAGCCGCGATTCCGTGCAATTCCTCGGGCGCCTTGGATCCGAACTCGCCGGCCATCTTCAGCACCAGGTTCCCACCCATCGACCAGCCCACAAGAAAAATCTCGCCCAGCCCGTCGCGCTCGACGAGCTCCGCCAGCACCGCCCGCAAATCGGCGCTTCGCCCCGAATGATAGAGTGTCGGCGTCAGATGCTCCGTGCCGCCACAATTCCGTTGGTTCATCCGAACCACGTTGAATCCCGCAGCGAAGGCCTTTTCCGCGCAGCCCCGCATGTAACCTGAATCGCTCGAGCCCTCAAGTCCATGCAGCAGCACGAGCGTGGAATGCGCGCGCCGGTCCTCCTGCCAGTTGCACTCCCCGCGCACCTGTGTTCCCTGCTCCACCTCAAATAGTCGATGCGTCGCGGCGGGCAACCGTGGAAACGAGCGTGGCCAGAAAGCCGACACAACGGTCATCAAATGTCCGTTGCGCAACCTCGGATGCGGGCGGAATTGTCTCACTACGCCTACATGTTAATCACTCAGGCGCGTTCTGGCAAACCTCTGTCGCGGCAGGAAAGATGTGGATCGAGCTCGGGAGGTACGACGGCTAGTCGATATGTATGCCCGTCAGCGGGCAGGGATCGGAATGGGAAGTCGCGATCGCGCCGATCGCATCGCGCCACTCTTCGTCGTTGTACTGCTCGATCCCGTTCACTTGGTCAAGGCAAAACGCCGGCGCATCCGCCGGATTCCCCGCGCTCCGCGGAACAGAAATGATCAGGTACGTCGGCGGTGCGAGCAGCGTCCCGGGAGCTACCCCGGGAACCAACCCGCAGCGAAAGAATTTCGTATCGTAATCGGATTCGCGGAACAGCGTGTTCAATTCCGTGTCACCACCCGGATCGAATCCCATTTTATACATCTGGCACGCATAGCCTTCATCCGGGTGTCCGGCGATATATTCTGTTTCCTTCGCGCGAATCAGATGCAGCGCCTGAATCGCCGCCTCCTGCTGGCGCGCGCTTTTCGCCGGCGTCACCGCGTTCGGATCGCCGTGCGCCATCCGCTCCAGTAGCGCCGCGCGTGTGTTCGGATCCGCGTTGTTAATGTGATGGCGAATATCCTGCACGAACCCCAGAAGTCCCAGCAGAATCACGCCAAAAATCGCCAGCTGCCCGTATCCGAGGATCAATCCCGCAAACGCGATCGCGCTCCCATTCTCGCGCCCGCCGCTTTTCGCAATCTGTCCCCGGGACAGGTGCCCGAACACAACCGCCGCCAGCCCAAACGGAATCATCAGCGCCAGAAAGCCGCAAACCAGGCTCGCCACGGCCAACTTATTGAGCGTAGGTTTCGCGGCCACGGGCGCAGAAATCGAATTCGGCGCAGCCGGTGCCGCAACGACGCGCGCCGTTGCCGGCGCAGTCTCAGCTACCAGCGGCTTCGCGCACGCGCGGCAGTATTTCCGTCCCGCGGGATTGTCGCAAGCGCAGTTCGGGCAGATCATGCGGCCCTCCACGGGAAGTGCTTCGAGGCGTTGGAAAAATTCTAGCATCGGCCGCCGAAACACACCGCTGGAGCCGGATCAACTGTCCATGAATGGTAACTAAGGCAGCCCGCGAGACTTGTCCGCTTGCTTCAGCAGGCCTCCGAGCATCCGTCGCTCGCCAAACAATCCTGCGGGGGGATTTTCCCTGGGCTGGACCAGACTGGGAAACACCCGGCGGATTGCGGTCATCACGCGCTCCGGCATGTGCCCTTTTTATAAGTCCGGCCGCAGGGCCTCCGCGATACTCATCAGCTCCAGGCCATGGCTTGCCGTCCCGACAATTTCGATACCTTCCTGTCTTCTCAGGAAACTACACAGGGCATTCAGGTCCTTTGGAGAGTCATCGACTAGCACAACCCGAATGGTCTTTCCACTTGTCAACCTGCCCTCCTTCTCCGTCGATTGAGCTCAATCAAGACAGAGTGAGGATTTTCGACGCGTGCGTAAATTCGGCTGAACACGTGAGGGTAAAACTCTAGAACTCCGGACCCAGCGAGCGCGCCCCACTCCGGCCTTCCCTAGCACCTGAGCGGCCGTGAGCCCCCGCATGTCCAGCGCCGCATGGGTTGCGTACTCAACGTGCGTGCCGGGACCGAGAATCATTACGCCCACGTGCAGGTCTTCAAGCAGCATCCGGAATCGGTCTTCGCCGGAGGAAGGAATATCTGCGGGTACACGCGCGATGCGCCTCAGCCGTTTCCGCGACGATCTCGCCGCTGGCTTCTTTCGCATCGAAACATCGAGCCGCCGCCGGCTTGAGACTCGCGCCAATGCGCGTGTTCAACCACCGGGATTTCGCAAAAGCAAGGAAACGAGGACGTATGCGATTCCGGTTTTCAGCGGCGCCCTCGAGATCCCGGCGTTCACGCTCTTTTCTTGCTCCCTGCCCTCTGTGGAGATCCCTGTCCTGTGCGTCGACGTTCCCAGGGTGCCTCGAACCGAAATCATAGGAGTGCGTCGATGACCAGTTCCCCTTGACTGTGCGACGAACGCTGGCATACTGGCCGCGGTTGATCAAAAAGTCCGCAGCGCCAAAATGAAAACCCTCTCCCGCGCGTTGATTGAAATCGGATTTATCGTTTTCCTGTTTTATTCCAATCTTTTGATGGGGGAATTCGAACGCTCTGGCGCGGGACGCCAGAGAGGTTTCATCTGGGCGGTAGGCGATATCTTTGACGCGAACAATTTCGAAATTGCGATTGTCGCCGCTCTAATCGGCTACGTTCTGGTCGAGCTTCTGCGCAAACGCCTGCAATAGCGCTGCGCTTCTAACCGAAAACCTTCATCCACACCCATTCGATGAGTGTAATGCCGGCGTATCCGGCAACTCCATATAGCGCCAGATACAGAACCAGAAACGCTCCGGCGCGGACAGAATCTTTCATCGAGAGACGCCTGATAGGCGGTTCCCAGGTAGGTTGAATGGGACCGCGTGAATGCGCGGCCATCGGAGGCAACAGAACTCCAGCGTGAGATGCAACTCCAGCGGGTTCGTTCATGCCGCGAGTCTAAGCTCCGCCGTTTCAGCATTCCAATTCAACTTTCCACTTGAAGGAATAACAATCCCATATAGATAATCGAAGGGAAGACGGCTCTGCCGACCGGCCTCGCCGACAAGCGCATCCGCCCAGCGCTCCAGGCGCGACACATTGTGCGTCAGGACCGATCCATGTCACCGTTTTCCTCTCCAGGCAGACCACGACGATGGCCACCCCATGCCAAAAGTAAAGGTTCTGTACTATTTCTAAACGTTCAGCCGGTTACCGCTCGAAATCGAATCCGCTTGCCTGACGTTAAGGCGCAAAGCCTGCGCGAATGTTTTTCGAAAGGACGCCGCCGATGACCCAAGAATCGCAAGGCGCGAACGCGCCTCGCCCAACCGATCCTGCCCGCCCATCCGCAACCGGACCCTCAGCGGCACGGCCCGCTTCCCGCGCCTGTCTCCGGCTGGGGAGGCCGGGCAAGCGACTTCGGCGCCGCGACCCCGCCCTACCCTCCTCTCTGCTTCCATGCGTTCCCGTCTCCTTGCTTCCACGCAGCGGGCAAAGTGGCACACCGTGTAAAGCGATTTCGAGCATAACTCATTGAAAACAAACGATCGCACCACCCGAGAAGTGACACACCGATTCGTTGTTACGTATCAGAAAACGCGCACCGATTTTCGCGCTGGAAATCGCTCGTCCCGCGCCGCCAACTTGCTTTCATCTCCCGATGCCACTACAATGACTCGATTAATGAAGTCCGTCCTCTACAAGGGAACTTTTTCACGCCCAGCGCACCTCGCTGGGCTTTCGTGTTTATGGGGAGCAATTTTGTGAGCAGCGTCTTTATGAGGAAATTGAAACATGGCTAGAGAAACGCTGTTTGTCACCACCAAGGAAGAGATCGCAGGCGAGCGCCATTCCGACTACGTCATCCCGGAGGGGCTGACGTTCGACGATGTGCTGCTGGTCCCCGGAAAATCCGATGTGCTGCCCGCGCAGGCCGACACGCGCACGTTCCTTTCGCGCCGCATCGCGCTGAATATCCCCATCGTCGCGGCGGCCATGGATACCGTCACCGACGCGCGCCTGGCCATCGCTATTGCGCGTCAGGGCGGAATTGGATTCGTGCATCGCAATATGTCGATTGACAGGCAGGCCGAGGAGATCGACCGCGTGAAGCGTTCAGAAAGCGGCATGATCGTCGACCCCGTCACCATCGGCCCTGAAATGTCCGTGCGCCAGGCGCTCGAGTTCATGAACAAATACAAAGTCTCGGGATTGCCCGTCACGCGCGGGCATCGGCTGATCGGCATTCTGACGAATCGCGACCTCCGATTCGAGCGCAACCTCGATCAGCCTGTCAGCAATATCATGACCAAGGAAAATCTCGTCACGGTGCCCGTCGGCACGACGCTCGAAGAAGCCGAAAAAATCCTGCAGCGCCACCGCATTGAAAAACTTCTTGTCGTGGATAAGGACTACAACCTCAAAGGCCTGATCACCGTAAAGGACATCCAGAAAAAACTCGAATTTCCGCACGCCACGAAGGACGATCAGGGGCGCCTGCGAGTGGGCGCGGCCATCGGCGCCACGGGCGATTTTCTGGAGCGCGCGCAGGAAATGGCCCGCGAAAAAGCGGATGTGCTCGCGATCGACACGGCCCACGGCCACACCACCCGCGTGATGGAGGCGATCCGCGCCGTGAAATCGAAGCTACCGGAGATCGAATTGGTGGCGGGCAACGTAGCCACGGCCGAAGGCGCGCGCGATTTGATCTCGCTGGGCGTGGACGGCTTGAAAATCGGCATCGGGCCCGGCTCGATTTGCACCACCCGCATCGTCACCGGTGCCGGAGTGCCGCAGATCACGGCCGTCGCGGGGTGTTCGCGGGCGGCGCAGGGCAGCGGCGTCCCGGTCATCGCCGATGGCGGCATCAAGTTTTCGGGCGACATCACCAAGGCCATCGCCGCCGGTGCATCCGCCGTGATGATCGGCAGCCTCTTTGCCGGCACCGAAGAGTCCCCGGGCGAGACGATTCTCTACCAGGGCCGCACGTTCAAATCCTACCGCGGCATGGGATCGCTGGGCGCGATGGAAGCCGGATCGGCCGATCGTTACGCGCAGGAAACCGCCGAGCGCGGCAAGTCTGTCCCCGAAGGAATCGAAGGCCAGGTGCCCTACAAAGGCCCGCTCGCGGGTCTCGTCGAGCAGCTTGTCGGCGGGCTTCGCAGCGGCATGGGCTACTGCGGCACTCGTAACTTGAAGGAACTTCAGGAAAACAGCCGCTTCATCCGCATTTCCTCCGCTGGCCTGCGCGAAAGCCACGTCCACGACGTGATTATCACCCGCGAAGCCCCGAACTACCGGCTCGAGTAATGCCGAATCACGCCGCCGGGGATTTTTAGAGTGCAATGGCTGAAGCGATGGTGGCCGGCGCTGGTCTGGGCCGTGGTGATTTCGCTTTTCTCAACGGGCGCCTTCACCGCAGAGAACACCAGCCGGATCATCCTTCCGATACTGCACTGGCTCTTTCCACACGCCGCGGACGCGACGCTTTTCCAAATTCACCATTCCATCCGCAAGTGCGCACATTTCACTGAATACTTTATTTTGAGCCTGCTGGTACTGCGCGCGATTCGCGCGGGCCGGCCGGGCACGCGCTTCGCGTGGGCATTGCTCGTCGTCGCGATCGTGCTCTGCTACGCCTCGCTGGATGAATTTCATCAGCGATTCGTTCCAGGGAGAACCGCAGCCGTTGGCGATGTGCTGATCGACACCAGCGGCGGCATCGCGGCGCAGCTGGTTGTGGCGCTCGTGATCTTGCTCGGCCACGTCCGTGAAAGACGCGAGATCGAGCCGGAACAAAAAGCCGGCTGAAAAAGAAAAGTCCCGGGTTTGAGCCCGGGGACTTTCGACAAAACGCAGCTGTCGATCCAGCGGCGGGTTATTTTGCGGCTACGGCTTCCTTCTCTTCTTTCTCTTCCGGAGCGTTTTCCTCAGCTCGTTTGCGGGGCTTCTTGTCCTTCTTTTTCAGCTCCGAGCCGATGAATTCCAGAATGGCGAGCTCGGCGCCGTCACCGATACGCCAACCGGTGCGGATAATCCGCGTGTAACCGCCGGGACGCTCCGCGAAACGCGGCGCGAGGTCCGTGAAAAGTTTCTGCGTCGCGCCCGGAGTCATCAAGAACGCGGCTGCCTGACGACGAGCATGGAGCGAATCGCGCTTCCCGAGAGTAATCATCTTCTCGGCGATCGGGCGAGCGGCTTTCGCGCGCAGGATCGTCGTATGGATGCGCTCTTTCTCAATGAGATTCGTCACCAGATTGCGCAGCACGGCGCGTCGATGCGCCGGCTGCTTGCCGAGTTTGGAGCCAGATCGAAGGTGTCTCATGAGTCAGCCGCGGCTTAGATCGCCGAAGCGTCTCCTTCCGGCGGAGGCGGCGCGGTCTGGCTCGGAAGCGGAGGCCAGATCACGCGGCCGTGATCGTCGAACTTCATGCCCAGACTCAGACCCATCTTGTGCAGGATGTCCTTGATCTCGTTGAGCGACTTGCGTCCGAAATTCTTGGTTTTCAGCATTTCGGATTCGGTTTTCTGCACGAGCTCGCGCAGGTTCTGGATGTTGGCGTTCTTCAGGCAATTGTAGGAGCGGACAGAAAGCTCGAGCTCCTCGACCGAGCGGTCGAGAAATTCGAGGCGTGGATCGGCGTAGTTCTCGACCGCCTCCTCGGGAAGGTCGGGCTGCTCTTCGAAATTGATGAAGATACTCATGTGATCTTTGATCAGTTTCGACGCGAGGCCGATGGAATCCTGCGGCGTGATCGCCGCATTGGTCCAGACTTCGAGAGTCAGCTTCTCGTAGTCGGTCATTTGACCGAGGCGCGCAGCTTCGACAGCGTAGTTGACCTTGCGAACGGGCGAGTGGACGGAGTCGATCGGAATGTAGCCGATCGGCAGGTCTTCGTCGAAGTTGCGGTCGGCGGCGACGTAGCCGCGGCCGTTCTTGACGCGGAGCTCGAGTTCGAGCTTGCCGCCTTCGCTGACCGTGGCGATGTAAACGTTCTTGTCGAGCACGGCGATATCCGCGTCTTCCTCGATCTTCGCGGAGGTCACCGGGCCGGGCACGTCGACGGTGAGCGTGATGGTCTTCGACTGATCGGTATTGAGCTTGAGCGGAACCTGCTTCAGGTTGAGGATGATGTCCGTCGCGTCTTCGACCACGCCGGGAATCGGCGAGAATTCGTGCAGCACGCCTTCGATTTTCACAGCGGTGATGGCCGCGCCCTCGATCGAGCTCAGCAGCGCTCGCCGCAGAGCGTTTCCGACCGTCGTGCCCCAACCGCGCTCAAACGGCTGGGCGGAGAATTTTCCATACTTGTCGGTCAGCGACTCGGGTTCGGCCGCCAACCGCTTTGGTTTCTGAAAGCCTTTCCACATTTTGCTTCCTCCTGGCCCGCAAAAAGCGAGCCCGCTAACAATTCGCGTAATGATCGAAATCGGTTCCGAAATTATTTCGAGTACAACTCGACGATGAGCTGTTCGTTCATCGGCGGCGTTTGCACGTCTTCGCGGCGCGGCATGGCGACCACCTTGGCCTTGAAATTGGCGCGGTCGATATCGAGCCACGGAGCGAGGCCCTGGCTCTGAGCCAGGTTGCGCGCTTCGAGCACCATCGCGTTTTCGTGCATGTTGGCCTTCAGTGCGACATCATCGCCCACCTGCACGAGGTAGCTGGGAATGTTTACCTTGCGGTCCTTCACCCGGATGTGGCCGTGCAGCACGAGCTGCCGCGCCTGCGCGCGCGAACCGGCCAGGCCAGCGCGATAGACGACATTGTCGAGCCGCCGCTCGAGCATGACCATCAGGTTCGAGCCCGTGGGGCCCTTGGTGCGCTCCGCTTTCTCGAAATACGTGCGGAACTGGCGCTCGAGCAAACCGTAGGTGCGCTTCACCTTCTGCTTCTCGCGCAGCTGGATGCCGTAGCCGACCATCTTCGGACGGCGTGCCTGGCCGTGCTGGCCGGGGACGAAGTTGCGCTTTTCGATGGCGCATTTTTCCGTAAAACACCGGAGGCCTTTCAAGAAGAGCTTCTGCCCTTCGCGGCGGCACAGCCGGCAAACTGCTTCACGATGTCTTGCCAAGTTACTGTCTCCTTCACAATGCCGGGCTACCGTCCCCGGCGCTACATTCAAACCTAAAAACCAGATTCTAGACGCGGCGGCGCTTGGGTGGGCGGCAGCCGTTGTGCGGGACGGGTGTTACGTCCTTGATCGCGTTGATGTGCAGGCCGGAGGACGCCAGCGCACGGACCGCGGATTCGCGGCCGGCGCCAGGGCCCTTCACGCGTACCTCAACCGATTTCATTCCGTACTGATCGCGCGCGACTCCGGCAGCCGTCATCGCCGCCTGTTGCGCAGCATACGGAGTGCCCTTGCGCGAGCCCTTGAAACCAGACGAACCGGCCGAGGCCCAGCTGACCACGCGGCCTTCGGGATCGGTAAGCGTGATGATCGTATTGTTGAACGTGGCCTGGATGCAGACCAGTCCGTGCGGCACGATCCGCTTTTCCTTCTTCTTGCGGAATTCTTTTTTCCGCTTGGCCGGTTTGGCTCCTGCTGCTGGGGCGGCGGCTGCGTCTTTGGGTTCTTTTGCCATGTCGTCGTGTCGAACCTTTCAAGATGCCGGGCTGAAGACCCCGGGCGCTACATTCAAACCGAACGTCAAAACCGGACCGAAATGCCTCAAGTTCCCACAGCGGACCGGAGCTGCATAGACCCTACTTGCGAGCCATCGTTTTCTTCTTGGCTGCGACGGCGCCCTTGCGCGGACCTTTGCGGGTGCGCGCATTCGTGTGCGTGCGCTGGCCGCGCACCGGAAGATTCCGGCGATGGCGCAGTCCGCGGTAGCACTGAATTTCGATCAGCCGCCGGATGTTCATCTGCATCTCCTTGCGGAGATCGCCTTCGACCTGGCCTTCGGCTTCGATGGCGGCGCGCAGACGGGTCACTTCCTCTTCGGTGAGATCCTTGATCTTCTTCGTCGCATCCACGTTCGACTTTGCTGCGAGCGAACGCGCGCGCTGCTGTCCGATGCCGTAGATCGCCGTGAGGCCAACCCACAGACGCTTGTTCGGCGGCAGATCCACTCCTGCGATACGTGCCATTCTTTCCTCCCTAACCCTGGCGCTGGCGGTGTTTCGGGTTCTGGCAAATCACGCGAACCACGCCGCGCCGATGAACAATCTTGCACTTCATGCAGATTTTTTTGACCGATGCCCGGACTTTCATTTCATTGACTCCGTTCCCCGCGGGAACTTCAGGGGACCAATCCCCTTCCCGAAACTTCCAGAACACCTGCCGGGCGGAAGGCCCCGGCACTACACTCAAAGCCTGGAACTACTTGTACCGATACACGATGCGGCCGCGCGTCAGATCGTAGGGCGACAGCTCTACCGCTACGCGGTCGCCGGCCAGGATGCGGATGAAATTCTTCCTCATCTTGCCCGAGATGTGCGCGAGCACCTGATGCTTGTTCTCCAGCTCGACGCGAAACATGGCGTTGGGAAGCGGTTCGATCACCGTGGCCATCACT
>DATNKM010000064.1:0-22546 GCA_035603395.1 Candidatus Acidiferrales bacterium
TTAGGCATATTGGAGAGAATTTGTGACGCTGGCTCTTGAGGAAAAATACGATCAGGTAAGGCAACTCATCACCATGGGCAAGGAGCGGGGCTACCTGCTCTATGATGAGGTGAACGATATTCTGCCCGCCGAGGTTCATTCCTCGGAAGAAATCGACGATTTGCTCTCAACCTTCGAGCGCTACGGCATCGATGTGTACGAGGACCTCTCGACGGCGAAGGCCGCGCTTGCTGCCGCGGATGCGGATGGTGGGGCTGAACCTCCGAAGGATGACACGCCGATCGCCGCGGCGTCGGAAGACGGCGACCTCGACCTTACTCCCGGCACTCTGGAAAAAACGAACGATCCCGTCCGCATGTATTTGCGCGAGATGGGTACCGTTCCGCTGCTGACGCGCGAAGGCGAAGTCGCAATCGCCAAGCGCATTGAGCGCGGCCAGCTGCTGGTGCTGAAGACCATCACGCGCGCGCCACTGATCCTGAAAGAGTTGCTCCAGGTCGGCGAGGATCTGCGCAATGGCTCTCGCTCGATCAAGGAAATCGTTCAGTTCGACGACGAGGAGCTGACCGAAGAAAAGATCGAGGCAAAGACCAAGGAAACACTGAAGCAGATCGACAAGATCGCCAAGCTCTACCTGCTGGCGATGAAGCTGGCTGCAAAGCTCGAAAGACTTCCCCGGGCGAAAAAGCGTTCGTACCTCCACGCGAAGTATGCCGTGTCGCGCACGCGTATCGAGATGTCCGGGCTGATGCGCGAGCTCGATTTCAATCCGCTCGAAAAGAAGCGGCTGATCGACAAGATTCACCAGACCGTCGAGCGCGTTCATTTCCTGGAACGCGAGACGGTGAAGCTCGAGCGCCGCGTGGAAGCTTCAAAGGCCGAAGTGCAGGCCGAAGCACGCAAGGATCTGCGGGCGCGCCGACAGGAACTCGCTGAAATCGAACTGGCGAGCGAAGTGAGCCCCGCTGAGCTGAAGCGCGCGATCGGCGTGATCCTTCGCGGCGAGGCGGAAGCGGCGCAGGCCAAGGACGAGCTGATCGAAGCCAACCTCCGGCTCGTCGTTTCGATCGCCAAGAAATACACAAACCGCGGCTTGCAGTTCCTCGACCTGATTCAGGAAGGCAACATCGGCCTGATGAAAGCCGTCGATAAATTCGAATGGCGCCGCGGCTATAAATTCTCGACGTACGCGACCTGGTGGATTCGCCAGGCCATCACCCGCGCCATCGCCGATCAAGCCCGCACCATTCGCATCCCCGTGCACATGATCGAGACGATCAACAAACTGGTGCGCACGCAGCGCCAGCTGGTGCAGGAGCTTGGCCGCGAGCCTACCTCTGAAGAAATCGCGAAGCGGATGGACATCCCCGTCGCGAAGGTGCGCAAGATTTTGAAAATCGCGCAAGAGCCGATTTCACTCGAGACTCCCATCGGCGAAGAGGAAGATTCACATCTCGGCGATTTCATCGAGGACAAGGCCGTGGTCTCGCCATCTGATGCCGTCATCAACCTCAGCCTGAAGGAACAAACCTCTTCCGTGCTGAAGACGCTGACGCCGCGCGAGGAAAAAGTGATCAAGATGCGCTTCGGCCTCGACGATGGCAGCGAGCATACGCTGGAAGAAGTCGGCCAGTCGTTCGCCGTCACGCGCGAACGCATCCGCCAGATCGAAGCCAAGGCGCTGCGCAAGCTGCGACATCCGTCGCGCTCGCGCAAGCTCCGCGCTTTCCTCGAAGGCTCCGCCAACGATTACTAGGTTTGCGGGCCTCGGAGCTCGGCGATTATTTCAATCGTTCCGACGATGTCTCGGTTGAACTCAGGAAGCTCCTGGGCCGGACTCCAGTATTCTTGGTGAATTGCGGCGCCAACGGTTCGTAGTTCGAATCGTGTCGGGTAGTCCGTTTGGACGCGGAATCGCATTACAAATCCAGCTCCAATTTCAGGCTCCTTGGCATTCCAATCCCGTGCAATTTGCCTGGCATGTTCCTCGTTCTGCACTGGGTAGAAGTAGGGCTGTCCTTCAAGCCTTGGAGGGAATTCGGCGAATCCTGATTGTTCGATAAGGGCGAGTTCTTTCGGGCCGACAGGACGGAAAAGTAAGGTCGTTTCGGCGGCGTAGGAATCACTCATGGCCCATCAAGCATCAAGTAAGGATTCCAACCTGTTCAGCGCCTGGAACCAGTAAGACTTCATCTTCGCAGATTCCTTCGAACTCGAAAGCTTGCCGTGGTCGATGGCGACCTGCGTCTTGGCCTCGCCCTTCGCGTAAAATCCCACGCTCAGCCGCGAATCGCCCCATCTCCCGCGAACCCATTTCCCCGGCGTCGCCGTGGTAATTTCAAGCTGGCCGTTCGGCAGCCATTTCTTCCGCATCTTGTCGTCGGTCCACGCAGCAAACGCCCTCGCGATTGGCGCAGCAATCGTCCGGCTGCCGGACGCGCTGAACTCACCATCGCATTTCTGAAACTTTCCGCGAAGCCCGCGCTCGTGTTCATACGCTACGGCGACCATCTGCCCCCACCATGGGCCAACAGATTGGTTCTCTTTGAAGTAGGCAGCGATATCTTTGTGCACCATTTTCTTGGCTCCGGCCTTGTCGAGGATTTTGAACCATTCAGCCCAGACCTTTCCCGTGGCCGCCTTCACCGCTTCGTCGCTCGACCGCTTGTTTTCTCTTGGCTTGTGCAAGATTCGCCCCTCGCGCGCCGTAATTCGGACAGCCCGAAAACCGTAATATAATTCGCCCGTTTTACGCAAGGAGAGTACCAGTGCCGCACAAGACCGTCAAAAAGCCGCGCGAGCCCGAGCGCGATTATTCGCACCGCTCGCTCCTCGATAAGCTCGGCGTCAAGCCGGGCCAGCGAATCTGGGTGCTCGGCGTCGAGGATGCTGCGTTTCTGAAAGATCTAGCCGCCATCGCGCCAGGCGCAGCGAATAGAAAGCCTCAGAAGGGATCGGATCTGATCTTTCTCGCCGCCGAAGACCTCAAATCGCTCGCGCGAATCCAGTCACTCGAGCGGCACATGCAGCGCAACGGCGCCATTTGGGTGGTTTACCCGAAGGGCCAGCGGCACATCCGCGAAGCCGACGTAATGGCCGCCGGAAAATCCGCCGGCTTCACCGACAACAAAATCTGCCGCTTCTCCGAAACGCACACGGCCCTGCGCTTCGTAATCCCAGTTGACCGCCGCTAGGATTTCGCGCGCGCTTTTTGCAACTTTGTCGCGATTTCTTCAGGCGGAATCCTGGACCGTGACATTGCGCAGCAAAGCGCGAGACTCTTGCTCGGGTCTTCGTGGAAATAGAAGACAGGCGCAAGTCCCTCTCTGAATAGGTTTCCCTCTCCGATACTAGTGTGCCGCGATGCTCAAAGATCGCAACCACGGTTTGTTTATGGCGGGCGCTCTCCGCAGGACAGACATATGATGTTCTCATGGCCACCAATCTCGACGTCCTCGGACTCACGGTCGAGCTGCCGACGCAAGCCGGCTGGATTCGCCCGGTGAACGACGTCTCGTTCGCGCTCGGCGCGGGCGAAACACTCGGCATTGTTGGCGAATCGGGCTCGGGCAAGACGATGCTCGCGCTCGCACTCATGGGCCTCGAACCGAAAGGCGCGCGCCTAACGGGCGAAGCCTGGCTCAGCCCGCGCGCCAAAAACGGAAATGGAGGCGGAAGCGATGCGTCCTCAGCCGTGGGCGAAAATCTCCTCACCGCATCACGCAAAGTCATGTGGAATCTGCGTGGCGGAGAAATCGCCATGGTGTTTCAGGAGCCCATGACGGCGCTGAATCCCGTCGTCCGCGTCGGCGCGCAGATCGAGGAAGCGATTCGGGCCCACGAACCGCGCCTCGCGCGTGATGAAATCCACCGTCGCGCGCTCGAATCGCTCAAACGCACCGCGATAGCCGAACCCGCCCACCGCGCGCACCAATATCCCCACGAGCTTTCCGGCGGCTTGCGCCAGCGCGCTCTGATCGCCATGGCTTTGGCGGCCGGCCCGCGCGTGCTGATCGCAGATGAACCCACCACGGCGCTCGATGGCACCGTACAAAAACAGATTCTCGAGCTGCTCGCCGTGCTCGGCCGCGACTTGAAGCTTTCGATGCTTTTCATCACGCACGATTTCGGCGTCGTGGCGCAAATCGCAGATCGAGTTGCCGTGATGTACGCCGGAAGAGTGGTCGAGCAGGGTCCCACCGATGAAGTCCTGCGCCACCCGCGCCATCCCTATACGGAAGGCCTTCTCCGCGCAGCGCCGCGCCTAGCCCGCGAAAAGCTCGTCGCCATCCCCGGCACAGTTCCCCCGCTCGCCGAGCTGCCGCCAGGATGCTCGTTCGGTCCACGCTGCGCGAAGCACATTGCCGCATGTGACGCGGCCGTTCCTGAGTTGATTCACGCCGCCGCTGCATCCGAAAACCATCGCGCGCGGTGTATCCTTGTCAAATAAACTGGTGAAGTGAACGCTCAAATGGCCAGCCATCAGCAGCAAAAAGATCTGGTGCGCGAACAGTTCACGCGTACCGCGCAAGTGTTCGGCGACTACGCCGTCGCCAGCCGCGTCGCGGAAGCCGAGCGCCTCGCGCGTATGGTGAAAGCCGGCCCGGCGGACCTCGCCGTCGATCTCGCGTGTGGACCCGGCACGCTCGCGCTGCGTTTCGCGCGCCACGTTCGCTGGATTTGCGGTTTTGATCTCACGCCGGCGATTCTCGAGCGCGCCCGCCGCACCGCCGCTGCCGAAGGTCTGGCCAATCTCGAATTCGCCATCGGCGACGCGCAATCGCTACCGTTCCCGGACACCTCGCTCGATATCGCGGTGACGAGCTACAGCGTTCACCATTTCCCCGATCCCGCGCGCAACATCGGTGAAATGGCCCGCGTGGTACGTCGCGGCGGACGCGTCGGCATCCTGGATATTTTCCTGCCGGATGATCTGGCGATTTCCGCGGTCAACACGCGCATCGAAAAGCTGCGTGACGCCTCGCACACGCGCACGCTCTCGTGCGAGGAATTTGAAAGGCACTTCGCGGCACACGGCCTGCGCGTGCTCGAAACCGGCGTCGAGGAAAATTCGCGCTCGTTCGACCATTGGATGCTCGTCGCCGGCCTAAAACCAGGCGATCCGAATTACGCGGAGGCGCGCCGACTGATGGAAGCATCGATTCCGAGCGACGCCGCGTGGTTTCATCCGCGATTCGAGCCCGGCGACTTCGGCCAGCCCGAGCTCCTCCTCACGAATACGACGTTTTTCATCGCTGGCGAAAAACTCTGAAATGGCCGCCGATGCCCTCCTCGAAGTCCGCGAACTGCGAAAGCGTTACGCCATCGCCGGCAACCTGCTCCATCGCGCCGAAGGCGATCCCACGCGCTCGATCGGCCCTTCCGTCGGCGTCGATGGCGTCAGCTTCTCGCTCGCGCCCGGCGAGACGCTCGGCATCGTCGGCGAATCCGGCTGCGGCAAGACCACGCTGGCGCGGATGTTGCTCCGCCTGATCGAACCCGATTCGGGAGCGATGAATTTCCGCGGGCAGGACTGGCGCAGCGCCCGCGGCGCCGACTTGCGCGCCCTGCGGCGCCGCATCCAGATGGTATTCCAGGATCCTATCGCGTCGCTCAATGCGCGCATGCGCGTTGGCACGATCGTCGGTGAGCCGCTGGCAATCCACGAGCCGCGCCTTTCGCGCTCCGACCGCAACGCGCGCGTCGCGCAAATCCTTGCCGCCGTCGGCTTGGGCGCCGAAGCGCTCGAGCGATACCCCCACGAATTCTCCGGCGGACAGCGCCAGCGCATCGGCATCGCCCGCGCGCTGATTCTGCGTCCCGAGCTCGTGGTTGCGGACGAGCCCGTCTCCGCACTCGACGTTTCCGTCGGTGCGCAAATTCTGGAATTGCTTGATCGTCTGCGCCGCGAGCTCTCGCTCACGCTGATCCTGATTTCGCACAGCCTGCCCGTAGTCGCGCAGCTCGCCACACGCGTCTCCGTGATGCAAGCCGGGAAATTCGTCGAATCCGGCACTGCCGATCAAGTCCTGCGCGCCCCGCAGCATCCTTACACGCAAGCCCTCATCGCCGCGGTCCCCGAAATTCCCGCCTAAGCTGCTTCATCAGTCTATCGAACCAAACATCCGCGGCTAGCGCAGTAGCGGCGGTGTCGCCTATTTTTGTATCGAGCGCTGCGTCGATCAGCTTTCGAGGTACGCGCTCTTGGCGATCAACGCAGCCGCAGCGCCCGTCTGCCCAGCCTCCGCCGCGATGGCGAGCGCGCTGCGGCCGTCTTGAACGTCCCTCGCATCCACCACATTTGCGCCTTCCATGAGCAGCTGCGTCACGGACGCCGTACCGCCTTGGCAGGCAGCATTCAGCAACCGCGCGTCGCGTTCCTTCAAGGCAGGGCATTGCTGGGCAGGTGACCATAAGGCCATCACGACCGCGAGAGCAATTCCGCCTCTCACGAACTAAATCCGCCGTTCGATGTGGGGGAAATCCAGCCAGACTTTCACGCCGCAGAAATGCGAGCCTTCCGTGCAGATCGGAGTCGAAATCCCCGCCCGCAAATAGCACGGCGGACCGATGTAGCGGCCGAGCACCGGCAGCGCCCGGCGCACCTGCTCGACCTCCTCAATCGACGCCTGATAAATTTCTTCCTGCGCGTTGAAACACGTGCGCATCGTCCATTTGTGAAGCAGGTGCAGCAGCGAGCCCGATTCCACCAGCCTGATCGCCTTCGCATTCGGCAGCAGATACAAAGCGAATTCCACCGGGACGCCGCGATCAAGCAACTCATTCTTCGCGGTCCAGGCCTCTTCCATCGCCTGCTGGTAAATTTCGAGCGCGGGCGGATTGTCGCGGACCAGCATCGGCGTGATGTAGTCCGGCGAGCGCGTGTCGGCCAGCGTAAGCAGCGGACGCGAGCCCGGAACCATCCGGTGTCGCTGGTCTTGACTATCGGCGGTATGGCTGATTTTCTTTGCAAACGTGAAATGCGCGTGTTCGAGCGCCCGCATCATCGGCGCGTGCACGCCTACGTTCAGCGTCTCCCGCCGGTAAGGATTGCGCGCCGGATTCAGCACGCGATCGAGTGCTTCCGCGTCGTCGCACTCCGTCGCCGTCACACCCATCACCGCGCGATAAGCTTCGGCTATCGCCTCGATCGCTCGCGGCGAAAAATCCAGCAGCTTCGATGTAAGCTCCGCAAGCCGCGCGTCGAATTCCCGCGCAAACGCTTCACCGTCTCGCGCCTGCGATTGCTTCCATTCCGGCATGTCCTGCATCGCACCGTTGTCGAAGCGGTCGAAAAACTCCGCATCGACCTCGCGCACGCGCGCCACCATCTCGCCCACCACGTGCCGCGCCTCGCTCGGCGTGTCGTTCGCCGCCTGCATGCGCCACAGCCGGTACAGCACGATTCCGGAGATCGTGTGCACCATGGTGGTGAACGCCGCAACCGGCAGCACGTAACGGGCAACCTCAATCGCCCGCTTTTCCGATTGCCGCGCCACCTTCTGCGCGCGCCGCGGATGCGACATCGCGCCCACGTGCCAGATGTCACCCAAAATCTCGCGCGCCGTCGGCTCCAGCACGCGCGTCAGCTCGCGATAGTGGTCCCATGCCCGCGCCACCGCGCGCTCGTAGATCGCGCGCTCGTCCGCTCCGAATTGCGCGCTCGCCGCCGGAACGTAAGCCTGCGCGCGGTCCAGCCGCACGTAGCGCTGGCTTTGCTGTTCGGAATTGTAAAAGGGATGTGCGTGCAGGAACGACCACACGAATTGCCGGCTCACGTTTTCGAGGCCGAATTCGAAATGCGCGTGCTGGTAAACGGTGTGATGTCCGCCGAAATACGTGCCCGCGCCGATCGTCACGCGCTGCTTCTCAGTGACTTCCTCGGGAACAACCAGATGCGGCGAATAGCACGTCCGCGCCGCTGCAATCGCCGAATCCAGCGGATGCGCGAACGCATTGCGCAGCGTCACGCGCGGGGCTGCCGTTTCCACCTGCGATCCGGTTGGAGAGTCGGGAACGGGCGACAATTGCGTGGCCATCTTCACGGCATTATACGCCGCATGTCGCAATTCTGAGCGAAGGTCCGGACCGCTCCATTGCGCCTCACAAGGGTGAGATCGGCTCGTGCTAGGACTTCGGGCGATCGGCGATGTGCCAAAGCACGCCCGTAGGGTCGGTCAGGTACCGCACGCGAAGTCCCCACGGCTGCAGCTCAGGCAGCTCGGCCATGTAGAGCTTGTACTTTTCCGGAAGACCGACGCTTTGGATATGCTCCCACGACTTGTCCGTTCTGCCATCAAACAGATCATGAGACTACCCGCACGATCCTTCACACAGAGTTTCTGAAGGAGGAAGCAATAGCCTTCCAATTCAAGTTCGCACGCCTAATTGTTGCCCCGGTTCTCGTGAAAACCGAGGTCGCGGTAGAAGCGTCCAGAAAGCTCGAAGTCCTTGGCGGGGACGAAGGCTGCCAAATTCAGAATTTTGCTTCAGACCATGCAGGCTCGGAAGCGGTCCTGGGGAAAAGTGCCGCGCAGCTACTTCTTCGCGGCCGCCATCGAGGCCTTCTTGTCCGCGTACTTCTTCGTGAAGCGTTCCACGCGGCCGGCCGTATCGATCAGCTTCTGCTTGCCCGTGAAAAACGGATGACAGCTCGAGCAGATTTCCGTGCGAATCGCGTTGCCCTTGATGGTCGAACGCGTCTCAAACGTGCTGCCGCAGGCGCAATGCACCGTGACGACGTGATAATCCGGATGAATGCCTTCTTTCATTGAAATACTCCTGTCTGCCGGCCGGTCTGCGCGAAGACAAACCCGGTGAACCGTTCGCGTCGCTAGGCCCGCGGGGAAACTCAATTATACGCGAAAACTCGCTGCTTTTAGCGATTAGATGACGCATGCACCCGCCGGGATTCGGTCGTCAGGACCCGGTGAAAAACAGCGGGGCGCCGAGCTTCGAGTGGTAATTCGGGCGGTAACGATCCGTGTTGTACAGCGTGGCGACGTCGACTTTGCGCGCGCCCAGGCTCACCTCCGGCAGCGGGATATGCGCGTAACAGCCCTTCTGTACGCCGACCATTCGCCCCGTGACCCCTTCGCGGATCAGCTCGACGGCGATATTTGCGAACGTAGTCGCTGCGATCTGATCGATCGAATCCGGCTCGCCACTGCGCAGGTCGTAGGTCAGGTCGCTGACCATGGTTTCCTGTCCCGTGCGTTTTTGTACTTCTTCCGAAAGCGCCAGGCCGATGTCCATCTTCTTCTTGTGGCCGTAGGCGTCCGCCTCGCCGTATTCCTTCACGGCGCCCTGCGTCCAGATCGCGCCTTCCGAGACGACCACTAGCGCGTAGTTGCTGGGATTGTTGGCCTTGTCCTCCATCAGCAGTCCGCAGACGCGATCGATCTCGAACGGATGCTCGGGAATCAGGCAGCGCGTCGACGTGACGTACGCCGTGTAGAGTGCGGTGAAGCCGGCGTCGCGCCCGAAAATGCGGAAAATTCCGATGCGCTCGTGCGAGCCCACGGTGGTGCGCTGCCGTGTGATCGACTGTTTTGCTCGCGTCACCGCTGTCGAGAACCCGATGCAGTACTCCGTGCCCTGCACGTCGTTGTCCATCGTCTTAGGAATGGCGACCACCGGGAATCCCGCCGCGGAAAGCACGGACGCAAAGCTCAACGTGTCGTCGCCACCGATCGCCACCAGGCAGCCGATGCCGAGCTTTTCCAGATTCGACAGCACGAGCGAAGTGAGATCGTACGTTTTGCCGTCGAAGGGCAGCTTTTTCAGCTGGTCCTTCGGCAGATGCTTCGGCAGCTTCGATTCGGGCACTTTGCCTGGGTTGGTGCGGGACGTATGCAGCACAGTGCCGCCGGTGCGATCGATTGCCCGCGTGTTTTCGCGCGTGAGTTCGCGGATGTAGGTGGGATCTTCCGCGCTGGTCATATAGGTCAGGCCGGCCCAGCCCTTACGGATGCCGACGACGGGCCGGCGAATTTCGCTGCCGCCATAGACGACGGATTTGATCACGGGATTCAGCCCCGGCACGTCGCCGCCGCCCGTCAGGATTCCGATTTTCTCGTTCGCGCTCACCGTGCTCTTCTCCGGCCGCGTCCTCTGGCGCGATCAACGATGAATCGCGCGTCCGCTGGGTCCGCGGCGCTCCCGCACCCGATCATGATAAAGGCAAAGTGCGTGCGTGGCGAGCGAGTGTTCCAATAGGTGCGATCAGAAAGACCGATCAGTACATGCCGATCGCTGCGCCAATCCGGTACAATGTTTGTGCCGAAAGATTTGTTCGTCTCGGCGACTACCATCGGAGCCTCGCATGCGTCGTCTGGCACTGCTTCCCGCCGTTTTTCTCGCTGCTTGCATTTGTCTTGCACCTGTTGCCGGCGCGCCCAAGCCGCTGCAGATCTATTTTATCGATGTCGAAGGAGGGCAATCGACGCTGATCGTCGATCCACAGGGTGAATCGCTGCTGATCGACACGGGCTGGGCCGATTTCGACGGCCGCGACGCGGACCGCATCGTGGCCGCCGCGAAATCGGCCGGCATCGACCACATCGACGACGCGATCATTACGCATTACCACTCCGATCACGCCGGCGGAGTGCCGCAGTTGGCCGCGAAAATGAAGATCGGCACGTTTTTCGATCACGGTGCGAACACCGAAACTTCTGCGGACACGACCCGGGCCTACAACGGCTACCTGAAAGTTGCGGCGCAAGCCAAACGCGTGAGGGTGAAGCCCGGCGACGTGTTGCCAATCAAGGGCATGCACGTGCAGGTGCTGACGGCGGCGGGCGCGGAGATCACCGAGCCGCTGCCCGGCGCGGGCCAGCCCAATCCGCTATGCGCGAGCGAACCGAATTATCCGCCCGACCCGAGCGAAAATTCGCAGTCCGTCGGCGTACTGATCACGTTCGGCAAATTCCGGTTCATCGATCTGGGCGATTTGACGAACCTGAAAGAACTTGGTCTGGCATGCCCGAAAAATCTAATCGGGACCGTGGACCTTTATCTGACCACGCATCATGGAACCGCGCATCCCGGAACCGGCGATGGATCGAACGCGCGCGCCATCGTGGACATGCTGCATCCGCGCGTGGCGGTGATGAACAACGGCGCGATCAAGGGCGGCCATCCCGTGGCCTGGCAGATCGTGCACGATTCACCGGGGCTCGAGGATTTGTGGCAGCTGCACTATTCGATCCAGGGCGACAAGGACCACAATGTGGACGAGAAATTCATCGCCAACGTGGGCGGAGACGACCAGGGCAACTACATCAAAGTGACCGCCGAGCCCGATGCGACCATGACCGTGACAAATTCCAAGAATAACTTTTCGAAGACGTACACCCCGTAGCGGCGGCATGAATGGGTTTCATTGGCTGAGGGCTGCGAGCATTTCGCTGAATTCCACATGCAGGCCGTGCGGCAAGACTTCCTGATCGACAATGCGGCGAACGAGTTCGTGGTTTTCTTCGGGACTGGTGTACGCGCGGTTGATGTCCGCGATGCTGATGCGGCGTTGGTCTTCGTGGATACGGTCGAAGGTGTCGCCCACGTCCACCATGCCTTCTTCCACGACGGAAAAGTAAATTCCGGAGCGGCGGCTGGCGAGAAATCGCTTCACCATGTCGGAACGGTCGAAGCGGATGGCGAGTTTGAAGCAGGGCATGCGTGGCTGCACGACTTTGACGACGGCTTCACCGATGCGAAAATGATCGCCGATGAAGGCGTTTTTTTCCGGGAAACCTTCGGTCGTGAAATTTTCGCCGAAATTTCCCCAGGTGAATTCATACTCCGGCAGCTGCTCGTGCCAATAGTTGTAATGTTCGGAGGGATACGCATAGACCGCTTTGTTCTTTCCGCCGTGGACGTTGAGGTCGGACTGTAGGTCGCCGTCGAGATTCATGCGGCGAAGAAGCCGCGGGCCGGAAACCGGGGATTTGAAAATGCTAGTGGTAACTTCCAAATTTGCCTGGCCGTAGTGCAGGTGGCGCGGCAAGCCGACATTGAGCGAGATGATCTTCACAGCCTGCAATCCAGAACGGCGGCGCCGTTGACGCGGTCGCTTTTCAGGTCGTTGAGGGCGCGATTGGCTTCGCGCAGCGGGTAGAGCGTGGTCTGCGAGTGGATGGGAATTTCGGCGGCGACGCGCAGGAAATCCTCGCCGTCTTTTCGCGTGTTGTTCGCGACGCTGCGGATGACGCGCTCCTGATAGAGGAGATTGTAATCGAAAGAGGGGATCGGGCTCATGTGAATGCCGCCGAGAACGAGGACGCCGCCTTTCTTGAGCGCGCCGAGAGCCGGAGGTACGAGTTCTCCGGCGGGCGCGAAAATAATCGCGGAGTCGAGCTTTGCTGGCGGCGCGTCGGTGGCTTCACCGGCCCAGACAGCGCCGAGCGAGAGCGCGAGCTGCTGGTGCTTGGCGCCGCGCGTGGCGGCATAAACTTCCGCTCCCCAGTGACGCGCGACTTGAATCGCGACATGCGCCGCAGCTCCGAAACCGTAAAACGCGAGCTTCGCACCGTGCTTGATTCCCGAAAGGCGCAGGCAGCGGAATCCGATGATGCCGGCGCAGAGCAGCGGCGCGGCGTGCTCGTCGGCGAAGGATTCCGGAAGCGCGTAGACGAAATCCTCGGGCGCCACGGTGAGCTCGGCGTAGCCGCCGTCGACGGTCCAGCCGGTGAACGTGGGATGGTCGCAGAGATTCTCCGCCCCGGAGCGGCAGAATTCGCAGGTCTGGTCGGTGCTATGTAGCCACGGGATGCCGACGCGATCGCCGATTTTGAATCGGCGCCCGCCTTCGCCGAGTTTTTCGACCCTACCAACGATCTGATGCCCGGGAATCACCGGGGATTTTTTCGGCGGAAGCTCGCCTTCGACCACGTGCAAATCGGTGCGGCAGATTCCGCACATTTTTACGCGGACGAGGATTTCGCCCGGGCCGGGTGTGGGGTCGGGCGCGTCGGCGAATTCAAGCGGGTCGCGCTCGATCGGCGCGGGGGAGTGGAGCAAACAAGCCTTCATCGCGTCCTCCGCTCCGACGTCACCGGGGGTTTGCTAAGGGAAAGCAAAAACCCTGATTTTTGGCGATCAGAAAGTGTCACCGGCTTTTGTTTTCCGCGGGCTACCAGGAATTCTAATCCCGGGACTGGGCGATTGGGAATCGACTGGGAGGATGGGCTTGCCGTGCGCGTACCGCGCGCGCCGCGATGTGGGCGCCGGGCGTGGCCGCTCCGGAATCGGAATTCTTCTTCGCGAACCATCGCCCTTCCACGCTATCACACGATGCAAATTTTCAGTGAGGCGCGAGCGCCGTAACTCCCGATTCTAGCGGGTGAGACGGATTAGGAATCGCCGAACGACTTGCGACTAGGATGGGTTTTGCGACCGGGATGACGCAGAGGATATGGGGGTTAGCCAGCGGAACAGGTAGGTTGCAGTGAGGGCGCCGACAGTTTGTGCAAGCAGAAAGAAGGGCGCGTCTGCGGGACGGATGCCGGAGAACGTGTCACTGAAGGAGCGGGCGATGGTTACGGCGGGATTCGCAAACGACGTGGAAGCCGTGAACCAGTAGGCTGCGGTGATGTATGCGCCGACTGCTAGCGCGACAACTTTCAGGCTGAGCTGCGAGCTGCCGCGAATCACGGCGAGCAGGCCGAATGTGGCGACGAACTCGCTGAAGACGATAGCGGGCCCGCTGCGCGCGTGCTGCGAGAGCGCAATATACGGCAAGTGAAACATCAAGTGCGCGGTAACTGCTCCGCAGAGGCCGCCGAAGATCTGCGCGAGCATGTACGGCAGAGTTTCAACCCAGGCCAGCTTTCGATCCAGAGCTTCGGCCAGCGAGACGGCCGGGTTGAAATGCGCGCCGGAAACGGGGCCGAACGCGAGGATCAGGGCGACGAGGGCAGCGCCGGTAGCAATGCTGTTGGCGAGAAGCGCGACGGCAACATTGCCCGCAGCCAGGCGTTCGCCCATGATGCCCGAGCCGACGATGGCGGCGACGAGAAACGCGGTGCCGAGAGATTCGGCTGCCAGGCGGCGCGAGAGCGAAGGACTCATTGCTGTCCGATGCGATCGACTTCGCGCTTGATGGCGAGCTTGTCCAGGCTCGCGAGCGGGAGGCAGAGGAAAAGACCGATCCGGCGATCGAGCGTCCTGAACGCTTCCCCGAAAGCTTTTTCGATTTGCTCGGGCGTGCCTTCCACCGCGGCGGGATCGGGAACGCCCCAGTGCGCCGTCATCGGCTGGCCTGGCCAGACGGGGCAGGTTTCTTTAACGGCGTTGTCGCACACCGTGAAGACGAAATCCATTTTGGGGGCCTCCGGGCGGGCGAATTCATCCAAGTTCTTACTACGAATACCTTCCGTGGAAAGACCGGCGGCTTCGATCTGTTTCAAAGCTTCGGGCCGAACTTTTCCCGCCGGGCGGCTACCGGCGCTGTACGCCGTGAACGTGGGCGGGCCTTTTCGATTCAGGATGGCCTCGGCCATGATCGAGCGCGCGGAATTTCCCGTGCAGAGGAAGAGGACGTTGTAGCTGTTCATCGGCAATGTCGGATCATGGTTGCTTACGCGGCACAACATGTACCGCACCTACGGCGCTGTTACTGCAGGCCAGGCGGATTTGCGGGCGCGGATGAAGGCGCTGGCGAATTTGCCTTCGACTTGCGGGATGATCGCGTCCACGTCCAAATCCTTGGCTGTGAGGAACTGGCGAGCGTCCTCGATGTCGTACACCCGCGTGGGCTCGATTTCGATGTCGGAAAATCCGGCGGCGGCGAGCTTGGCGCGGTAGTCGGATTCGTCCATGGCGCCAGCGATGCAGCCTACCCAGAGTTCGACGCTGCGGCGAATGTCGGTGGGAACAGGGCCGCGCACGACCACGTCGGAGACAGCGAAACGGCCACCCGGCTTCAGCACGCGAAAGGCTTCCTGCAAGACTCGGTCTTTATTCGCCGAAAGATTGATCACGCAATTGGAGATGACCACATCGACAGAATCCGGCGGCAGGGGAATATTTTCGATTTCGCCCTTTAGGAACTCGACGTTTGTGCTACCGGACTTGCGCTGATTTTCACGGGCGAGCGCCAGCATATCGTCGGTCATGTCGAGGCCGTAGGCTTTGCCGCCGGGTGCGACGCGGCGCGCAGAGAGAAGAACGTCGATGCCGCCGCCTGAGCCGAGGTCGAGGACCACTTCTCCGGGCTGGAGCTGGGCGAGCGCTGTGGGATTGCCGCAGCCGAGAGAAGCAGCGACGGCTTCGTCCGGCAGGGCGGCGATCTGCGCGCCATCGTAAAGATTGGCGGTGATAGGATCGCAGGCACAGAGTTCGGCGCCACCGCCACAGCAGGCCTTGCCGCCGCCGGCCGCCCGGCGGGCCGCTTCGCCGTACTTGCCCTTGATCGCGTTATGGATTTCACTTTCGGACATTTGGTCCCCCGAAGAGACATATCTGTTTATGCGAATATGAAGTAGGCTAGCGCCCTGAGTCATATATGTCAACACGAATATGATATATACTCGAAGCATGGGCCAGCACACACCGGAATTTTCGCTCCATACTTTGTTTCGTGCACTGACGGACGCGACGCGGGTGCGGCTACTGAATCTGATCGCCGACCGAGAAATTTGCGTCTGCTACTTCGTGGAAATTCTGAAGATGAGCCAGCCGAAGATTTCGCGGCATTTGGCTTATTTGCGGAAGGCCGGAATCGTGGCGGCGCGGCGCGAGGGAAAATGGATGCACTACCGGCTGGTGATTCCGAGCGACACGGCGGCGGCGCGGATTTTGCGGGAGACGCTGCGGCATTTGCGGGAGCGGCCGGAGATGAAGCGCGATGTGGGGCGGTTAAGCGCGGCTTGCTGCGGGCCCCAGAAATTCGTGCTGCTGGAGGGGGCGCCTTCGCCGACTACCTTGCGTGTCGGCGTTTAGCAAGCGGAAGAGCTGTAGGGGCAAGATTCGCAGGCCGCCGGCGGAATCGTGAGCGATGAAAGCCGGGGCCAAAGCGCAGGATTTGTGCGGGAGATTTTCCGGGGGCCTAGATGGCCCCGGCTTCCACCGAAGAAAAAAAGTGCGGCCGGATCTTGAGCCGCGCCTTTGCGGAAACGGGTTGACCGAGATTTACGCCCAGCTGTAGCCCAGGTTCGCGATGGGTAGCGAACGGATGCGCTTTCCAGTGACGGCGAAGATTGCGTTGGTGATGGCCGGCGGCATCGGCGGGAGAGCGGGCTCGCCGAGACCGGTCGGAGGATTGTCGCTCTTCAGGAAATAGACGTCGATTTCCTTCGGGGCCTGCGTGAGGCGCAGAGGCGGGTACTGGTGGAAATTGCTCTGCGTGGCGCGGCCCTTCTCGATGGTGATTTCGTAGCCCATCACGTGGCTCATGCCCTCGATCACCGCGCCCTGCGAAATATTTTCGGCGGCCGTGGGATTGATGGCTCCAACGCTGCCGATGTCGCCAACGACCCAGACCTTGTGGACCTTAAGATTGGTTTCCTTGAGGACCTGCACCTGGGCGACTTCGGCGAAATAGCCGCGATGGCTGAAGTGGAAGGCCACGCCCATGGCGGTGTCTTTCGGCAGCTTGGTCTTGCCCCATCCGGAACGCTCGGCAACCGTTTCGAGAACGGCCTTCATGCGCGGCCCGTCGAACGCCACGGGCGCGAAGGCAACCGGAATTCCCGGCGGAGGCGGCGCCATCGGCAGCGGCGTGTTAGAGAGCAGGTCGAGGCGGAACTGCAGGGGATCTTTTCCGGCGGCATGGGCGAGCTCGTCGATAAACGATTGCATCACGAAGGCGATGGCGTTGCTGCCGGGAGCGCGCATGGCGCCCATAGGCACGCCGCTAGGCATCATGGAAGCGAGCTGCGAGAAATTCGGAATGAAGCGCGAGGGGAATTCCTCGCCGCCCAGGCCGGCGCTCTGGGCGAAGCGATTGTTTTCGCCGAAGCTGACGAAATGATTGCGCCAGGCGACGAGCTTGCCGCTGGAATCGACCGCGCCCTTGAGGTAGTGGTAGCCGGCGGGGCGATAGAAGTCGTGCGCCATGTCCTGCTCGCGGGTCCAGAGAAGTTTTACGGGTACGCCGACCTGCTTGGCGATATAGGCGGCCTCGACCATGTAATCGTT
Source organism: Candidatus Acidiferrales bacterium (assembly GCA_035603395.1). Taxonomy (GTDB): domain Bacteria; phylum Acidobacteriota; class Terriglobia; order Acidiferrales; family UBA7541; genus Palsa-295. The sequence goes on from DATNKM010000064.1 coordinate 17,143, forward strand.
GGTTAGGCGCCGGCCGAAGCCTCCGCCGATGCGGGTGAGGTGGAGCGTGACGTCCTTCTGGTCGATGCCGAGGGCCTTGGCGGTTTGCGCGACGCCGCTGGCGGGCGTCTGGCTGGGCGCCCATAGCTCGAGCTTGCCGTCCTTGAACGAGGCGGAGCAGTTCTGCGGCTCGAGCGGGACGTGCGAAAGGAACGGATAGGAGTAGGCGGCCTCGACGACTTTCACGCCGGACGCCGAGAAAGCTGTCTCCACGTCGCCATCTTTTCGCAGCGTCTGGCCGGGATCTTTTTTCGCGAGATCGTCGGCGGTGGCGTTGTAGGTGTCGGTGCCTTGTGCGGCAGTCGGGCCTTCATCCCATACGACTTTGAGGACGTTGTCGCGTGCGTGACGCGCCTGATACCAGCTGTCGGCCACGATGGCGACGCCGCCGGCAAGCGCAGTAGGATCAGGGCCCGGCTCGACGATGAACGCGTGGCGAATGCCGGGCTGCGCCTTCACTTCGTCGAGATTCGCGCTGATTACTTTGCCGCCGAACACCGGACACTTTTCGTAATTGGCATAGAGCATGTCCGGCGCGGTGAAGTCGATGCCGAAGACGGGCTTGCCGGTGACGATTTTCTTCATGTCGGGATTGGCGGCGTTCTTGCCGATGATGCGGTAGTCCTTCGGATCCTTCATCGTCAGCGTCTTCGGATCTGGGACGGGCATCGAGGCGGCTTTGGTGGAGAGCTCGCCGTAGCTGGCGGAGCGCTTGCTGGGTTCGTGATGCACGCGGCTGGGAGTGGTGGTGCACTCGGAGGCGGGAACGCTCCAATTGTCGGCCGCCGCGGCGATCAACATGGCGCGGCATTGCGCGCCCAGCTGCCGCATCGGGACCCAGTTGGAGGGCGTGGCGGTGCTGCCGCCGGCTATCTGCGCGCCGTATTTCGCGGGGATCAGGTCGGCCTGCTCGATCCTTACAGCTTTCCAATCGGCGTCGAGCTCCTCGGCGATCAGCATGGGCAGCATCACTTTAATGTTTTGGCCGATTTCCGGATTCTTCGCGATGAGCGTGATGACGCCGTCGGGTGTGATGGTAATGAACGATGCCGGCAGCAGCGTGACCGGAGGGCCGAACTGCGGGGCGGCGAGAACTTTCTCGAGGGGCTCGACGTAATACGCCAGCATCATGCCGCCGCCGGCGATCACCGAGGCGCGGAGAAAAGATCGGCGGCTAACCAGTGTCGTTTCCATGGAACCTCCTGCTTACGAAATCGTGTTCGTCCAGCCGGACTCGCGCGGCGCTTCAGGAGTGCACGGCGGCGACGGGCTCTTTCGTTTGCTGCTTGGCGGTGATTTCGGCCGCTTTGTGAATGGCTTTGCGAATGCGGAGATATGTGCCGCAGCGGCAAATGTTGCCGTCCATGGCGGCGTCGATATCCGCGTCGGTGGGATGAGGATTTTTCGCGAGCAGGGCGGAGGCGGACATCATCTGTCCGGCCTGGCAATAGCCGCACTGCGGGACGTCGATTTCCTCCCACGCGATCTGGATGGGGTGCGTGCCGTTTTCGGATAGACCTTCGAGCGTGGTGACGTGCTTGCCGGCAGCGTTCTGAATGGCAGTGGTGCAGGAACGCGTTGCTTCGCCGTTGATGTGCACGGTGCAGCAGCCGCAGAGGGCCATGCCGCAGCCGTATTTCGTGCCGTGAAGACCGAGAACGTCGCGCACGACCCAGAGAAGCGGCGTGCCTTCAGGGACGTCGACCGTATGCGGTTGACCGTTCACGATGAGCTTGTAAGCCATGGAGTCACCTCCGAAAACCTGAGGGCTGGAACCCAAACCAACGCGGAGGAAGTTAGCACTGCGGGACGGACGTGTCAATTTCGGTTACTGCAAACGATTAGAAACAAGGTAGATACGGAATTATATGAATTGAATCGTATGCTTAGACATACGCCAGGGCGCGCGCGACGTTCCGCGAATGGCAGCAGAAAAACCGGCGGCGCCTGGCGTATCGAGCGCAGTGGCAGGCTTATTTTGGCGAAGTGGATGTGTTTCTCTCCCCGGTGACGTTTGCGCCGGCATTTCCGCACGATCACAGCGAGCCGCAATCGCAGCGAAAAATTCCGACGAGCGCGGAGCCGCGAAAGTATATGGAGATGTTGAACGGGATCGCGCACGCCACGCTGACGGGATGCCCGGCGACATCCGCGCCTGTGGGATTCGCGCCGGATGGGTTACCGGTGGGGATTCAGATTATGGGTCCCTACGGGGAGGACGCCACACCGATTGCGTTTGCGGAATTGCTTGCACGCGAGATTGGCGGATTCTCACCGCCCCCGGGATACGTAAGCGGAAGCAGTTAGGGCTTGGCTTGCACCAGCAGCTGGGCGACTTTCAAACCCCTGCCCACGGGTTCGAAGAAAACGATTTCGCTCGGATTGATATACATGCGACCGGGGCGGGCACCCCTTCCGCCGAGATCGATCGTCATCAGGCCGCCGCGATTCTGCGTGCAGTTTCCATGGATGGTCAGCGTGCCGCGCATGCCGGAAGAGGTGCCGGGCGCCACGCTGCCGCTCGAAGTGACGTTGGCCGCAACGGTTCCCGCGCCGCCGAGCATACAGGCGGAGCAGACATCGAGGTTCACGGGATCGAGCGTGCTGTTGAGAATGACATAGCCGCCGTTGCAATTGAATGTCGCGGCCTTGAGCGGGCCGCCCGACTGGATTGCGTTGGAACTGGAAGCGCCGCTTTGCGTATAGCCGCCCGCGCCGCTGGTGTTGAAGGTTGAGCCGCTCCCGACGGTCAGGCAAGGAGAAAAAGCAGCGCCTCATCGCCTACTTGCGCGAGCATTCGGAGAAGTTGCGCCCCGTAACCCGAAAGCTGCTGCAGGCGGGCGCGCCCCGGAATGAAAAAAGCAGATCGGCAGCGCGCCACTGAACCGAAATCGGGCCTACACCGCGCCTTTTTGCATTTGGTCGGCAATGTATTCGGATTGGCGGAGGGCCAGGGCTACGATCGTGAGCGTGGGGTTTTCGCCGCCGCTGCTAGTGAACTGGCTGCCGTCGGAGACGAAGAGATTTTTCACGTCGTGCGACTGGCCGTATTTGTTGACGACGCCGTCGCGCGGATTTTCGGACATGCGATTCGTGCCCATATTGTGCGTGGACGGAAATGGTTGGTGGTGCACGGTGCGTTTGGCGCCGATGGATTTGTAGAGGGCGTCGGCCTGCTGAAAGCCGTGGTTCTGCATGGCGAGGTCGTTCGGGTGATCGTCCACGTGGACGTTCGGAACCGGCATGCCGTACTTGTCCTTGCGATCGGGATGGAGCGTGATGCGATTGTCTTCGCGCGCCAGGTCCTCGCCGATGATCCAGACTCCCGCGAGATTCACGTAGTTGTCGATCCAGGAAGCGCGATCGCGTCCCCATTCGCCGGGCAGCAGGTTCGTGGCGAAGCTCGGCAAGCCCTGCGGAAGCAATTCGAGATTGTAGCCGCCGACGAAACCTCGGCTGGTGTTCAGGCGCGCTTCGTCCATGACAATGCCGGATTGCGCAGTGCCTCGGTACATGTGCACGGGCTTGTCGAAGGCGGCGAAGACGGTGGAGGTGACGTGGCGCATGTAATTGCGTCCGACCTGCCCGGAGGAATTCGCGAGGCCCTGGGGGAACAGGCTCGACGAGGAATTCAGCAGCAGGCGTGGGCTTTCGATGGAATTTCCGGCGACGGCGACGATGCGCGCTTTCTGGCGCTGGAGCGCGCCGGTGCGGTCGGCGTAGACGACGCCGGTGACTTTGCCGCTGGCGTCGTGCTCGATGCGCAGGACCTGCGATTCGGGGCGGATTTCGGCTTTGCCGGTGGCTTCGGCTTGCGGGATATCCACGTAGAGCGTGGACCATTTTGCGCCGAAGGTGCAGCCTTGCACGCAGAAGCCGGTCTGCTGGCAACCGGCGCGGCCATCGCGCGGGACCGGGTTGATGGCCATGTTGGTGGTCCAATATTTGGTGTAACCGAGTTTTTTCGCGCCGGCGAAGAGAACTTTTCCGTGGGCGCTGGCGGGTAGGCGGGGGATCCCGTGCGTGCCGGTCACTCCCATGCGCATCTCGGCGCGGTCGTAGTAGGGCGCGAGTTCATTCAGATCGATCGGCCAATCGAGCAGACTCGCGCCGGCGATGGCGCCGTAGCGCGTGCGCGTTTTGAATTCGTGCTCCTGAAAACGCAGGGCGCAGGCGCCCCAGTGGACCGTGGTGCCGCCGACAAGCTTGCAGGTCCAGGCGGGCAAATCGGCGGAGGATTTCGCCACGTACCAGGAGCCGGAGGATGTGCGCGGGTCGAGCCAGGTGAACGCGCCGAACATCCCGATTTCGTCGTTCTGGAATTCGGTCATTTCCATGCGGCGGCCGGCTTCGAGGACGACGACGGAGACTCCCTTTTTCGCGAGCTCGTTGGCGAGGGTGCCGCCGCCGGCGCCGGAGCCGACGATCACGACGACCGATGAATCGTTCCGATCAAATTTCGGGGACAACGTTTACCTCCGCGCTGAATTCCGCGCCCGATTCATTGTGGGAGCCAGTTGATGTCGCTGAAGCCGCGGTCAAGATAGCCGCCCCGGGCTGAGGACGGGCCTTCATAGCCGAATTTCGCCCAGAGCTCGGGCTGGTTGTAGAGCGGCGTCATGGTGCCGTTGTAAACCTTGCTGAAAAATACTCCGCCTTCGATTTTCTTGATCGCGGCGATGCGGATATTTTCGTCAGTGACCTCGGTGTATGGCTTTCCGGCCGAGGCGATCGCAGCAGAGTCCAGTTGCGCGACGCCTTCGGCGAGCAGCCGGCGCGTAGCGGCGTCTTTGCTAGCTTCGTCCTCCAGCGGCGCGATGGCTTTGGCGTAAAACGAATCGTCGAGACGATCGTGCGGGAAAAGATCGCGGGTGAATTTGACCAGCGTCCGCGACTGTTCGGCGCTCAGGCCCGATTCCGTCGCTTTCGTCAGCCGAGGCGCGCCGCCCACCGCTGCGGCCGCCACGGTAGCCGCGCCCGCGCGCAGGAATCCGCGCCGCGTGAATTTGCTCACGAGTTCGCGAAGCAGCATGTGTCTCATGTGTGGCGTTCCCCCTCCGCTTTTGTAGGCACATCCTAATGCGTCTTGCCGGAAATCTCCAGCCCGGCGCCCATTACCGCATTTGATAGGCAGGGTTATTCGCGAAGTTGGCGGGGCGAATGGGGTAATCAGTCTTCTTTTTCGGCGCGGACGGAGACTGTGACGGCGGTTTCGACCGTGGGGCGCGGGGCGCGGCGCATGGTGTCCACGAAGACGCGGACGATCTCGGGATCGAATTGATTGGCGGCGCAACGCTCGAGCTCGGCGAAGGCGTCTTCCGGCGTGCGCGCTTTTTTGTACGTGCGCTCGGAAGTGATCGTGTCG
>DATNKM010000096.1:0-15307 GCA_035603395.1 Candidatus Acidiferrales bacterium
GGCGGTGATCGACCGGACGATGATGTTGGGCGGGGTTTGCGTGCACACGGGCACGATTCCGAGCAAAAGCGTGCGCGAGGCGATCTTTCAGCTGACCGGAATTGCGGTGCGAACTTTTTACGGCAACAGCTATCGCGGAAAAGGCGATTTCTCGGTTCAGGACCTGGCATCGCGGGTCACCAGCATCGTCTCACGCGAAACGGACGTGATCCGCGCGCAGCTTCGCCGCAACGGCGTCTCGATCTATCAAGGGATGGGGCAGTTCGCCGACCCGCATACGGTCGAAGTGATCGGCGAAAGCGACAAGATCACGCTGCGAGGCGAGAATGTCCTGATCGCATGCGGGACGCGCCCGGCGCGCAATACGGAGATTCCGTTCGACGGCAAACGCATCATCGACACCGACGAATTCACCTGTCTGGGCAGCTTGCCGCGGGAGATGATCGTGGTTGGGGCGGGCGTGGTGGGCCTGGAATATGCGTCGTTCATGGCTGCCGTCGGCGTGGAGGTGACGCTGATCGACCAGCGGCCAACGATTCTGGATTTCGTGGATCGCGAAATCGTGGACGCGCTCTCCTACCATTTGCGGCAGATGGGGACCACTTTCAGGCTGGGCGAAAAAGTGACGCGCGTCGGAATCGACGAGACGCGTGACATGGTGTTTGCTGAGCTCGAGAGTGGAAAGAAAATCCGCGCGGATATGCTTCTCTACGCCGTGGGCCGACAAGCCAACGGCGACCTGCTGCAACTGGAGGCCGCGGGCCTGGAGGCCGATTCGCGTGGCAAGGTGAAGGTCAACGCGAACTACCAAACCGAGGTGCCTCACATTTACGCCGCCGGGGACATCATCGGTTTTCCGGCGCTGGCGAGCACGTCGATGGAGCAGGGGCGGCTGGCGAGTTGCCGGATGTTCGGCGCGCCGTCCGAGCACATGCCGGAGCTTTTTCCGTATGGTATTTACACCATTCCGGAAATTTCCACCGTAGGGCAGACGGAAGAAAAGTTGACGGCGGCGAAAGTTCCCTACGAGGTGGGCATCTCGAAATTCAACGAGCTGGCGAAGAGCATGATGCTGGGCGACGAAACCGGCATGCTGAAGCTTTTGTTCGACCGGCATACGCGGAAATTGCTGGGAGTGCACATTCTGGGACAGCGTGCCACGGAGATCGTACACATCGGACAGGCCGTGCTGGCCTACGGGGGAACCATCGAATATTTCCGCGATACTGTCTTCAACTATCCGACGCTGGCGGAGGCTTATAAGGTGGCGGCGCTCGACGGACTGAACAAACTCTGACGCCAGGTTTACAACGCCCGCAAAAATTCACCGCTTCGGCACCCGGAGGCGGGCTTGGCCGCCCCGATCGCGGCTTCCAACGACTCGATCGGATCGAACCGGCTCGTGTCCGTTAGCAGGGTCGTTGACGCACCGGATCGCCGGTCGATCGATTTGCGATCTTCAGGCATCGGCGCCAATCTCGTTTCGCTTGCTGGGATTCTTATCGCGATCGACCGCATTCGCGGGGCCTGCGGAGGTCCGAGGCAGGGGGTTGCGAGAAACTGAAGCTGCCAGATGGCCGGTGAGGCGGCGGGCCGCGAATCGCGCGCCGTACGCGAATCGCATGAGCGGTCCGAACGTATTTGCCGCGGCCGAGCCCACGAAGTAAAGGCCGGGCACTGAGGATTCGAACGTTGCCGACAGGATGGGCGTGTGCTCGAGTTCCCCGATCCCGGCGCGCAGATCGGGATCGAGGAAGCTGAGGCGTCCCAGATCGACGCGGTAGCCGGTGCCCGCGATCACGTGATCGGCCTCGATCGTCTGGCGGGCTCCCGTACGATTGGTCAGTTCCAGCTTTACGCGTCCATTGCGGGTTTCGGCATTGTCGATCGTGGCGCCCAGATGAAATGGCATCTTTCCGGCCACCTGCTCCGTGACGAACCAGCCCGGCGCGGGCCCGAGCACGTTGCGCACTTTTTCGAGGCGGAATTTGTCAGGCATCCGGCGGAAAAGCAGCGGAAAATGAGTGCAGAGAAACAGATGCCAGCCCGGGCCGAGGCCGCTGACCGGCTTTCGAAGCTTCTGCAACAACGAACGCTTGGCGGGCGGCGGGCTGGGAAAATGGATCGAGTTTCTGCGTGCCACGACCTGCACCGGGATTCCGTCCCGGTCGAGCAGCGCGGCGATATCCAGCGCCGAAGCTCCCGCGCCCACTACGACGACTTCGCGGCCCCTGAAACGATCGAGGGTGCGATGGCGCGAGCTGTGCGTGACGAATTCTTCGGGAAGGGCGGCCAGAAGCGGCGGAACCCAAGCGAAGTGGCCGAGTCCGACCGCCATCACGATCTTCTTCGTGGACAGTGTCTCACCATCGGCCAAGCGAATTGTGAATTCGCCGGCTTGTCGCTGCACGGAGACGACGACTTTATTTTCGAGTTGCGGCACAAATCTTCGCTGGAACTCAAGTCCGTACTCGCTGAAAGTTTCGAGCGGGACCGGGAGCCCGAGATCGGCGTAGGCGAGATTTTTCTGGCGGCAGAATTCCGCGAGCGTGAACGACGATTCGGAGTCGTAGAGCGATGAAGCGAAACCTTCCGATTTCAGGCGCATGCCTTGCGGCATATGCTCGATCCAGGTCTGCATCGGCCTGCCGAAGATGCGGAAATCCAGTCCTGCGGCGCGGAGGTGAGCGGCGATCGACAGCCCGTAGGGCCCCGCTCCGATGATCGCTATCTCGCTCATTCAGTATCCGGATGAAACACCGATGCTCGGAAAATTCCCTGAAGACATTGTATTACGCAACGCGGCTGTCGTGACTGCGCACTATGCTCATTTGCTTGCGGATGCTAAAATATTCGGTGTCGTGCCGTTTGGTGTGGATGCGAGAGGTGGACTTTGGGGGTACGACTGCCTACGCGTAAACGCAGTTTTGAACCCGTTTCGCGCGATTTGAGTTATTCCTCAGTACTGGGCCTGTAGCTCAGGTGGCTAGAGCGCGCCCCTGATAAGGGCGAGGTCGGTGGTTCAAGTCCACCCAGGCCCACCAATCATCACTTCCCCTCCCGTAGGCTTAGTCCCCGCCATCCTCTGAATCGAGAAAAATCGGTGCACGTCTTCTTCAAAGATCCGCTACCTCGACGTAGGAGACCGACGACCGCAATACCGATCAGTGCGAGGTTGGTGGTTCAAGTCCACCCGGGCCGCCCAAAACTGGAAGACCTTCGTTAGGTAACGATCCAGTTCCAGGGCGAGCTGAGAAATCTGACACGCGTAGTGGGTTGCGCTCATGACGCTGGAAATGCCGCAGCTTCGATTGTCGGCGTCTGTTTTATCGCGGTCCGCGGCCGGTGGTTTCCCCATGCCTCCGTTGGCTGACGTTGGTACAATCGGCCAACCATGCGATTCGATGACTCCCATTCCAGTAAAGTGGGCCGCAGGCGTTTCCTCAAGTCGGGATTGACCGCAGGCGCGGCAGCCTTCGCCGTGCCCGCCTTTGCGGCCGGGGCAGGCGCGCAGGCTGACGCGCCGGAAGTCAAACCGTTCGAACTCGATGAAGTTTCGCTGGCCGATCTTTCGGCAGGCTTGCAATCGGGGAAATACACCTCACGATCTCTGGCCGAGAAATACCTCTCGCGAATCGGGGAGATTGACACCAGCGGCCCAGAGCTGAATTCCGTGATCGAGCTGAATCCGGAGGCGCTCACTCTCGCCGACTCTCTGGACGAGGAGCGGAAATCCAAAGGACCGCGTGGTCCGCTTCATGGAATCCCCATCCTGATCAAGGACAACATCGGCACCGCCGATCGAATGACGACGACGGCAGGCTCACTGGCGCTTCTGGGTTTCACGCCGCCGAAGGATTCGACCGCGGCGCGGCGGCTGCGCGAATCGGGGGCGCTGTTGCTGGGCAAGACGAACCTGAGCGAATGGGCGAATTTCCGGTCGTCGCATTCTTCGAGCGGGTGGAGCGGGCGCGGGGGGCAGACCCACAATCCTTACGCCCACGATCGCAGCCCTTGCGGATCGAGCTCGGGCTCGGGCGCGGCGGTGGCTGCGAGCCTGTGTGCGGCCGCGGTGGGATCGGAAACGGACGGATCGATCGTGTGCCCTTCGTCGGCGAATGGAATTGTGGGGATCAAGCCGACCGTGGGCCTGATCAGCCGCGCGGGGATCATTCCGATTTCGCACAGCCAGGATACGGCTGGTCCGATGGCGCGCAGCGTCACCGATGCGGCGATGCTGCTGGGCGGTTTGACGGGCGTGGACGCCGACGATCCCGCCACGAAAGTGTCTGGTCGCAGGGCGGCGGCGGACTACACGAAATTCCTGGATCGCGGCGGATTAAAAGGCGCGCGCATCGGAGTCGTTCGCAAGGCGTACGATTTCGACGAAAGCGTCGCAGCGGCGCTGGCCAACGCGTATGACGCGATGCGGCAAGAAGGCGCAGTGCTGATCGATCCCGTCGAAATCGCTGCGCTTGGGAAATTCGACGATTCTGAGATGGACGGAATGCTCTACGAATTCAAGCACGATCTGAACGCTTATCTTGCGGGAGCGGGACCGAGGGTACCTGTGCGGTCGCTCAAGGAATTGATTGCGTTCAATGAGACATATGCCGACAGGGAGCTAGGGTACTTCGGCCAGGACCTTTTTGTAAAAGCGGAGAAAAAGGGGCCGCTGACGGACAAGGCGTATCTGGACGCGGTGGCGAAAAACCACCTGCTGACGCGCGAGCAGGGAATTGATGGCGTGATGGCCAAGTACCGGCTGGACGCGTTGGTGGCGCCGACGGCCGGGCCAACGTGGTTGATCGATCTGATCGATGGCGACCATGACACCGGTGGGAGTTCGTCGCTGGCAGCGGTGGCCGGATATCCGAACATCAACGTGCCGATGGGATTTGTGCGCGGACTGCCGGTGGGGATTTCATTTTTCGGGCGCGCTTGGAGCGAGCCGAGGTTGATCAAAATCGCGTATGCGTTCGAGCAGGCGGCGCGGGGCCGCAAGCCGCCCCGATTCTTGGCTACCGCGGACGTGAGCGTTAATTCCTGATGCAAGGGAGGGTTTTATGCGGCGAATGATGTTTGTTTTGATCCGGGTTGCGGCACTGATCCCTGTGTTGTGTCTCCCGGCCGGTGCTCAATCCGGCGGCGCCGCTACGGTGCAGATTTCGGGCCTCGTGCAGTCGTTTGGCGGCGGCACGCTGGATATCAAGCCTGCAGCAAGCCCCGCGGTTTGGGTGATGGTGCCTTCTGACCTGCACATCGACCGCGGCGCGCTGAAGACCGGCGCGCAGGTTACCGTCGAAGCGTACTGGTCAGATGTCTGCTACACCGCCACGCAGGTAACGATTACGCAGTAGGGCTTCGCCCCGATTTCCGTCGGGAGGTTATTTCGCTGGTGGCGGAGTCGCCGGGGCTGCCCCTGGCGCGATGCGCGGCGTGTTGGTGAACTCGTGGACGTGCATGATGGTAATGAGCCAAGCGCCGTCGGATTGCCGCGTCATGATCAGGCTGTGAATCCCTTTCCGTGTTGGACGCGGGCTGCCGTCCGGATTTTTCGCGCCGGTCATCTGCCAGTCGACGTCCACCGCCGCTACGTCGGGCTTCAGAAATCGTACGCTGCGCACCGTGCCGGTCTGAACGGTCGCGCTATACGGGCCGGTCATGAACGGCCCGAAGGTTTTCTCCATGCCGTCACGGCCGTGCGTCACATCGCCGAAATTATTGACGAAATCACAGTCAACCGCGTACAACATGGCCACGGCGTGAACGTCATGGGTGTTCCAGGAGTCCATGTAGTTCTGGATGGCTTTCGCGATTGCGGCGCGATCCTCGTCCTGCTGAGCGGCTGAGACGATTCGCGCACAACCTACGCTCACGAGCAGCAAAGCCACGCACAAAACCTGCCCTGACAATTTCATTTCACTCCCCCTGTCACGTGAGTCGCCAAAATGCCACGCGCAGCTTACCTCCCGCGTCTCGGATAATCAATTGCTGCCGCTAGAGGTTGGGGAATATCCTTTGGGCCCCGGAACGCATCGAAGGACTAGAGGTCGAACATGTCCAACTACCTGAAAACACTCGGAATCCTGTTCGTCGCGTTCCTCTCGCTGTTCACTGCGCGCACCGAGGCCGCCGCCGCGCCGCAGGCAGGCGCGTCGAACGTGCCCGTCACCACTGTCGTGACGGTCCTCGGCCCCAATTTCACGCCGCCGCCCGCGCTGAGTAAGGACGACATCGTGGTCCGCACCGGAAATCGCCGCGAAGACATCGTTGGATGGGACCCGGCGCAAGGCGAGAAATCGCCGCTCGAGCTTGCCATTGTGATCGACGAGCTTTCAAACATCGGCAACCAGCTTGACGACATCCGCAAATTCATCCAGGCGCAATCGAAGGAGACCAGCGTCGGGCTGTTTTATGCGACTAATGGCATCACCCAGGCTGTCGCGCCCTTCAGCACCGACCACGACGCTGTAGCCGCCAAGGTCCGCATCACGACCGGTTTTCCCGGGGCCTCCACCAGCATCTATCTGGCGCTGATGGACGTGATGAAGAAATGGCATTCGACCAACGCGCGCCGCGAAATCCTGGTGATTGCGGACGGCATCGATCGTTTTCGCGGTGATCCGAACAGCCCGGACGTAACGCTCACCATCGAGAAAGCCCAGAAAGCCAGCATCATGATCCATACACTTTACGCACGCGGTTCCGACCGCGAAGCCCGCAATCTGTTCCGCTCGAATTACGGGCAGTCCAATCTCGCGCAGATGACGGATGAAACCGGCGGCGAATCGTTCTTCCAGGGGCTCGACACTCCGATTGCGTTCAAGCCGTTTCTGGATCAGCTGGACATGGTGCTCCACAATCAGTATTTCCTGACCTTCACCACGACGCGCAGCACAAAGAAGGGCGGTGAGCTGCGAGGCTTCCGCGTGTCAACCGAGCAGCGCAATGCCGAAATCTCGCACGCGCGCGACATTTGGGTTCCGGGCAGGTAGCGGTTATTTGCCGCGGCGCCCCTGTGGCATGCGTTCCGAGTGGATCGCGCCGACCTTCGTCGCCCGAGGGCGCTCGCAACGGTTGCTAGGCGAGCGCGGTCCGTTCGCCCGCAGCGACACGTCTTTGCGAGATGTGATTTGAATCTTCCCTATCGCGGCCACACAATCTCCTCAACTGATTTTCTGCTTTTCGGGCGAAACCAAGGGCTGGACTCTCGCTCTAAGGCATGTTACACATCCGATGTTTCATCGCGAAATTGCCGGGGGGAATCCATGCGCAAGTACAATTTCTGGGCGGAAAATCTGCGCGCGTTAGCCGCAGTCTGTGCCGCATCGCTCCTACTGGGCGCGCTGGGCTTCGCGCGAATCGCCGGCGCCGCGCCTCAGTTCGGGGCCAACAAAGGTGCCGTTGTCGGCATTGCGTTCGATGGCCGCATGGTTTCCGATCTCGACAAATCCGTCGAGTTCTACAAATTTCTGGGCTTCAGCGAGGTTCCCGGCGTCGACAAGTCCTGGCACGTGGACGAGGTCATGAACCGCATACACGGCACGAAAGGCGCCGAATCGCGGATGGCCAAGCTCGAGGTCAATACGAACATTTCCGGCAAGCCGTTCACGCTCTATCTGCACGAATTCCGCGGCATCAAACGACGGAACGTGATGGGCGGCAAGACCGCGTGGGAGCCGGGTGCAAGCCACATCGACCTGACGGTTCCGGACGCTGGAAAACTGTGGGCGGACCTGAAAGCCGCCAACATGCTCTGGCCGCGCAGTTGGGGCGGCGAATTGATCGCGCTGCCGGGCGCGACGAAGGGCACGGTCGCATACATCACCGATCCCGACGGCATGGACGTGGAGATCATCGAGCAGCGCCCGGCCATGCCTGCCACGGATACTCGGCCTGCCACTCCCGCCGATGTTCCCGGCTTCAATCACATCGGGCTCGTGATTCTCGATCCCGATAAGGCACGCGCGTTTTACGGCGTGATGCTGGGCGAACAAATGCCGACGACGCCCTCGAACTGGCTGGGCGGCGACTTCTTTGACTCGGCGGTAGGCGGCCACGGCAACGTGATCAAGCTGACAAACGGCACATTTTCCGAAGCGGCCGACCCGAAGGCGCGCATGCGTTTTGAGATCGTCGAGTATGAAAACCGCAAGAAGCCGGTGCAGATCTACGGCATTAGCGACATCGGCGTGAACTACATTGGCCTCGAATGCACCGACATCGATTCTCTGGTCGCGCGCCTGAAGGGTTTCGGCGCTCCGATGGTTTCCGACGGAATCGTGGAGATGAAAACTGGCTATCGGGTAGCGCTGCTGCGGGACCCGGATGTCGGAATGTTCGTCGAACTGTACGAGCCGCCGAAAAAATAGCCCGAAAACGCAGGCCGCCGGTACCCATGCCAGCTAAGTGGCCGTGGGGCGAAGAGGGCCAACTGTGCGCCCCCAAACGGCGGTCGCGGCATCAATGCCTGGACCACCGACAGCTTCCAGACCCGTTCTTCCGTCCGTCGACCGTCACAGCTCCCGTGGAAACCGCACAGATCGCGCCCACGCTCCGTGGATGGCTCGGTCTCGATCCGCAGTCGTTCGAGGCCGTGCAGCTTGAGGGCACGCCGGTTCTGCCGGCCGTCGAGTTCGGAGCCGAAGGCGACGGGGCGCTGATGGCATGAATAGACCCTAGACGCGAAACGCCCGGCCCGATTTTGTCAGGCCGGGTTTTTTTCTTTTTACTCGCGGTTTTGGGTCAGGGCCGTTTCGGCCACCAGAGCAGCATTACGATCAATCCGGCCGCGAAAAAGGGCGCAGCCTGCTTCGCCTCGCCGCCAATTAGATAAATAACGACTCCGTAGAGAACGACCGACTCTCCCAGCGCGGCGCTGACAACGGCCCCTTTTCTCCATTGCGCCAGCGATGCGGCGTCATCCGGTTTGGCGCGCAACGTCGCATAAGCGGCCGTAATCCATTTGGATCGTAAGAAAAAGCCAAGACCTATCACTCCCAAAGCCAGGGCGTCGAACATTGCGAGCAAGGTCTTATCTGGCGGCTGAGGATTCCGAAGAGCTGCGATGAGCCGCGGCATCAAGCCATATAGAAAGATCGACACGATCAACGCTCCGTGAATCGTCCGCAGAATCCGAAGAGTGCCCTGCGTCGTGGCCGGCGGTGGTTGAGGCATTGGCGTCCTCCGAAAGACGATCGCGGGGATTGTCCGCTCAATGAATCGGAATGACAACCGATAGCAGATTGCCGCGGCATGCCCGGAGACACGCTGCTGCGAAGCCTGCCGCGTTTGGCCTATGGACGATCGGGATCATCCAAGGGCACGCGGTATCCGCGGTACATCACAGGGTAGCGAATCACGCATACGCGATTGCCCGCGCGTTGCTTCTGCAAGTTCATGAACGACACGACGATTCCGCTATAGGTACGCATGATGGCGTCTGCCTGAGAATATGCGGTGTTCAAGTTCGACTGAGCCGCCTCGAATTTGCGGTCGTAGGCTTCGTCGATCGCGATCTCGTCCTCGGTCATTTTTCGGGGGTCGGCCATGTCCGCGATCGCATCGTTCTTGTCCTGGTTCAAATCGCAGAATTTGGATTTTGAGCGGGCGATTTGATAGAGCGCCGATTGCCACTTGCCGTCCTCGGTCACCTGATCAACGCCGTGGAGCAGGTCACGCTTCCAGTCCGTGTTTCGGACGAGGTAGTAGTTCGCCCAGCCGCGAACCGCTTCGAAGCATGCAGCGTCGCAGTCGTTGATGTTGCCGATGTCAATGTCGGAATTCGCAGACGCCAATTGTTCGTGCTCCCCCTCGATGTCCTCGTTGGTGATCACGCGGCGTGGTTTCGCGCCTGGGCTCGGCGTGTCTTGCGCAACTGCCGGGGGCCCGCTGGTGACGGGCGTCGTGCCAGGTCCCGCGGAATTTCCCGAATACGGTTTCGCGGCCGCCGCTTTCGGCTTGTCTCGGTCCGGCGCTGGGCTTTGCGCCGAAGGACTCGGGCTGGCCGGTTGTTGTGGCTTGTCAGAACTGGAAGCGGCCGCGGCGGGCTGATCCTGCGCGGACGCGGAAGGGACGCTTGCGGCCAGACTTAGAGCGAGGGCGAGCACGATAAATGGGCGCTGGAACATGAGAAAGTCTTGTTGCCAGAAGTCTAGCCCGGCCTCCGCCTAGAACACCATAGGACTAGGGTCTGTGAGTATGTCGAATCAACAAACAGCACGATTGCGCCAACAGGCCTCGCCTATGGAGCAGCTTTTCCGCCGCGTAAGGGGCCATTCATCCGCCGTTGACATCCATGGAACACGCTGAGGATTGCCAGCCCCGCACCAAAATCCTCATCGGAGCGGGTAGAATCCGAAAAGGAAAATGGCCACGCGGTCGAGACTTCTCGGTTTCGCGACGCTCGCATTTCTGTCTGCGTTGAAGATCGGCAGCTTTGCTGGGGCTCAGGAAGTCGCGAGGTCCCGATGTCCTCGTCCTGGGGTCGGTAGCACCGTTGCCGAGCCGGCGGAGCTGCGCAGTCGCAACGGCGAGCTGAAAGTCGACCTCTGGCTGCGCGACGAAAGGGAACCGGACGGCACGACGCGCTATTGCTACATCGATGGGAATGGCGACGAATCGCCCACGCTGAGACTACATCGGGGCGATCTGGTTACCATCAACCTGAAAAACGATCTGACCGATCCGCAAGCGGACGCCGCACCGTCCTCGGCACATCACACTCACGCCGAATCTGCGAAAGACGCGTGCACAAGCGGTCTGATGAAGCCCACGTCGACGAATCTTCATTTTCACGGCCTGTCGATTCCGTCCGTGTGCCATCAGGATGACGTCTTGAGGACGTCGATCCAACCGCGTGATCCGCCGTTCCAATATCGCTTCGGCATCCCCGCGGACGAACCACCCGGATTATATTGGTATCACCCGCATATCCATGGCTTCACGAAGGTGCAGGTGCTCGGCGGAGCCTCCGGCGCAATTATCGTGGAGGGAATCGAGCGGGCCGACAAAGCCGTAGCGGGTTTGCCGGAACGCACACTGATCATTCGCGATCAGGACCTGATCCATCCGGATGCGCCGCCTTCGAAATCGGAGCCAGTGGTTCCGAAGGTGCTTCTTGAACGCGACGGAGATGCCGCGAACAACGGCACGGGATTCGGTAAACCGGCGAAGGACCTTTCGATCAATTTTGTTCCGGTTCCGTACCCCGATTACCCGCCTGCCACGATCGAGATCCGTCCAGGACGTCGGGAACTCTGGCGTGTGCTGAATGCGTCGGCGATCACCTATTTGAATTTGGCGGTTCTGTTCGACAAGAAACCCCAGCCGATGGGGCTGGTCGCACTCGATGGCGTGCCACTGAACGAGAACGGGACTTCGCCTGCGGACTACGTAAGCTGGCAGACGCATCTAGGCGTCCCTCCGGGCGCGCGAGTGGAGTTCATCGTAACCGGACCGCCTATCGGAACGCACGGGCTGCTGGTGACGAGAACCGTCGACACCGGGCCGGGGGGAGAAAACGATCCGAATCGCGCGCTCGCCACTATGAACGCTTCCGAGAACGCTCCCGAACCGCCCTCGACGCTTGAAACCTCGCCCCTGCCGCTGCCTCCGCCGCACGAACCGTGGCTCGGCGACGTCACGCCCGTCAGGACGCGGCGACTCTATTTCTCCGAAAAACTGCTCGAGCCGAGTAATCCCAACAGCGCCACGGAATTTTATCTCACGGTCGATGGCCAGACGGCCGAGCCCTTCGATCCAGGCTCCGGAGTGCCCAACATCATTGCCAAGCAGGGAACGGTGGAAGACTGGATCATCGAAAACAGGTCGAACGAGTTACACGCCTTTCACATTCACCAGCTGCATTTTTTGCTGCTCGACTACATGGGACGTCCGGTGAACGAGCCGTTTCTACGGGACACGGTCAACGTTCCCTACTACGACGGCAAAGCGCTTGTCTATCCTGCCGTGCGCCTGCGAATGGATTTTCGCGATCCGAATTCCGTGGGCGATTTCGTCTACCACTGCCACCTGCTCGAACACGAAGACAATGGAATGATGGGGTTTATCCGCGTGGAGCCCGCTGAAGGGCCCAAAATGTCCAGGGCGAATACGCGCAAACAGAAGACAGCCGTCGTCGGGAAGTTGTGCGGCGCGCCGCACGCGCCGTACGGAGGGAATTAAACCTGCTCGGAAAACGAAGCCACAGATTTATCGACGATACAAAGTGCATTACACCGCTGTCACATTTCACGACAGAGCGATCCGGGATTTTTATCGAACTTCAATCCAGCGAAACGCAGTTGAAATACGGCTCCGGTATAAGTGCGCCTCGCCAGCCCCAACTTCGACAACAGGAGGAGTAATGTCCCTTCAGCGTTTCGCATCAAACGCGTACCGTTCGCTGCGCGTGGCGCTCGCTTCCGTCGCACTGTTCCAGTTCACGTTCGGCGCGTCCCTTGCCGGCGCGGCTGCCCCGCCAACTCCACCCAATTCGAATTCACAATCAGGTTCCAACACCAACGACAACGCGACGACCTCCCCCATCAAGCACGTGATTGTGATCATCGGCGAAAACCGCAGCTACGATCACGTCTTCGCCACGTACGTGCCCAAACACGGCCAGTTCACCTGGAATTTGCTCTTTGAAGGAATTGTAAAATCTGATGGGACGCCGGGCCCCAATTTTTCGAAGGTGACGCAAACGGCCGCGTCGGATGCGGCACCCGACGCCTTTCTTCTGAGCCCGGATAAAGTGCCCTTTTCCAACAACGTTTTGCCGGCCCCGCTCGTCGGCGGTCCTTCGATCGCCGGAACGCCCACCGTTTCCTACGTCCCGAATCCGTGTGCCGCGGGCACGACCGAAACCGCGTGCGCGCAAAGCGTCGCGGACGCCACTGCTTCGGAGAACGGGCTTCTGCCGAGCGACATTCCCCTGCTGCTTACGGGTGGAACGACGCTGGCGCACAAGATTCCCGATACGCGCATCACGAACGTTACCGGCCTGCTGCCGGGTCCGTTTCAGATTACCAATGGAAGCTCTTTTAGTTACGACGACTATGCGGCCAGCCCCGTGCACCGGTTCTATCAGATGTGGCAGCAGCTGGATTGCAATCTGCAACACGCAGACTTCTTCAATCCTTCCGGCTGCGATGCGCGGCTGTTCTCCTGGGTTGAAGTAGCCACAGGAGCGGGCGCGGCGAACGAGCTGAACGGTCTGCCGCAACCGACGAACTTCAGCACCGAATACGCGCCGGCCGATGTGACCACGGGAGAAGGTTCGACTTCGATGGCGTTCTACAACGTCCAGCAGGGCGATGTGCCGTATTTCAAGAGCTTGGCCGACAACTTCGCCATGAGCGACAACTTCCATCAGTCGGTCGACGGCGGCACGGGCGCCAACCACATCATGTTCGGCCACGGCGACATGATTTTCTACAGCGACGAACATGGCAATCCGCTGCCGCCCCCCAGCGGTGTAAGCACCGGAGGCACCACTCCTGCGGGAACTCCTACGGTGCTCAACGAAGTCGAGGATCCCAATCCGTATCCGAGCACGAACAATTGGTACACCGAGGATGGCTATGGCGAAGGTTCCCTTGGCGGTGCACCTGCTTACGGCGGCGGTTCTTACAGCGAGTGCGCCAACACGAGCGCGCCGGGAGTAGCGGCGATCGTGAACTACCTGAAGGAGCTGCGCATCGATCCGCGCTGCCAGCCGGGCCACTACTATCTGCTCAACAACTACAATCCTGGGTATTTCGGCCAGGGCGAAGACGCCTCGAAAGACACCACCATTTTCAACACCGTGTTCACGATTCCTCCGTCCTCGGTGCCGAGCATCGGCGACGATCTGTTGGCTAACAACATTTCCTGGAAATATTACGGCGACGATTGGAACGCGTATGCGGGAAATGCGGCGTTGAACATCCCCGAGGATAAATATCAGATCGATTTCGGACCCGTCGGCGCAGAGAACGAGGCCCAGACCGGCACGATCGAAATCTCCGACGAGTACTGCACGATCTGCAATCCGTTTCAGTACGACACGTCGATCATGACGAATGCGGCGATTCGCCAGGCGCACATCCAGGACACAGCGAAGCTCTATAAGGACATCACCGACGACACCCTGCCGGCGGTCTCGGTCGTGAAGCCGAGCGGCCTGGTTGACGGCCATCCGTCTTCTTCGAAGCTGGATCTGTTCGAGGCGTTCACGAAGAAGATCGTCACGATGGTTCAGGCTTCGAAGTATTGGCAGGACACGGCCATCTTCGTCACGTTCGACGAAGGCGGCGGTTACTACGACTCGGGCTACGTGCAGCCACTCGACTTCTTCGGCGACGGTACGCGGATCCCGCTGATCGTGGTTTCACCCTACGCGACGGGTGGACTTGTCTCGCACGAGTACTCCGACCACGTCTCGATACTGAAGTTCATCGAGAGGAACTGGAAGCTTCCTCCGGTGACGAATCGGAGCCGGGACAATTTCCCGAATCCGTTTTCACTGCCGATCAATCCCTACGTTCCTCTCAACTCGCCGGCGATCAGCGATCTGTTCGATCTGTTTGACTTCGGACAGCACAGCTTCGGCGTGCCGGGGCCTGAGAAAGGGCGCTAGCCACACGTAATCGCGCGGCGGGCGGGGCGAGTCGGAAACCTGGCCGCGAAATGAACGAGGAGCCGAGGCCGTAGTATCCGGCCTCGGCTCTTTGCTTTTTAGCGCCTTGTTCCCGCCCGGTCCGGCGATGTTAGCAGCGGTGATAGACTTCGCACACTCGCCAATCCAGATGGGCGCCGGGCCGAATGTCTGAACCATCTCCCGGTCGAATTTCCGCCCGCAAGATGGATCGTTTCCTCCATCGCCACGATCTTCGCGATGATGGCTCTGCAGATGTCGAGCCTCGGTCTTCGGCTACGGGCTCCTATTTCATCGCGAGCGGTTTGGAGAGCGCGGGGATCCCGGCGCTGGAAATCTGGGCGGATATGGTGGATGGCCGCCGCTGGGACGCCGACCGATGCGGAAGCGGGTAGCCGAGTTCATCGACATCCGCGTCCAGCGCCGGGCATAGAACACCCGAAAAACAAAAAGCCCGATCCGCCGTCAGGCGAACCGGGCTTTCCTTTGTCTGAGACTCTAAGACTTGATCGAGTGAGCCAGGCCAGAACCCATTTGGCCCGAGAAACCGGGCGTCCCGGGTCGTGAGATCCGGGATGGAGAGCCGTGTCCGCCAAAGGCGGGCCGTGCTCCCTTTTCTTTTAGAAAGGAGGTGATCCAGCCGCAGGTTCTCCTACGGCTACC
>DATNKM010000094.1:0-16381 GCA_035603395.1 Candidatus Acidiferrales bacterium
TGCACGCCGCGCTTTTCCTCGCACAGAGCGAGCACGCCGCCGACGGATTCCTCCGACGTGATGATCATGGCGGTGAGGATCGGTTCCTCGATTTTTTCGATGTTGGCGGGCGGCGGAAATTTCGTGGGGTTGTCCACTTCCTGGACGACGCCGTCGGTGGTGGTGATGCGGTACTGCACGCTGGGCGCGGTGGTGATCAGGTCGATGTTGAACTCGCGCTCCAGGCGCTCCTGCGCGATTTCCATGTGCAGCAGGCCGAGGAAGCCGCAGCGAAATCCGAATCCGAGCGCAACGGAATTTTCCGGCTCGTAGAAAAACGCCGCATCGTTGAGCTGCAATTTTCCGAGCGCGTCGCGGAGCAATTCGTAGTCCGTGGCGTTCACCGGGAAAAGGCCGGCGAAAACCATCGGCTTGATGGCTTCAAATCCTGGCAGCGGCAGGGCGGGGCGGCCCGCTTCGACGATGGTGTCGCCCATGCGCGCATCGGCCACGCGCTTGATGTTCGCAATGACGAATCCCACATCGCCCGCGGCGAGCTCCTGGAGCACGACAGGCTTCGGCGTCAAAGCTCCGAGTGCTTCCACTTCGTAGACTTCGTTTCCGGCGCAGAGGCGAATCTTCGTGCCCGGCGTCAGGCGGCCCTCGACCACGCGCACCAGCACGACCGCTCCGCGGTAAATATCGAACCAGGAATCGAAAATTAAGGCGCGCAATGGGGCGTCGGACGAGCCTACGGGAGGCGGAACGCGATCGACGACGGCCTCGAGAACTTCCTCGACGCCCAGGCCACTCTTGGCGCTGATCAACAGAGCGTCGTCGGCGGCGATCGCCAGCACATTTTCGATTTGATCCTTAGCGAAATCGGGACGCGCGGCGGGCAGGTCGATTTTATTGATCACCGGAATGATCGTGAGGTTATGGCGCGAGGCAAGAAAAGCATTGGCGACCGTTTGCGCTTCGACGCCCTGGCTAGCGTCAACAACCAGCAGCGCGCCTTCGCAGGCGGAAAGCGCGCGCGAGACTTCATAGGAAAAATCGACGTGGCCGGGCGTATCGATCAGGTTCAGCCGGTATTCGTGGCCGTCTTTGGCGGTGTAATGCAGACGAATGCTTTTCGCTTTGATGGTGATGCCGCGCTCGCGCTCCAGATCCATCGAGTCGAGCACCTGCGCGCTCATTTCTCGCTGGGTGAGTGCGCCGGTGAGTTCGAGCAGCCGGTCGGCCAGGGTGGATTTCCCATGGTCGATATGAGCGATGATGCAGAAATTGCGAATGAACTGCGGGTCCATGGATTTTCGGGTCGATTGCAGCGCGGCGGGATAAAGTTGCGATTCAGCGCGCGGCGGCTGCCTGTTTCAGAGTATTGAGTTTGCCATAGAAACGAGGAAGCAGGGAAGCAAGGAGGCGAGGAAGCAAGGGAGCCGGGCGTGTCCGGCTACTCGCGCGCAGAGCCGCGGGCGGAGGCCGCGAGGATGAATTCAGAGAGCAAGTCGCCGAGGCTGCGGCCGGAGCCGTCGAATTGGCGATCGCGGGTGGCGCGATCGAGCCAGCCAAGGCAGATCAACTGCGCCACGTCGGACCATGAATCGGCGGCGGACTGCGTAAACCCGATTTCGCGCAGGACCTCCGCGATCAGGCGCGATTTTCTCTTCTCGACGGCGGCGACGCGTCCGGCTACGCGCTCATCCGCACGAGCCCAGGCTCGCAGCGAGACCTCCAGGCGCATACGGTCGGCAGCCACAGCGCGGGCGACGAAACTAGCCCAGCGTGTGGCGGCGCCGGCGGCGGCCTCTGCGTTCAACCAATCGATCTCGGCATCTTCCCAGCGCGTCAGCAGCTTTTCGAGCAGCTCGCCTCGATCGCGAAAATGCCAGTAAAAACTGCCCTTGCTGACGCCCAGGTCGCGGGCCAGCAGTTCCACGCGCACGGATTCAATTCCATTTTGGGCCAGGCGATTTTCGGCGGCACGAAGCCAGTTGTCGGGATGAAGCGAGGGCGCTCGAGCTGGGGCGGCGCTGGCCATACGGCGGCGTATGCGAAACGAAGGTAGTTCAATACGGGGTTGTCGTCAAGGCAAAGTGCAGGCAAAAGTGCAGGGAAAGAGCAAAACAAAACGGGGGCCGAAAGGCCTCACTCCACGTGGCCGGGTGCGCTACAGAGCGGCTCGAGCGGCGGCGAGAATCCTTGGGTCATCGCCGAAACCGGGCAGCCAGAGGACTTCTTCTTCCTTGCGAAACCAGGTTCCCTGGCGTTTTGAGAAGCGCCGAGTGGCTTGTTGGATGCGAGGCACGGTGTCGGCAATGGCGCGGGCGTCCGCGCTGGTGCGTTCGCTGCGTGTGAGGACCTCGCGCAAATCAGAGTAACCGATGAACTGAAACGGCTTTGCATCGGCGGGGATGCCGCGCGCGATCAAACCGCGAACTTCGTTTGCCCAGCCGGCGGCGATCATGGATTCGACGCGCGCGTCGATGCGAGCGTAGAGAGAGTCGCGAGGGGGTTGCAGGCCGATTTTGCGGATTTCGAATCCGGCGAGCGCACTGCGCCCGCGACGATGGACTTCGCCAACGGATTTTCCGGCGAGCAGGCGGATCTCGATCGCACGAATGATTTTTTGCGTGTCGCGGGGAGCGATGCGCGCGGCGGCTTGCTTGTCCACACGCGCGAGCAGGCGATGCAGATCGAGCGGCCCGTGTTTTGCGGCGCGCTGGCGCAAGCGCTCGCGCAATTCTTCGGAGCGCTCGGGCGCGTCGGCGAGCCCTTCGAGCAGGGCGCGAAGATAGAGGCCGGTCCCTGCCGTGATGATCGGCAGCTTGCCGCGACGGCGAAGGTCATCAAGCACGTCGATGGCACGCCGGCGGAATTCGCCGGCGGTGAAAACCGCGTCCGGCTCGACGAGATCGACCAGATGATGCGGGATGCCGCGCTGTTGGGCTGCGGGAACCTTGCCCGTGCCGATATCGAAGTGCCGATACACCTGCGTGGAATCGCAGACCAGGATTTCGCCGCCGAGGCGCTCGGCGAGATCAATTCCCAGAGCCGACTTGCCCGATGCGGTGGGTCCAAGAATCACGACGAGCCGCGCAAGCTCGCTCATCCGGCCATTCATCCTGACCAGGCCCCGCGGCGCCGCAACAGCCCCAGCGCGGCCAGCAACAGGGCCCCGGCGATTTGCGCGCGGCTCGGTTTCATTGGTTTCCGGACTAGTGGAGGTTCACTTGTTCCGGAGGAATATTGTAGATGAACACGATCCGCAATTTCAGGTAGGGCCCGTGAAATTGTTTGGGCAGCGGCTCGAATGGGTTCGACGCGTGAATGGCGGACATGGCGGCATTATCGAGCGGCTCTTTGCCGGAAGTGCGTTCGAGCTCGGGATCCGGCGCCGACACGCTGCCGTCGGGATTGATTGAGAACGTCGTGAACACAACGCCGCGATCGCCCATGCGCGCCGATTCCGGCATCACCGCTTCCCAATTGCGTTTCAGAGCGGCGAGCAGGCGGTTGATGTAATCACGAAAATCGACGCCCTGCGTGTCGGAGAGAATATCGACGCCGTAACCCATGCCGATGCCGTGGCCGGCGCCTCCGGAAGGTCCGCCGGAACCGTAGATCGGCGCCTGGCCGTGGCTTTCGTGCGCGGCGCTTTGCATTTGGTCTTCGATCATTTTCCCGGGGGTCGAATTTGGCAATCCGAGTTGGAGATTCTTATTCGGCTGCACAGGCATGATCGGCTCGACGTGCGAAGGCGCGGGCGTCGACGGAATCGCCGTTGGGGGTTGCGGCTGAGTGACCTCCCCTTTCGGACGTGGCGCTTCCGGCAGTTCAGGCGAGGGTTTTAGCGGCTCCGGAGGCGCCGGAGCGGGAGTCTTGATCTCCGGGGGCGCGACTTTTTCGAGCGTGTTCCGGTTGACGTTAACTTTGGGCGTGGGTTTCGCCGGCTCGGCCGTGGACGGGGGCGAATACATCCAGTTCACCGGCAAGTTGTCGGCGATGGGCTGCTGGGTCGGCGTCGGAAGCAGCTTCGGCGCAAAAATCAGAAACGCGAGCACCGCGATGTGTACCAGGACGGATAGAACGGCACGCAGCAGGTCCGATTTAGCGTTCTGTTTTTCCTCCGGCTCGATCAGCAGGTTTGCGTCGCCGGTGGTGAAAATATCAGGGTCGACGATTTCGCGCAGCTCGGCCGTCATTTCCGGCGCGTGCTCGACCACATTCATTTCTTCCGGCGTCAGAGGCTCGATGTAGGCGGGCACGACGGTGCGCGAATCCAGAATTTCGAGCGTGACGGTCGAGACGTGCTGAACCCGGTCGATTGGCTTGGCAGCCATGCCCCGCGGAACGAGCGTGCGATCGACCAGAACGCCAAGCGGCATGTGCGCCGGAATCGTCGTCCGGCCGTCGAGCGGTGGCGCCTCCGAGACGCCCGACGGAACAACGGTGCGGTCGTCCATATACGTGGTGGTGCGGCTCGGCGCCTTCCTCACCTCGTCTTTGTTGACGGGGCGCACGTTCGTCGGGACCAGGGTGCGCGGAATCATCGTATGTCCTGTGGGGAAAAGGCACCCAGTTGGACGCGGCGAGCGTGATCCTGGATGCCCGCCATCACGCCATCGGCCAGCGCCAGGGCGCGGCGACCCGCGACGCCATCGACGACTGCTGTTTTGCGCGTGCGAACGGAATCGAGGAAGGCGCGGAGCTCGGCGTGCAGCGGCTCTTCGAGCGCGGTCTCGAGCTTTTCGAAACCGATGGGCTGCGCGGCTCCCGGCGTCACCTTGATGCGCAGCGCATCCTGCCGCGTGAAATCGAGCGAGATGTATTCGTGCTCCTGGAAAAAGCGCATCTTGCGGACGCGCTCGGTAGAGACGCGGCTGGCGGTGAGGTTCGCGACCGTGCCGGTTTCGAATTCGACGCGGGCGTGCGCGATATCCACTTTATCGGTGATCACCGGGATGCCGACGGCCCTTAAATCGGCGATCGGGGCGTCGACAAGCGAAAGAAGAATGTCGAGGTCGTGGATCATTACGTCGTAGACGACGTCGATATCGAGACTGCGCGAGGTGAAAATGCCCAGGCGGTGGACTTCGAAGAACATGGGCCGCTGCACGATTTTCTGCGCGGCGACGACGGCGGGATTGAAGCGCTCGACGTGGCCGATCTGCAAGATGCGCCTGGCGCGGGCGGCTGCAACGATCAGGCGGTCGGCTTCTTCGAGTGACGCCGCCATCGGTTTCTCGACCAGCACGTCGATGCCGGCTTCGAGCAGGCGGCAGCCCACGCTGGCGTGCATTTTCGTGGGCACCGCGAGGCTGACCGCGGTGACTCCCCCGGCGGCAAGCGAATCCAGATCGGGAAGCACGACCGTGCCGAATTCAGCCGCGACTTTCACCGCGCGCTCGGCATTCGTGTCCACGACGCCGGCAAGCTCGGCGCCCTCCATTGTGCGCCAGACGCGCACGTGGTTCCTGCCGAACTGTCCGGCGCCGACCACGGCCACCCGAATTGGTTTGTCGCTCATCACGGTTTCTTCGTCGCGGAAGTATCCGGTCGAAATGCCTGGATAGCGATGCCTCCTTCGTCGGCCGCGCGAACCAGGCCCTCGCGATCGAACAGCAGTGTGCGGCCGGCGTCGATGCCGAGCGCGGTTGCGTTGGACCGGCGCATTACTTCGATGGTCTGCAGGCCGATCACGGGTACGTCGAACCGCATATCCTGGCGCGGTTTGCTGACTTTCACTACCACGAGCCGCTGCCCGCTCGCAATGCGCGCGGCGCGCTCGATTGTTTCGTCGGTGCCTTCCATTGCTTCGATCGCCACGCAGGCGCGATCGCGCACCACCACGGTTTGCCCCAGATCGAGGCCGGCAATCTGTCTGGCAATGCGGCGGCCGTATTCGATGTCGGCGACTTCCGCTTCGTCGGGCGCGCGCCGGGTGAGAACGCCTTCGCTCGGCAGCAGCGGGCCGAGAAACTTCGTTGAATCCACCAGCTCGATGCCTTCTTCCTCTAGCACGCGCGCCACGGCGCCGATGAGGGAATCCGTATTCTTCGTCGAGAGCGTGAGCAGCAGTTTCGCCAGGCGCCAGTCGGGACGGATGGAGCTGAAAATCTTGTTGTGCTTCACCTGCCCGGCCATCACCGCGTGCTTCACTCCCTCTTGATGCAGCAAATCGATCCCGCGGCCGAGTTCACCGAGGCTGATCCAGTGAAAGCGCTTCGCGGCCTGCTCCAGCGCCGGCGACGCCTCCTCGCGAATGGCAATCACGGCCATTTCGATGCCGCGGCTGCGCGCTCCCTCCAGAACGAGAAACGGAAAATCGCCGTTTCCGGCGATCAGGCCCCAGGACTCCATCGAGTTTTGCGCGGTCGCAGCCATGGTCCATTCTATTTCGTAAAGCCGCGCTCGCCCACCGACTCGATGAAGCGGATAAGTAATTGGACGTCCTCGGAATCCGGCAGGGTTCCACGCATTTTTTCGACGGCCTGCGAAGTGTTCAGTTTCGAGCGCAGCAGCAAGCGATAGGCCTGCTCGAGCGTCTTGATGCGATCGGGCGAAAACCCGTGCCGCTCTAAGCCCACTTTATTGATGCCGAAGCATTTCACGCCGCGCTCGCCCACCACCATCGAATACGGGGCCACGTCCTGCGTGATCACGGTGCCCGCGCCGATATAGGAATGCGCACCCACGCGCGAAAACTGGTGCAGCAGGCAGAAAGCGCTAATTCCGGCGTAATCCTCCACCACGATGTGCCCCGCCAGCTGCGCGCCGTTGGTCAAAATCACATGGTCGCCGATCACGCAGTCGTGGCCCACGTGCGCGTAGGCCATGATCAGATTGTTGCTGCCCACGCGCGTCGAGCCGCCGCCTTTGATCGTGCCGCGGTGCACGGTGCAAAATTCGCGAAAGGTATTCGAATCGCCGACCTTCAGGCACACGCGCTGTCCGGTATAGGTCAGATCTTGCGGGTCGCCGCCGACGATGGCGAAAGAGTGCACCTGGTTGTGGCGGCCGAATGTCGACGGGCCCTTCACCACGGCGTGCGGCTCGAGAATACAGCCGTCGCCCAGCTCCACGTCGTCGCCCACCACGGCGAATGCACCCACGCGAACGCCGTTGCCGAGCTTCGCCGTGGGCGAAACGATGGCCCGGGGATCGATTTCCGTCATTGCGCCTTCCCGGCAGGAACCGTCGCCGGCGGCATTTCGGTATCTAGGTCCACCATCTTGCACATCAGCGTGGCTTCGGCGGCCAGTTCGCCATTCACCGTGGCCTTGCCGTGCAGTTTGCAGAATCCCAGCGTCTCGCGCCATGCCACCACGTCCATTTCCAGGCGCAGCTGATCGCCCGGTACCACAGGCCGGCGGAATCGCGCGCCATCGATGGAGACGAAATAGAGAAGCTTCTTTTCGCGGTCGGCCACTTCCTGAAGCAGCAAAAATCCCCCGGTCTGGGCCATGGACTCGATGATCAGCACGCCGGGCATGATCGGCTTGCCCGGGAAATGGCCCTGAAAGAAGCTTTCGTTGATCGTGACGTTCTTGATTCCCACGATGCGCTTCCAGCGTTCCATTTCTTCAATGCCATCGATCAGCAGGAAGGGATAGCGGTGCGGCAGTACTTTCTGTATCTCGTTGATGTCAAGGAGCACGGTTGTCCTCGTCGCCTGGTATTTCGGGGCCAATCAATCCAACAATTCTATATGAATCTTGCGCGAGTGGGAATCGAGTGCTCGGGCGGGTCGCAGGTCAGTTTCCGGCTAGCGCGCTCGTCAGGACTTGGCATCGAGAAGGCCACGACTGGCGGAGGTCACCGTCCGTGATCGTACGCAGGTGCGGGCGTACCGTCAGACCACCGGGTCACCGGAACCAGAAACACGGTCAGCCGGTCCTCGGCGTCGCTCGGGCACAGCGGGGCACTCAGTTCCGCCCTCGCAAGCCCTCTGTGGCGGCGTTGCTGCCCGGTGACGCGGCTGATAGGATACGCGCGCGATGCACCATGATCTCCCGATGATGAAGCACTTCGAGCGCGAGCTGCGGCGACTCGAGCGCGATATGGTGAGAATGCTTGGGCAATTCGTGCGTTGCGAATCGCCAAGCCACCAGAAGGCGGCGGTCGATCGCCTGGGCAAGCTGGTCGCCAATGAATGGCTACGGCGCGGGGTGAAAGTGCGCGTGCTGCGTGACAAGACGCGCGGAGATTCGCTGCGCGCCGAAGTGTGGCTGGGCGACGGGCGGCCCAAAGGGCAGATCATGGTGCTCGGGCACCTGGACACGGTGTATCCGCTGGGCACGCTTCTGACGATGCCTTTCCGCGTGGAAGGTGGGCGCGCGTTCGGTCCCGGCGCATTTGATATGAAGGCGGGCCTGGTGCTCGCGCTCAGCGCCGTCGATGCGCTACAGGCACTGCATGTGCGGCCGAAAAAGCGTCTGGTATTTTTCTGGAACTCGGATGAGGAGATTGGAAGCTACTCGTCGCGCGCGTTGATCGAGCGCGAAGCGCGCCGCAGCGACGCCGTGCTGGTCCTCGAGCCTGCGGCGGGCCCCGAGGGTCGGCTGAAGACCGGCCGCAAGGGAATCGGCACCGCGGAAATCATCGTCACGGGCCGGTCCGCGCACGCGGGGCTCGATCCCGGCGCGGGAATCAACGCGGTGCTCGAACTCGCGTTGCAAATCGCGCGGCTGAAGGACCTGAACAATCCGCGCCGGGGAATCGCGGTGCAAGCAACGGTGATCGCCGGCGGCACGGTTTCCAACGTGGTGCCCCATCACGCGCGCGCCGAACTCGACATTCGCTTCACGCACGTGGCCGACGCGCCAAAGATCGAGCGGCAACTGCGCGCGCTGCGTCCGATTCTGCCTGGAGCGCGTGTCGAAGTCCGTGGAGGAATCAACCGCCCGCCGTTGGAACGCACGCCGGCGGTCGCCGCGCTGTTCCATCACGCGCAAAAGCTGATGGGCGAGCTCGGGCAAACGCTTGACGAGACATCCGTAGGAGGCGGTTCGGACGGAAACTTTACGGCTGCGCTGGGAGTGCCGACGCTCGACGGCCTCGGCGCCATCGGCAACGGCGCACACAGCGCCGTCGAACACGTGATCATCCGCTCGCTACCGGAACGCGCCGCTGTTCTCGCCGGGCTTCTCGCTACTCTTTGAGCTTTTCCGCTGCCGCGGATAATTCCAGACAATCGATCAGCGCAGATACGCGCGCCTGAGGTACGCAACGGCCTGCAGCTGCAGATCGGCGTAATTTGAATGCAGCATTTCCTGCGCAGCAGCTTCGGTCGACGCGGCCGTGGCAACGCGATCGAGCAGCCGGCTGATGTCGCTCACTCCTCCTGAATCGATAATCGACTCAACCACCGCCAGCGACCAGGCATAGGCAAACGCAGCCGTGTTGCTGTCGAGCGACATCCATGGCCCCTCCAGCTGCGCAAGCGACGGGATCGAACCCTGCGCCGCCATTTCCACCAGCGCCCCCGCATTCGAAGTGCTGCGTCGCCCCTCCATATATTGTGCGACGCCTTCCTGCAGCCACGTCGGCGCGCGGTTGTGCGATTTCTGCCCCACGAAGCTGTGCGTCAGCTCGTGCTTCAACACGTGCGCGAGTTCCGGAGTCACCGACGTGAGCCCCTGCACCGGAATCCGCAGCCGCCCGTCGTTCAGCGCGCCCACCCAGCCCGGCGCGCGCGTGATGTCGGCGAAAGCCTGCTGCGTGTAAAGGATCACGCTGATCTGTTCCGGCGGCGTGTAATCGAGCTCGGATTCCAGGTCCCGGAAATCATCTTCGAGTGCGCGCAGGATCCCGCGCGCGAGGTCCGGATCGGCGCCGCCGTTGTACTTCAGATCGAAATGCGCGGTCTCGCCTTCGCGGTAGCTCTCTTCCTCGGCCTGGTCGCGCTGCGCCTTTTCGAGCGCCGCCTTCACCTCTGGATCGGGACGCAATTTTTCCGCGCGCTGCCATTCCTCGATCGCGCGATCCATCTTGTTCGCGCCGTAGTAGGCCCAGCCGGTCAGCTTGGCCACGTCGGCGGAATCGGGCGCGGCGCGGCGCGCGCGTTCCAGTGGGTCGAGCGCCTTGCCGAACTGGCTTTCGCGCAGATAAAGGACCGCCAGATTCAGCAGCAGTCGGGTATTGTCCGGCGCAAACGCCAGCGCCTCGCGATAATGATCGATCGCGGCATCCGTATCGCCCCTGGCGAGCAGAAACTGTGCGGCGGCATGATGCGCCGCAGCCACGCGTGCGACCGACGTCGCCGAGCCCGAGCGCGCATCCGATTCCAGGCGCGAGATGTAGGCAAAATCGATCGCGTTGTCGTGCACCGCGAGCGCAGCCACATCTTCGTAGCCGGACACCGGTTCGATTTCGGGCGCCGACACCGGCGGTGGTTCGGAAGCGCGCGACCCGGCCGCGGAATACTCGAAATCGTCCTTTTCGATCCGCGCGACGATCGATTTGGGAATGCTCAACTGACCGGCGGGAGTGAGATAGGTAACGTGCTGTCCGTCGTCGGTGACGCTTTCGGCCTGGATGCGCCGCCCATTTTTCAGCACGATCGTATCGGCGGCGGCCGATGAACACACGGAGAACAGAAGCAGAGCCGCCACTGGCGTCGCGCAGCGCACGGATCGATTTTAGCAATCGCGCGCGTGTGAAATTCGCGCGTCGTGCATGGCGAATGTCGAAAGCGGCACAGTGCGCGGGAAACAAAGCAGCGCGCGCAGTGGTCACACGGCGGCAGTGTGCCGTGTCGCAATGTGGCGCGCGAGAATTTTCGGCGAAAAATTATCTCGATTTAACCTTGCGTCGAAACGCATCCGGTTTTATCCTATTGCGTCCTGAGCGAGCTATGAGAGCTCGTTGTGGAAGTCTTCAGTGTTTGGGAGGGGAATTGCCGTTCCGTCCGCCCAACCTGTTTGGCTCGGGACCGCGAATCGCGCCGGCACGGGGTGTGGGGACGCAGATTCCGCGCGTTCGACGCCCCTTCAGTTCAAACATGCGTTCGTAAAATTCTTTCGGGGACAGTGCGTGGCCTCTGAGGGTTCACACAACACAGTTGGGGTTACCGATCCCGATCCGATTATTGGACCGGGCCATACTTTTGAAACGGTAACCGACAAAATCAGCGCCATTGTTCTGACCCGTCCGGTCACCCCCGGCTGGGTCCTCGGCCTGCTCATCTCTTTCGGCGCGTTGATGCTGCTGAACATGGTCATCACGCTGCTGATGATCAAGGGCGTGGGCATCTGGGGCATCCGCATCCCCACGGCCTGGGGCTTCGCGATCGTCAACTTCGTCTGGTGGATCGGTATCGGCCATGCCGGCACGCTGATCTCCGCCATTCTCCTCCTGCTGCATCAGCGCTGGCGCACCTCGATTAACCGCTTCGCCGAAGCCATGACGCTGTTCGCCGTCATGTGCGCGGGCATGTTCCCGCTGCTGCACATGGGCCGCCCGTGGCTGTTCTTCTACCTGATGCCGTATCCCAATCCGATGTGGACCTGGCCGCAATTCCGCAGCCCGCTGGTTTGGGACGTTTTCGCGGTGTCGACGTATCTGACCGTATCCTTATTGTTCTGGTTCGTCGGTCTCATTCCCGACCTCGCCACGCTGCGCGATCGCGCGAAGAACAAAGCCGCGAAGATCATCTATGGCGCGCTGGCCATGGGCTGGCGCGGCTCGGCCATGCACTGGTTCCGCTACGAGACCGCTTCGCTGCTTCTGGCGGGCCTGGCCACACCGCTGGTCGTCTCCGTACACACCGTCGTGAGCTTCGATTTTACGATCGGCATCATTCCGGGCTGGCACACCACGATTTTCCCGCCCTATTTCGTTGCCGGCGCCATCTATTCCGGTTTCGCGATGGTTCTGACGCTGGCGATTCCGATCCGCAAGTTCTATCACCTGGAAGATCTCGTCACCATTCGCCATCTCGACATCATGGCGAAGGTCATGCTCGGCACCGGCCTGATCGTGGCTTATGGCTACCTGATTGAGGCGTTCCTTGCGTTCTATAGCGGCGACCAGTACGAAATTTACATGATGACAAACCGCTTCAAGGGTCCATACGCGCCGCTCTACTGGATGCTGATCTCTTGCAACATCATCATTCCGCAGCTGTTGTGGTCGAAAAAAGTGCGGCGGAACGTGGGCTTGCTGTTCGTTCTCTCCCTCGTCGTGAACACGGGCATGTGGCTCGAACGGTTCGTGATCATCGTCATCAGTTTGTCGCGCGATTTTATTCCGTCCTCCTGGGGCATGTACTACCCGACGAGGTGGGACTGGGCGACTTACATCGGCACGTTCGGCCTGTTCTTCACGCTGTTTTTCTTGTTTATCCGCGTGCTGCCGATGATTTCGATTGTGGAAGTGCGGTCGCTGGTGGCCGAAACGAACGAAGAAAAGGCGCATTCATAGTCTTCGAAGGAACGTACGAATCGATCGATGGCACAGATCTTTCATCGCAGCTCGAACTTCGCAGCGCGGCTGAGTATTTTCGGCGGCGTCGTGATCGTCGGACTGTTGAGCTTCGCGCTCTACGAAATTGCGCTCTCGCCCTGGTACACCCAGCAGTTCGTGAAGCGGCAGCAGCCCGTGCCGTTCAGCCATCGCCACCATGCGGGAGAGTTGGGCATCGACTGCCGCTACTGCCACACCTCGGTCGAGAAATCGTCCTTTGCCGGCGTGCCGCCCACGCAGACCTGCATGACCTGCCATTCGCAGATCTGGACGAACGCCGCGATGCTCGAGCCGGTGCGGCAGAGCTACCGCGACGACAAGTCGATCGAATGGATTCGCGTGAACGCGCTGCCCGACTTCGTTTATTTCGACCACAGCATTCACGTGGCCAAGGGCGTCGGCTGCACCACCTGCCACGGGCAAATCGCGGAAATGCCGCTCACCGAGCGCGCCGGTACCTTATATATGTCGTGGTGCCTCGAGTGCCACCGACAGCCGGAAAAATACGTGCGGCCGAAATCGGAGGTTTTCAATCCGTATTACGAGCCGCCGCCGGGCGACGAGCAGTTGAAGCTTGGCAAGGAGCTCGTGGCGGAATACAAGATTCAGGTTCCGCAGCATCCGGGCGACATGAAGCCGTTGCAGACCTGTTCGACCTGCCATCGGTGATGAAAGCGAGACGATGAGCGAAGACTCCAACGCGAAGAATTCGATCGACTTGGCTGCGGCGCGGGCGAAGCTTGCCGGCGCGGGCGCCGCGCGTATGTGGCAGAGCCTCGAGCAGCTCTCCGGCACGCAGAAGTTCGAGGAATTCCGCGATTACGAATTTCCGCCCAGCGCGGGTAAGGGCAACGACGGAATCGATCGCCGCGACGTCCTGAAGTTGATGGCTGCGTCCGCGGCCATGGCCGGACTGAGCGCGTGCACCAAGCTGCCGACCGAAAAAATCGTTCCCTACGTGAAGCCGCCGGAAGAAATTCTTGCCGGCCGTCCGCTGTTCTACGCCACGTCGCTGTTCCAGGCGGGCGTTGCCACGGGCGTGCTGGTCGAAAGCCATACCGGGCGTCCCACAAAGATTGAAGGAAACTCCGAGCATCCCGGCAGCCTTGGTCCGACCGATATTTTCAGCCAGGCGGCGATTCTTCAGTTCTGGGATCCCGACAGGTCGCAGTCGGTATATCTCGACGGGCGCGTCAGTACCTGGAGCGATTTCGCCGCGAAGACGGGCAACTATCGCACGCGGCTCCTGCCGAAGGGTTCTGGCCTGCGGATTCTGACCGAAACGATAACCTCGCCCACGCTGGGCGCGCAGATGAAGACGCTGCTCGCGCAATATCCGGAGGCGCAGTGGCATCAGTATGAGCCCTGCGGCGCCGATTCCGTCCGCGAGGGCGCGCGACTGGCCTTCGGCCGTCCGGTTAACACGGTCTATCATTTCGATCAAGCGGATGTCATCGTGTCGCTCGACGCCGATTTCCTTACCTGCGGCGCGGGACACGTTCGCTACGCGCGCGATTTCGGATCACGCCGCGACTTGGCCGACGGCGCTTCTTCGAATCTCAATCGCCTCTACATCGCCGAAAGCATGCCGACCGCGACGGGTGCCGTCTCCGATCATCGGCTTCCGGTTCGCTCGACCGATATCGACGATCTGGCGCGCCAGCTGGCCGCCGCAGCCGGCGTGGCCGTGCCGCCCAGCGCCAATGCCAGCGCAAAAATTCCGGCCGAGTGGGTCAGTGCCGTGGGACGCGATCTCGCGGCCCATAAGGGCTCATCGATCGTAATCGCCGGCGAACAGCAACCGCCGCTGGTGCACGCCCTCGCGCACGCCATCAATGCCGCGCTCGGCAACGTCGGCAAGACGGTTACCTATACCGAATCGATCGAAGCGAATCCGGTGAATCAGCTCGAATCGCTGCGCGACCTGGTCAACGACCTCAACGCCGGGAAAGTCGAATTCCTGCTCATCCTTGGCGCGAATCCGGTATATGACGCGCCCGCGGATTTTAATTTCGCCGACGCCATTAAGAAAGCCACGCTGACCGTTCATTCCGGCTTGTACCTGGACGAGACGGCCGAGCTGTGCCATTGGCACTGCCCAGCCGCGCACTCGCTCGAATCCTGGAGCGACGGCCGCGCTTATGACGGGACCGTGGGCATCGTGCAGCCGCTGATCGCGCCGCTCTACGATGCGCACTCGGCACACGAAATCATCGCGCTCTTCACCGGCGATTCCGACAAGACGCCGCACGACATCGTCCGCGGCTACTGGCAGTCGCAGCGCCCGGAAAAAGACAAGGCGTTCGAGGCGCTCTGGGAAACGTCGCTGCACGACGGCCTGATTGCCAACACCGCGCTGCCGGCAATTTCCGTCGCGACGCACGCCGATTTCGTCAGCCTGGCGCGCACGTCCGCAGCCAGTGGTGAAGCGAACTCGCTCGAAGTCGTCTTCCGTCCCGATCCGTCGATTGGCGACGGTGAATGGGCCAACAGCGGCTGGCTGCAGGAACTGCCCAAGCCCGTCACGCGGCTAACCTGGGACAACGCCGCGATGATCAGCCCTCTGACGGCGCAGCAGCTCGGCCTCACCACGGGCGATTACGTCAGCGTCTCGGTGAATGGCGGCAGCATCCATAGCGGCGTCTATATCGTTCCCGGCCACGCGGAGAATTCCGTCACGCTCCACCTCGGTTACGGCCGTTCGCGCGCCGGGCAGGTCGGCACCGGCCCGGGATTCAACGTCTATCTCGTGCGCACGTCGTCGGCGATGGGCTTCGCAACGGGCGCGCAGATCGCCAAAACCGGCAAGACGTATTCTTTCGCGTCGACGCAGCAGCAATACACCATCGATGTCGTCAAGGGCGAAGAGGAAAGCAAGGCGGCCATGGGCGAGCCCGGCGACGCTGAGCGCAACCTGGTCCGCATCGCCACCTTCGAGGAATTCAAGAAAGATCCCGACTTCGCCAAGCTCGCGGACGAAGAGGCGACCAAGGATCTTTCGATCTATCCCGGCTACCAATACGACGGCTACGCCTGGGGCATGTCGATCGACCTCAACCGCTGCGTGGGCTGCAACGCCTGCGTGATTGCCTGCCAGTCGGAAAATAATATTGCCGTTGTCGGCAAGGATCAGGTCGAGCGCGGCCGCGCCATGCACTGGATCCGCATCGACACCTATTTCCGCGGCCATCTCGACAATCCGGAGATGTATTACGAGCCCCTGCCCTGCCAGCAGTGCGAAAACGCGCCGTGCGAATACGTCTGCCCGGTCGGCGCCACCACGCACAACGCCGAGGGCCTGAACGACATGACCTACAACCGTTGCGTGGGCACGCGCTACTGCTCCAACAACTGCCCTTATAAGGTGCGGCGGTTCAATTTCTATCTCTACTCCGATTACAAGACGCCGAGCCTCTACGGAATGCGCAATCCCAACGTCACCGTACGCAGCCGCGGCGTGATGGAAAAATGTACCTACTGCGTGCAGCGCATCAACGCTGCCAAGATCAAGTCGGAAGAGGAAAATCGGCTGATTCGCGACGGCGAAATCATTACCGCCTGCCAGAGCGCTTGCCCGACCCAGGCAATCGTCTTCGGCAACATCAACGATCCGAATAGCAAAGTTGCGAAGCTTAAGGCGCAGTCGCGCGATTACGGCCTGCTCGAAGATCTGAACACGCGGCCGCGCACCACCTACCTGGCGCGCGTGCGCAATCCGAATCCGGAGATTCCTAGCTAGGCCATGGCGAAGCCGAAAATTTACGGCGTAATGGCGGAGTTCGATTCACCCGAAGCGGTGCTCGAAGCCGCGCACAAGACGCGCAGCGCCGGCTACAAGCGCATCGACGCGTTTTCGCCGATTCCCGTTCACGGACTCGCGGAAGCCATCGGATTCGATTGGACGGTTCTGCCGGCGCTGGTTTTCTGCGGC
>DATNKM010000098.1:0-9294 GCA_035603395.1 Candidatus Acidiferrales bacterium
GAGCCGCTTAGGAATGCGTAGCGAAGCAAGAACAGAATGCTGAGCACCCATATCAGCGCGCTGATTTCCTTGCGCCTGCCCGTAAAAAGCTTCAGAAACGTGAATGACAGAAGGCCGAGGCTGAGGCCCGTGGCGATGCTGAAGGTGAGCGGTGTGGCGATCAGCGTCAGGAACGCGGGCACGGACTCTGTGTAGTCGTTCCACTTTACGGCTGCGACCGAGCCGCACATCAGCGCACCCACCAGAATCAGCGCCGGAGCCGTAGCGTACGAAGGAATCGCGGACACCAGCGGCGCGCAGAACATCGCCGCGGCGAATAATCCAGCGACCACGACGTTGCCCAATCCGGTGCGCGCGCCCGCCGCCACTCCCGCTGCGCTTTCGATATAGCTGGTCACCGTCGAAGTGCCCGTCAGCGCGCCGACGATGGTGCCAATCGCGTCGGCCAGCAGTGCGCGGCTGGCGCGCGGCAATTTGCCGTCCTTCAGAAAGCCGCCCTGCTCGCAGACGCCGACGAGCGTGCCCACGTTGTCGAAGAGATCGACGAAGAAAAACACGAAAACCAGCTCGCCAAGGCCCAGTTTCGCAGCCGAGCGCAAATCGAGCTTCAAAAATGTGCCCGACGGATGCGGCCACGAGAAAAGTTGATGTGGCCAGTGGCTGACGCCGAGCGGAATGCCGATCAGCGTGATGGCGACGATGCCGATGAGGATGGCGCTGCCAACGCGCTTGACCATGAGAATGGCGATCAGCAGGATTCCGACCGCCGCGAGAATCACTTGCGGATCGGAAGCTTTGCCAAAGGCCACGAACGTTGACGGATTCGCGACGATAATGTCCGCATTGCGAAATCCGACGAAGGCAATAAAGAGGCCGATGCCCGCAGCGGTTCCGTGCTTCAGACAATCGGGAATGCCGTTGACGATCTGCTCGCGGACGTTCGTAAGTGTAAGAGCCAGGAACAGAATGCCCGAGAGCAGGACGACGCCAAGGGCCGTCTGCCACGGGACACCGCGGCCGATGACGATCGAGTACGTGAAGTAGGCATTGAGCGACATGCCCGGCGCGAGCGCGATGGGATAATTCGCCCATAGGCCCATCACCAGCGTGGCGATCGCCGCCGAGATACAGGTGGCGAAGAGAACGCCTTCGACCGGCATGCCCGCTTCGGAGAGGATGCGCGGGTTCACGACCACGACGTAGGCCATGGTCATGAACGTGGTCAGGCCGGCGAGCAGCTCGGTGCGGACCGTCGTCTTGTTCTCGCGAAGATGAAAAATGCGCTCGAGCAAGCCTGCGTCTCCCGAATAAAAGTGAGCCACTATAGGGTGTGAGGCCGACTCCGTCAACTTTTCCGGCGACCCGAACGGTAAGAGGGGCCGAGTAGGAGCGTCGATTGGGACCGGAAAATTGCGAGAACGACGAGCTTGAGTCCCACCGTTTTTGTGTCGAACGGAATGGACACGGATCTTTTGTTTTCAAGCATTTGCGATGATTTCTATTCGGCGCGTGTCTCGAATAGAAACGGGCGAAGTTCCGCGCCTCAGACGCCGCGCGGTCGAGGATTGCTCATCGATTGTCGGGCTGAAGAAGGGCGCCAAGGACGGGAGCGTCCGTATTCATTTTTTCGCGTCCTCTGTTCGGCCCAGTACGGTGCAGGGGCGGTCAAGAAGACGCTAGCAGAGGGAAAGGTCTGTCAAGGGATTCGATCCCTGTGGACTTTTTCGGCGCACCAAAAAAGTGGCGAACGGTATCTTCCGGGCTGAAGGTCCGGCCACTGTCAGCAAAAATGCTGCGCGGTGCCAAGCATCTGCGCCGGGCGCGATACATCGTGCTCTACGAAAACCGCGGGACTTGTTCTTACTTTTTCCGCGGTATGAACACCGGGACGGGCGGCGAAATGTTGTAAACCTTTGAGGCATCACCTTGGTTAACGGCGATGCCCACGCGGCCGCGCGAATCGATGTAAACGAGGGGCTGGCGGACGGCGACGTCACCGAAAGTCTTGTGAAACGGGAATGTGAACTGCTTTTGGTCGACTTTGAGTGTGACCTTGTCGCCGTAGGCGTAGCCCAGCGCCTTGAAGTCGGTACCCTGAATATCCGTAATCAGACTACCGAAGGGATCGTCGAGGCCGATGACCTCGCCGGTGATTCCCTTTTCCTCGACCGTCGCGGTTTTCGGCAGGAGCTTCACCAGGTTGTCGACTACCGGCCCGGCCTGGGTCCAGTCGTCACCCTCGGCCAGATGCGCAGCGGTAGGCGAGAAAATATCGCGGCCGTGGAAGGTGGAGGAGATTTTGTCGCCAATCATCCAGGACGTATTGGTGATCTCGCGGGCACCGTCGATGCCGTCGCGATCAGCGACGGGCGTGATGAGGCCGTTGTCAGGCAGTACAAAGTATTGCTCCTTCTTCGATTTCACGATCACGGCCTTGCGCGAGGTCCCCACGCCTGGGTCAACGACAACGAGAAAAACGGTGTTCGCGGGGTAGTACGGGGTGACGCCGTAGAGAAAGCGCGCGCCCTCTTCGATTGAAAATGGCGTGACCTGATGCGTGATGTCCATGATCCGAGCGTCGGGGGCGATCGAGAGCATCACCCCTTTGCAGATCGCGACGGCGTCGTTGGCCGTGCCGAAATCCGTCATGAAGACGATCGTGGGCCGCGCGGTTTCTTCCTTGGCTTCTTCCTGATTTGAGCTGGAATTGCAGCCGGCGAAGGCGAGAACGGCGAGAATTAGAGTCGCGAGGATATTCAGGATTTGCGGAGTGCGCGATGATTGCATTGTGTTCTTCGTCATCGGTTTGTATTGCCTCTGTATAAGTTTTTCTCAGTGCTACAACCCAAAAATCTCTATTCGCCTTCGGCCGGTTCGCGCTGCGCGACGAGCAGCAGAATAATTCCGACAACCGCGAACATTCTGAACGCAGCATCCTGACCGTTCCAGCTTTTCGATTGCCACATCAGGAACCACTCGCCGCCGACGCTGAGAAACGCGATGAGCCACATTAGCAGGCTCAGCGTGAGCGCGGCGATCGCGACGTTCTTGGCTCGGCCGAATTCCGCTGCATGCGCATTGAACGCGCGCAGCATTCGCGCCGCGCCCCACCAGTAGAGCAGCATGGTCAGCGCCTCCCAGGCGATGATCGAGGCGTAGAACGCGGAATGAGCCGAGGGTGAATTGATCGCACGCCACATGTCCTGATTGCCGGAGAACGTGGAGTCCATCATCAGGACATGGCGGACGAACTGATAATTCGAATTGTAATCCGTCAGGTTATTGAAAACGACGAAGGTATAAAAAATCGCCACACCGGAGACGAGGGCGATTTTGGCGGCGCGGAGCATTAGTGCGATCCTCCCTGCGCTGCTGGCGCGAAAGTGCGGAAATAGGCGATCAGCGCGGCCATCGTTGCGGAATCGTATTGGGGGCTGGCTGCCATCTGGGTGTTTGGATTCTTCGATTTCGGATCGCGAACGTAGGCTGTGAAGAAATCCGGCGAATTCGCGGCCAAGGCTGTCAGCACTGTCCAAGCAACTCCGGATTTCAGGCCGCCCTCCGGGCCATAGTTGTGGCAACGAAAGCAATTCTGTTGAGCGATCTTGAAGCC
Organism: Candidatus Acidiferrales bacterium; assembly: GCA_035603395.1. Taxonomy (GTDB): domain Bacteria; phylum Acidobacteriota; class Terriglobia; order Acidiferrales; family UBA7541; genus Palsa-295. The sequence goes on from DATNKM010000098.1 coordinate 3,614, forward strand.
GTCCTGCAAAGCGGCATCGCCGGCGTGCGCGCCGCGGGGAGCGATGGCGCCCAGAACCGTGGCCTCGCTGCGAAATTCGAGGTGCACGACGCCCCAGGGAATTTGCGGCTCGTCTTCGTGCGCCAGAATCTTAAACGTGGGTTTGAAATTCATATGCGCGATCATGTACGGACCGTAGTCGTCGTCTTTGGATTCGCTCAGCGGCGCGCCATCCAGTTCGGTCACCAGCACGGGATGATGGTTCGCGAGGTAGCGGCGCGTGTAGTGAGTCTGGTATTTGTCCTTGCAGTCGGCGATCAACATGTCGGTTGGCGGGACGCCGAAGGCTCGCGGGAGATCTTCGAGCGGGATGGCACGGACCTTGGCAGCGTCTTTGAAGTTGCCGTCGTCCGGTGAAATTGTCATCGGCTGCGAGGCTGCGATCAGGTCGTCTCGCGTCAGATAGCGCGTTTCGCCGGGCGGGACACCCGCGAGATCGCCGCTCAGCGCCAAATCGGACGGCGAGGTAGGCGCCGCATGCAATTTCGTCGAAAGGGCGGGCGACTGCGCCACATTCGGACCGGCAGCGCCCGATACGGCCAACAGCGCCGCCAAAAATGTGATGATGCGCTTTCCTCGCACGGGGCACATGGTAACGCACACGCGTTCGTCCGCGTAGGGGCCTAATTTGAAATTAAGTATGGGGAAGCGGACGAACAGCCTAACCCCTACGAATCGAGGTTCGCTACCTGTGCTAGAGTGGCGTCCTGCCGGGGAAAATTCTTTGGAGGCTGCAATCGGATGGGAATTGAAAATCACGCGCGGCTTACGAAACTTGGCTATGCGCTGCCGGCGCCGCCTCAGGCCGGAGGCAACTACGTGCCGGCGAAAACGATCGGCCGGATAGTGTACCTCGCGGGAGTCATCTCGATTGAAAACAAGGGCGTGATTACCGGTACGGTGGGCGCGGGGCGGACGGTCGAGGAAGGCTACGCTGCGGCGCGGGCATGCGCGCTGACGCAGCTGGCGGTGCTGAAGCAGCATCTGGGGTCGCTCGACGCAGTGAAGCAGATTGTGAGCGTGAACGGGTACGTAAACGCGGTCCCGGGGTTTGAGGATTCGCCGCAGGTGATCAATGGCGCGTCGGATTTGTTCATCGAGATCTTCGGCGATGCCGGGCGGCACGTGCGGGCGGCCGTGGGAGTGGCGGCGTTGCCCAAGAATGCGCTGGTGGAGCTGCAGATGACCGTGGAAATCGAGGGCTGAGCCGCGTGGCCGAACATCAACTTTCCGCGGAGCCGATCCATTCCCGCTGGAACCGCGACCTGCCGCCCCGGCTGTACATTGCGCCCGGCGATACGGTCCACATGGAATGCCAGGACGCGAGCGGCTTACAGGTCCGCCCCGGCATGACCATCGGCGAATACCAGAAGATCAACCGCGACCGCATCCATGCGCTCACCGGGCCGCTTTTCATCGACGGCGCGGAGCCTGGCGACGTGCTGGAAGTCGACATCCTGGAAGTAGCACACCGCGGGTGGGGCTGGACGAGCATCATTCCGGGCCTCGGATTCCTGCGCGAACGCTTCGCGACACCGTACCTTTTTCACTGGGAGCTGGAGGGTGACGAAAGCCGGTCGCTGGCGCCCGCGGTGGTGCCGCTGCGTCCGTTTTGCGGCGTGATGGGCGTGGCTCCCGCCGAGCCAGGCGAGTTTCGCACGCGGCCCCCGGGGATTTTCGGCGGGAACATGGACCTGCGCGATCTATGCAGTGGCGCGCGGCTTTACCTGCCGGTGCAGAATCGCGGGGCGCTGTTTTCGTCCGGGGATGCGCATGCGGCGCAGGGCGACGGCGAAGTCTGCATCAACGGGATCGAGTGCCCATCCGACGTCACGCTGCGATTTCGGGTGCACCGGCGCCAACCGCTGGCTGCGCCGGTTGCGGATTCGCCCGCGGGCCGCGAACGATTTGCGGAGTCGGGGGCCTGGATCGTGGTCGAATCGTCGTCCGACGCCGCCGTTGCGGCGCGCGCAGCCACATCGCGCATGATCGATTTGCTGATGTCGCGCTGGAATTTCGCGGATGTGGACGCGTATGTGCTGTGCAGCGCGGTGATGAACCTGCATCTTGCCCAGGTCGTGAACGAGCCTATGTTTACGGTTACCGCGTCGGTTTCCAAGGGCGTACTGCCCGCGCGCCAGCTCTTTTGAAGCGCCTTACATGATGCTCGCCTCCGTCCAGCGCCTACTCCCTTTCATAAGACTTTCGTAAATTGAAAATTGAAATTTCTGATCGAGACCAGAGAAAATATCTATTGTTTTCCTCAGGAGATTTGGTCTAGCCTCGCACCATAATTTTTTGCAGGCAGTACTCGGAAAACACAATCGGCACCGCTGAAGGGATCCGCCGCTCTTAGGTTTCGTTTTTGGGCCGCGGCACCTGTGGAGGTGTTTTTTTATTTTTAGGGGGCTATGTTAACTAGGAGACCTTACTCGATGACGAAGCGAATTGGCTTTTCGTTTTTGTTGGTCGCGTCGCTCCTCTGCCTGCTCACGTTCGCAAATTCCACACAGGCCCAGCAAACCCTCGGCGGCATTACGGGCTCGGTCACCGATGCCTCCGGCGCTGCCCTGCCCGACACAACGGTCACGCTCGTCGGCGATCAGACCACCCTCACGCGCACCCAGAAAACCGACGCCACCGGCGTCTACACATTTGTGAACCTGCCGATTGGCAGCTATACGCTGACGTTCACGCACGCGTCCTTTGAGACGCAGAAGATTCCTTCGATCACGGTGCAGGCGAACCGTACGTTGACGGTGAACGCAGCCCTGAGCGTAGGCGCGGTGAGCACGACGGTAACCGTCGAAGAGACGCCACTGATCAACTCGGTCGACACGACGAATGGATACGTGCTCGATAAAGTGCAGATGGAAGCCGTGCCGCTGCCTACGGGGAGTTTCACGGGCCTCGCGATTCTGGCTCCTGGAATTAACGCTGAATTGCCGAGCGGCACAGGAGTGAACGCGGGATTGGGCAATCAGCCGATCTGGGCCAACGGCCAGCGCGATACCAGCAATACGTTTCTCCTGAACGGCGTGGACGCCAGCAACCTGTTTAACGGCAAGAGCACCAGCTCGGTCGCCTCTGCGCGCGTCGTCAACAACACCGGCATCGGCGGTGCCGCCAGCATCTCCAGCACCACGGCAGAGCCTATCCAGAGCACCGCTTCGCCCTACCTGGCCATCGGCGAGGCCTTGCCCAGCCCGGCGCCTGAAACCATCCAGGAATTTCGCACGAACACGTCCATGTATGGCGCGGAACAGGGCTCTACCAGCGGCGCGCACATCGACATGAGCACCACTTCCGGCACCAATGAAATTCACGGTAGCGGTTACCTGCACCGCGGCACGAACTGGCTCAATGCGGATCCCTACTTTTACAAGCTCAACGGGAACATCCCGGCCGCGGACAAGAATCCCGGACTTCATCGCGAGGTTCCGGGGGGTGATGTCGGCTTCCCGATCATCAAGAACAAGCTTTTCATGTTCGTGTCCTATCAGCACGTCCACGATTCCGATCAGGAGATTGGCAGCTCGCGCGTGTCCGTGCCGGCTAATCTGACGAACGATCGCAGTCCTGAAGGGCTCGCGAATGCCGCCGAGCAGACCACAGGAATGTGCGTCGCCCGTCCGTTTGCGGAGCCACCCATCCCGCCCGGGCCTGCCCCGTGCCCTTACTTCGGCGGAGGCGCGGTCCTCCCTAGCGTTGGTACAGGTGCCGGCCAAATCAACCCGATCGCCTATGGCCTTTTGAATTACAAGCTGCCCAACGGCCAGTTTCTGATTCCGTCGGCGAGTTCGTTTACGCCCGAGCTCAATTTCCCGGAAAATACGTTCACTCTCGGAACGGCGTATTTTCTCGCCAACCAGGCTGTCGGGAATCTGGACTTCATCGCCACGTCCAAAGACACTCTGGCGCTGAAATACTATTACCAGCACGACCCGAGCATCGCTCCCTACGCCTACTCCGGCGCTCCCGGGTTCACGCAGAACCTGGACGCTGGCAGCCAGGTGGCGTCTATCACCAACACGCAGACCCTCACCCCGAGTTTCAACGTTGAGGAGGTGTTCGGGTTCATTCGCGAGAAGGTTTACAGCACCATTCAACAGCCCTTCTCGCCGCAATCCTTTTCGACGTACGTGCAGAACCTGCTTACCGGCCAGGGCATTCCATTTGCTCCGGGCGACACTCTGATCAACACGTTCGGCTCGACTTTCTTCCCCGGCATTTCCATCGTCGATGACTACGGAAACCCGCTGAGTCAAGTCTACTCTGACGACGCCCCGAGCCCCGGCGGCTACAACGTGAATGCTGTTTACAACGCTGCCGACAACATCGGCGACGGCGCCAACTCGCAGGGCGCATTCACCGGCGTTTTTCAGAATCGGTTCCAGCCCTCGGCGCAGGCGATCTGGCTCAAGGGCCGGCATACGATCACCTTCGGCGGCAGCTTTTCCTACACGCAGCTCAACGCCCGGGACGAGCGAACAGACAAAGGCACGATCGCGTTCAACGATTTCTCTGATTTCCTTCAGGGGGAGGCGGAAACGTATTCCGCCAATGGGTTCGTCACCACCAACTTCCTGAACGGAAATGCCAACCGCCACTACCGCAGCCGCGAGACAGGCGAGTACGTAGCGGACAAATTTCAAATCCGCACAAACCTCAGCATCAGCCTGGGTCTCCGTTTCGACTATCACGGCGGATTTACGGAAACGAACGGCGAGCTGTTTAACTTTGATCCGGCGCTCTACTCCTTCAATCCTGTTACTGGCGAAATCAATACGGACGCGAACGGCAATCCGGAAAACGGCTTTATTATTGCCGGGAACAATAAGCTGTTTCCCACGAAGGGCGTCAGCGCTTCCACCCTCACGGGCCGCCAATGGGGTTTTGCGCCGCGCATTGGCTTGGCCTGGAGTCCGAAGATGTTCAACAATAAAATCGTCGTCCGCGCAGGATGGGGCATCTACTATGACCGCGGCGAGCTTTTCACGTATCTCTCGCCCGGATTCGCAGCCGGTGTAATCGCGGGCGGTCCGTTTGGTGTGGCGCAGTCGCCGCCGTACGTGAATGAGACGCAGTGCAGTCCGTTTGCCTATACAACTTGCACGTTCGAGAATCCGTTTGGTACGACCCCGCCGGTTACGCCCACGGGCAACCCGGCCAACCTGGCTTTACCGAATTCCGCGACGATCGAAGGAGGAATTCCGCTTTTCTCGTTCGCCGTCTATGACCGCAATAACAAGCTGCCTTACACCATGAATCAAACGCTCGATGTCCAATGGCAGCCGCGTAACGACATCGCCGTCGATATCGGCTACGTCGGCAATCTAGGACGCCACGAGGTGATTCCGATTCCATTCAATCAAGCCCGCATCGCTTCGCCCGGCAATCCGCTGTGCGGCCCGGACCCTGTCTGCCCCGATCCGGCAACGGCATTCGCGCCCCAGTCGTACACGTATGGCTATGCCATCGTGACCGCGCCGGGATCGTTTACGACCATCAACCTGCCCGACGGCACTCCCTATCAAAATACATTTGAAGGCGGCAACGTCGATCTTCGCGTTCCGTACATCGGTTATTCTTCAGAATCGGAGTCGTACGAAGCCGAAGGTATTTCGGCTTACAACGCGCTG
>DATNKM010000120.1:0-19769 GCA_035603395.1 Candidatus Acidiferrales bacterium
GCGCCTCTATAGCGCACGGTCCCCGTGGCTGCGAGCGTGTCGTTCGACGATTCCTGGCTTGGCGCGTTCATCTTGATCTAAGTTTGATGTGGCAAAAGCTTCCACCTGTCCCATTCGTCGCGCAAGCCCAAAATGCAACTCACTACCGGCCGCCCCTTCCGGATAACTCGCCTAGCGCGCGGGTCTCGGCGAAAACGGCACCATTGCTGCCGGCGAATTCCTCACCGACGCAGGCGAGATGGCGGACGCCACCCGCCAGGCCCCGCGCAACTGGCAATCGCAAAACGTGGAGTTCATGATCGCCACGAAGGTGATCGAAGAAAAATCCGCGTGTCCCCGCCTGGTTGCAGCCTACTACTGGTAATTTTCGCGGAGGTATGACGCTTCCGCACAGTGAATCCCGCTTTCTAGCGCGCCGTGGGACTCACCGGAATGTTGACGGTCGACTCGAATAAACGGAATCGGCGCTCAAGCTCCCATTCCTGCTGTGCGTGCTCGCTCGACTTCAGAAAATTCGCGCAGGACGACGAGGGGTTGTCCGCGCCCGGCGCATCTCCCGAACATTCCGAAACGGTGCGTACGAATTTATCGCGCTCCCTCCACAGACTTACGCCTTGCAGGAACGTATGCGTGATCCCGGTGCGTACCATCTGCTTCACATCGGCGTAGCTCAGCGCATATGTTTCCACTGCCAACTCGTACTCGTGCGTCAGATCGATGCGCGACACGCCTTCGTCATCGGTCGAGAGCGAAACCGGGACTCTGTATTTTCGGTAGGTGCGGAACGGATGCTCGTAGCCGGCGATGCCCAAAATCACGTCGTTGCTCGTCAGGTTGATTTCGACCATCACGTGATTCGCCGCCATCTCGCGCAACAGATCGTACGGCCGGACCTCGTACATCACGTCCACGCCATGCCCGATCCGCTCGGCATGCCCTGTTTCCACCGCCATGCGGATGTGAAATCGCAACCCATCCGGCGGCACCATTCCCGGAGCGAGCTCGCCTGCGTGCAAGCTGATGTGCAGCTTCGGATAGACTCCGTGCAGGTAATCGATCTGGCGCATCCCCAGCGCGTAATTTTCCATCGCCACCGGGTCGTCTTCCGGCTGCACGTAGTTAATCCCCACCACGCGAGGATCGGTTTGCGCGTACTCAAATCCCAGCAGCGTCTGCGCGAACACTACCTCGGGTGGAAACGCGCGCAGCACCTGATAAATGTAGCGAATCTCGACATGGCACGCGGGCGACTCATTCGCCTGGCCGCAGTGTTCGATCTGCTGCCGGCCCGCCTCCGCTGAGTCAAAGAACGCCTTCGTCACAGAAACCTCGTCGCGCAGTCCCATCGCCAGCAGGCGGTCGCGTATCGGTCCGAACCCCGCGTCTGGATTCCAGAGGTTCTTTTTCTTGAGCGCGGCCGCCAGCGCCTGTGCATGGCTGAAAGGCGGCGTGACCATCAGCTCCATATACTGTTCGTTCTGCGAAGCCGCGCGCGACGCCACTTCGTCCAGCCATTCGCCCATGTGTCGCGAATCGACTTTCCCGAAGCGGTTGAACGTCCTGAAAAACTGATCGTGGCCGTCGTCGCTCGGCATCGGTACGAAAGCGCGCATGGAAAATGCATCCACGAGCCGGTCGTAAATCTGATCCTTGTTGGCGTAAACGGACTTCACCGGAACGTTGCCGTCCCCGCAGTTCGGCTCGTGCTTGTCGGTGAACGAAAGTGCGGCGACATTTACGCACAGCCGGTCTTCGGCCGCGTCGCGAATCCAGGTTTCGGCCCACACGCCGCCGCTGAGGTGATAGTGCAGCTCCGCGCCCTTCGGCATTCCCTCCAGAAACGCCCGCAGCGCCAGCGGATTGCCGCGCGCGAGGTTGAAGGCGTTGTCGGCGCGGTCCTGCGCTTGCTTTGATTTCGATCCGCTGCAGCCGGATAGCAACAAAGCTGTCGAACATGCCAGGACAAGAACAAAGACGGATGCGAAATCTTGGTGGCCATTACGGGCGGAAGCCATTGTCGATCCTTTGAAAGCGTGATCGCGTCGTTTGGTGACCGCCATTTTACAGCCGCCCGGCATAAACTCAATTTCCCATTCGCGCGCTGATGTAGAATCTTTGCGCTGTCTCCGCCGTGTGATTGGATTCCGATGGAAGCATCTTTTGCGCGTCGATTTGTCGGCCGAGTCTGCATCGCGTTTGCCATGGTAGGTGTGTGCGCAGCGCCTGGCTTCCCGCAAACTGCTTCCGTACCATCCCCGAAACCGATCGAAGTGAAGGTCGTCGTCGTGGCCATGTTCGAGGTCGGCGAAGATACCGGCGACACGCCCGGCGAATACCAGCTCTGGGTGGAGCGCGAGCACCTCGACCGCGTGATCGAACTGCCCGCGGGCTTCCATCACGTGCGCATGAATGGCGATGGCGTTCTAGCAATGCTCACCGGCGTCGGCACGGCGCGCGCCGCATCGTCGGTGATGGCGGTGGGTCTCGATCCGCGCTTCGATTTGTCCCATGCGTACTGGATCGTTGCCGGAATCGGCGGCGGCGATCCGGACGACGTATCGCTGGGCTCGGCCGTCTGGGCCGATCACGTGGTGGATAGCGACCTCGCCTACGAAATCGACGCCCGGGAAATTCCGAAAGACTGGCCAACCGGCATGGTGCCGCTGAATCACGCGACGCCGTACGAGCCGCCGGCGCGGCAAAACGGCGGCGAGATTTATACACTCAATCCGCAGCTCGTCGACTGGGCGTTCCAGCTCACGAAAGGCGTGGACCTGGCTGATACCGATCGCATGCGCACGGCCCGCGCGCGGTACGCCGGCTTCGCGAACGCGCAGAAGCCGCCGTCTGTCACGCGCGGTGATGACATGTCCGGCAGCACGTTCTGGCACGGCACGCTGATGGACCGTTGGGCCAACGCGTGGGATGCTTACTTCACCGGAGGCGCCGGAAAATTCATGGTGACGGCGATGGAAGACACCGGCACGATGCAGGCGCTCACGTTTCTCGGGCAGGCCGGCCGCATCGACATGCATCGCATCCTGGTGTTGCGCACCGTGAGCAATTTCACGCGCGAAGCTCCCGGTGAAACGCCCGCCGACAGCCTGAAACGGATGGCGACGGGCAACTATCCTGCGTTTCGCGAATCGGTCGAAGCCGCGGAAACCGTCGGCGATAAAGTAGTGCGCGACATTGTCGAGCACTGGGACGAGCGAGAGGCGAAAATTCCCGGCGCGCCGTGATGAGGGAAAGCCGCGGCTAATCTCAGTGCGAGGACAACGGTAGAGCGAAGCGTTCGGCTCAGCCGAAGAGAGATCCTTCGACTTCGCTCAGGATGACAGCGAACACGAGGGACGAATCCAAGGCAAGAAAATGACCGCTGCTCCACATTTCGACCGCGTAATCTGGATCGTGCTGGATAGCGTCGGCATTGGCGAGTTATCTGATGCCGCCGATTACGGCGACCTGGGCCGCGATACTCTCGGCCACATCGCGCGCTCGCGGCCGCTGGCGCTACCGAATCTCGTGGGCATCGGCCTGGCGAACATCAAGCCGCTGGCGCATCTCACGCCGCCCGCGCGTCCTACGGGATTTTTCGGAAAAGGCGTCACCGTGTCGCCGGGGAAGGACACGACCACCGGGCATTGGGAAATGGCGGGCATCTGGCTCGATCAGGCTTTCCCGGTTTACCCGCACGGATTCCCGAAAGAGCTGATCGCGGAATTCGAGCGGCGCATCGGCCGGCGCACGCTCGGCAACAAGCCCGCGTCCGGCACTGAGATTATCAAGGAGCTCGGCGAGGAGCACGTGCGCACCGGCTCCCCGATCGTCTACACGTCCGGCGACAGCGTGTTTCAGATCGCCGCGCACGAGGACGTGATTCCGATCGCCGAGCTTTACCGCGAGTGCGAGATCGCGCGGGCACTGCTCGACGGTCCGAACCGCGTGGGCCGCGTGATTGCGCGTCCGTTTACCGGACCGGCTGGAAATTTCCGCCGCACCGAGCAGAGGCACGACTACGCCGTGGAGCCGCCTCGGCCGATGCTGATGGACGTGCTGGCCGACCTGAAAATTCCGGTGTTCGGCGTCGGCAAAATCCACGACATTTATAATGGCCGCGGCATGGCCGACTACGTGACCACGAAAAACAACGCCGACGGCATGACGAAGCTGTCGGCTTCGCTCGCGGATCGCAAGAGCGGCCTGGTTTTCGCTAACCTCGTCGATTTCGACATGCTCTACGGCCACCGCAAGGACGTCGAAGGGTTCGCTCGGTCACTTGAGGAATTCGACGTGCTGCTTGCGCCGTTCCTCGCCGCGCTGCGCCCGTCCGATCTGCTGATCATCACCGCAGACCACGGCTGCGATCCCGATCCGGTGAATCCGACGACGGACCATTCGCGTGAATATGTGCCGATCGTCGCGTATACGCCAGCTGCAGCGAATGGCAGGAGCCTCGGCGTCCGCTCGACACTTGCGGACATGGGCCAGACCATCGCCGAAAATTTCGGCGGCGAGATTCCGCACGGCACCAGCTTTCTCGGCGAAATCTCCAAATCCTGACATCGCATTTGTGTGTCAATTGGCAATGGTGCCGGTGCTTGGTTTTCCACGAGGTACGCCGGAAATGATCTTGCCAGATTTAGAAAAGGTACAGGTCAACAAATCCCACCCTTTTCGAGGGACAATCACGCCAACAACCCCACGCTCGCAAACCGAGGGACACCCGAGAAATCAAGAAACAAGCCCTGGGCCACCTGCCGTTTTCCACAAGGTGTTGAAACGCGTGAAGCGTGGCACGCGTCTTCTCAGCTAGGTAGGCCAGCGGCTTTGGCTATCACTCGGCTCGCGCGGGGGTTTTGATTGATACGGAAGCTCCTATGAGCACCGCTGCTTCCATCCAAGGAGAGAATCGATGAAGAGAAATTGGATTTTCATTGCGGCAAGTTTTGTAGTGCTTTCGTTGGCTCATGTGACGCTGGCGCAGGATGCTCAGGTCGCTGGGGCATGGGGCCTTAGCGCGCCCGGTCGCGATGGCAACGTCATGACGCAGACGCTCACTCTGCAACAGGATGGCACCAAACTTACTGGCGCGTTGAAAGGCCAGCGCGGAGATGCTCCGGTAACAGGCACCGTCAGCGGGAACAACATCAGCTTTTCGGTAACTCGGAGCACGCCGAACGGCGACTTCAAGATCGACTACACCGGTACCGTCAGCGGAGACGCGATGAAGGGCACGCTGACTATGAGGGGCAACGCGGTGGACTGGACTGCGAAGCGCTCCGCAGCAGGAGGCTCGGGCAACTGAGTTTTGCACGACCTTCCTGAGATCAACCCGAAAACAGCGTTCGCCCAAGCACCACCATCCTGACGTGCGACTTGCCGTAACGCGCGAACAGGGAGGTCAGGATTGCCGGGTGTGCTTTTATAGACAGTTTCACTCATCCGAAAGCCATAGACTTATCCACGTGAGGCAACCACGTGGATAAAGAATCTTTCGATATTTTCTCGGGAGCACCGGAAGAAAACGGCTTGTGGGTTGAGGCCGTCGAAGGTTTCTCAAGCGCGCACCAACGAATGGGGCAGATTGCAGCAGAGAAACCCGGTACCTACTTCCTGCTCTCAAACACCGATCAATCCATTCTGACGCGAGTAGACACGCGCTCGCGAACGATTTTCGCGCGGTAAGGAGATTCCATGCGTACCGTAATTTTGCATCTTACCCGACTGCACAAGGGGTACCTCGCGCTTAAGCTTCAGTGGAAACATGACAAGGCAATCGCTCGCACGCGCAGTCGTTGGAACAACGCCATCGGGCATCCGGCCGCCCCCGCCGAAAAACCGCAAGAATAAACTCTTACAGCACCAGCCCCCAGTGGATCACTCCGCCGACGCTATGGAAGGGATTACTGCGCGCAGTAGGGCGATGAATTGGCTTTTTACGCGCTCACCGGTTTCCATTACTTCATCGTGCGTGAGCGGCTGATCGAGGATGCCGGAGGCCATGTTTGTTACGCAGGATATGCCCAGGACGCGGATGCTCATGTGCCGGGCGGCAATTACTTCCAGGACGGTGGACATGCCCACGAGATCGGCACCGACGGTTTTCAGGAAGCGGATTTCGGCGGGGGTTTCGAAGCTCGGTCCGCGGAGACCGGCGTAGATGCCCTCGTGAACCAGAATGCCGCGGCGCTGGGCTTCGCGGCGGGCGACTTCGCGGAATTCGGGGGCGTAGGCTTGCGACATGTCTGGGAAGCGGACGCCGAAGCGCTCGTCGTTGGGCCCCATCAGGGGATTCGCGCCCTGCAGATTGAGGTGGTCCCGGATCAGCACCAGCGCGCCCTGGCTGTAGTCGCGGTTGATGGCGCCGGCGGCGTTGGTGAGGATCACGGAGCGGATGCCGAGGCGGCCCAACACGCGGATCGGGAATGCGACTTCCTGCGGGGAATAGCCCTCATATAGATGTACGCGGCCTTGCATGACCGCGATGGGCAAATCTCCCAATTTGCCGAGGACGAGCTGGCCTGCGTGGCCTGCGACCGTGGAGCGCGGGAAGCCGGGTATTTTGGGGTAGGGGATGCCCGTAGGGCAGGAGAGCTCGTCGGCGAAGGCGCCGAGGCCGGAGCCGAGAACGAGCGCGATTCCGGGGCGGAGCTTGGTGCGCGATTGGATGAATTTGGCGGCGCGGGTGGCGCGGGCGAAGGCATCGGGGGATTCGGCTGACTTCTTGGAGGATGGGGTCATTGGTTGCGCGTTGTTAGACCGCAAAGAGATCCTTCGAGTTCGCTTAGCATGACATGAAAATCAAAAGCGCAATCAACATCGACATCAACAGCGACGACAAAAGCGGAAGCTGCCGGACTGAAGTCCGCGGCGCTACATTTACACCTCATCGAAGCATGATCCCTACTAGCGAGGCTGAAAGTAAATTTGCCATGGTGCCGGCTAGCATGGCGCGGATGCCGAGCCGCGCGAGGTCGGAGCGCTTGTTGGGGGCGAGGGCGCCGATGCCGCCGATCTGGATGCCGATGGAGCTGAAGTTAGCGAAGCCGCACAGCGCGAAGGTAGCGATGGTAAAGGAGCGCGGGTCGAGCGTGGACTGCATCGGGCCGAGGCGCTGGAAGGCGACGAGCTCGTTGGTGACCATGCGCAGGCCCATCAGGTTGCCGACGGCTGCGGCGTCGTGCCAGGAAACTCCGGCCAGCCAGGCGATGGGAGAAAACACCCAGCCGAAAATTTGCTCAAGACTCGAGGGAAACCAGCCGATGCCGTGCGCGGCGAGCAGATTGTGCGCGCCGCCGAAAAGCGCGTCCACGAGATACACGAGCGCTATAAAGGAAACCAGCATGGCGGCGACGTTAAGCGCGAGGTGCAGGCCGTCCACAGTGCCGCGGGCGATGGCGCCGATGGCGTTGGCGTCCTTTTCCATTTCTGCCATTTCAACGCGGCCGGCAGTGAGCGGCTGCTGCGTTTCCGGGACGATCATCTTGGCGATCATAATCGTGCCGGGCGCGGTCATGATGACGGCGGCGAGGAGATGCTCCGCGCGGATGCCATAGGCCATGTAGGCGCCCATGAGGCTGCCGGAAACGTGGGCCATGCCGCTGGTCATGATGGTCATGAGCTCGGACTGCGTGACTTCGGGGAGAAACGGCCGAATGGTGAGCGGCGCCTCGGTCTGGCCCATGAAGATGCTGGCGGCGACGTTGAGAGATTCGGCGCCGCTCGCGCCCATGAGGTGCGTCATGATTTTCGCGGCGGCTTTTACGATGATCTGCATCACGCCCCAGTAGTAGAGCAGTGCGAAGAACGCGGCGATGAAAATAATGATGGGGAGAGCCTGGAAGGCGAAGATGAATCCGCGGGGGGAATTTTTCATGCCGAGCTCGCCGAAGATGAACGACGAACCGTAGTAGGAGAAATCGAGCAGCCATTCGGCGCCGTGGCCGAGCTTGGCGAAGACGTTTTGGCCGATGGTCCACCGCATCACTAGGAACGCGAGCACGATTTGCAGACCGAGGCCCCAGGCGATGATCTTGGGGCGGATCGCGCGGCGGTTGTTGGACATCAGGTACGCGAGCGCGAGAACGAACAGTATGCCCAGAATTCCGACGAATCGGTGCATCCCGGCTCCATTTACGGCGGAAAAATAGCGGCTAGTATATCCCTATCAGGCGATTCGACTGTGGAGAAAGAGCGCGACAGCGGACGGGGCGCAGGAACCGCGCCCCGCCGGAGTTCACACCGGGAAGCAGGCAATCAGACCGATCGCATGGCTATTTTTGCTCCGGGATCTGGAATTCGGAGCGGATGAATTGCTTGATGCCTTCCGCGCCCGTTAGACCCAGGCAGACGAGGGTACCCTGCTTTTCCAGGTCGATGTGAAAATTGAAAAACGGGCAGCACTTTTCTTCGGCGACGACCCACTGAGCCACGTCGGCGACGGAGATCTCCTCGGGACTGTACTGAAATTCGTAGCCTTTGGGCAGCTCGACCACTGCGTTTCGCGACGCGATCAGCCTTTCGGTGAGGCGTTGGTGGAAGGCACGCTCGCCGGGATTCAGGGCTGTCGCATTACAGAAGAACGTGCCGGGCGTTGACTGGCCTCCACTGGTTGGAGCCGGGTCTTTTTGCGCATGAGCGGGTTTGGCGCTGCCGACCGTTGTCATTAATATGACCGCGGCTCCTGCGATTCCGTAGTTCCTGAGTGTGGCAAGAAATTCATGCTTCATCGATTTCCTCCTTTTTGGTTTACCTGCTGCAGTCGAGATGTTAAAAGTTAAAGCCGACTTTAAGTCAAGGGGACTGTAGGGACCAAGCCGGGAGGCAGTATGAAGATTGGAGTGCTTGCGAGGCGCACGGGCCTGAATGCCTCGGCCATTCGCTACTACGAACGCGTCGGGCTGCTGGGGCAACCGCATCGCGTCGGCGGGCAACGGCGGTACTCCGAGGATATCGTACACCGGGTGCTGCTGATCCGCTTTGCGGCGACCATGGGATTCAGTCTGCCGGAGATTTCAATTTTCCTGAGCGGGCTGCGCGACGACGTGCCCGTGGGCCCGCGCTGGAGAAAACTCACCGGGCGGAAACTGGAGGAAGTCGAGCGGAGTATCGAGCGATCGCTCAAGCTGAGGACGCTGCTGCAGCATCTGCTGCGGTGCCGCTGCGCTTCGCTGAGGATTTGTATTGAAAAGCTGAACCTGAGTCCACGGCTCCGGCAGATCCGTTAGACGGGCGGGGGCTCAATGAGCGAGGCGGCTACTTTGCGCTGGTATTCGTGCGCTTTGGCCAGGATGGCGGGTTTGTCCATGGTGCACATCACGCGGACCTCCATCACTACTTTCCCGGCGATCACGACCGTGAGTACGTCGTGGGCGTTCAGCGCGTAGACGAGCTGCGAGTAGACGTTGTACATCGGCGTGGAATGCGTGGCGCCGGTGCCGATCAGCACGATGTCGGCTTGCTTGCCGATTTCGAGCGAACCGATTTGTTTGTCGAGATGGAGCGCGCGGGCGCCGCCGATGGTGGCCATCTCGACGACTTGCCAGGCGGGGAGAGCTCGGGGATCCATGCGCGTAACTTTTTGGAGCTTGGCGGCGATGTTCATTTCCTGGAAGAGGTCCTGGTTGTTGTTGCTGGCGGCGCTGTCGGTGGCGAGGCCGACCGGGACTCCGGCTGTGAGCAGCTGCACCACGGGCATCACGCCGGAGGCCAGCTTCATGTTGCTCGAGGGATTGTGCACAGCGCCTACTCCGCGTTTGAGCATGGTGCTGATGTCTCCGGCGTCGACCCAGACGCAGTGTGCGCCGACGACGTCTGGTCCGAGGAAGCCGATGGTTTCTAGGTAGTGCACGGGCGAGCCGCCATGCTTCGCTCGGCTCATCTCGCTTTCAAAGGGTGCTTCGGCGATGTGCATCAGGATCGGAGCGCCTTTGCGGCGGGCGAGCTCGGCAGTTTTTTTCAGGTTGTCGGTCGAGAGCGTGTAGATCGAATGGGGCGCGACGGCGGGCGTGATCAGCGGATCGTTCTTCCACTTGTCGACAAATTTTTCGCAGTAGGCGAGCGCGGCAGCCGGAGTTTTGTTATCGGGGGCGGGGAAGTCGAGGACGGTTTCGCCGAGCACAGCGCGCATGCCGGCTTCTTTGGTGACCTGCGCGGCTACGTCCTCGAAGTAATACATGTCAGCGAAGCAGGTGACGCCGCCGCGGAGCATTTCGAGGACGCCGAGACGCGTGCCCCAGAAGACGAAATCCTCGGTTACGTTGCGGGCTTCGGCGGGGAAGATGTAGCGCTGGAGCCAGTCGTCGAGCGAATGGTCTTCGGCGACGCCGCGGAACAGGCTCATGGCGGCGTGCATGTGGCCGTTGATCATGCCCGGCATCAGGATGCCGCCCCGGGCGTCGATTGTCTTTGCGGCCCGGATTTTCGCTTCCAGCTCTACGCGGGTGCCGATCGCGGCGATGGTGTCGCCTTCGACGGCGATCGCGCCGTCTTCGATGACGCGCCGTTCGGGGTCCATCGTGACGACGGTGCCGCCGCTGATCAGGAGATCCACAGTGCTCCTCAAGAATACTGGGCTATGTCCATCTTCGCTTCGATGCGCCTTTCGCGCGGCTACTATTCCCACCCCGTTCAGAATAGAAAGCCGGCGCTTCCACTCTATTTTGCGCCGACGAACTGCAATGTATATGCCATTGCCGGATCGAACGGCTTGTCGATCACTTTTAGATCGATGAGCTGCTGGTACATGGTCGTCCAGCGTTCGGCGTTCATCTGTCCGAGTTCGCCGCCGCTGGTATCGTCGCCCGTTACGAAATGGCCGTCGCGCAGCGCGTGCCAGGTGAAATCCATCCACTGCGGATTCAGTGCTGGATTCAGCTTGGCGATCATGGCGTGCGCGGGGGTCGGGTCCGCCAGATAGTCGCGCCATCCCGCAATCGATGCCCGGACGAATTTCGCGACGATATCCGGTTGCTGCGCGACAAAATCACGCGTGGTGAACATGACGCGGTAGGGATTGTATCCCGCGTCGCTGGTGAGCAGGACGCGCGTGTCGATCCCTGCTTGCTTCGCGAAGAAAGGCTCGGAGGTGGCGAACGCCTGCTGGACGTAATTCGGATCGGCTACGAAATTCGCGACGTTCATCATCGCTGGCACTTCGTGCACGCTGGTGAGCTGATAGCGCTTGACGATGAATTCCCACCAGGTCGAGCCAGTTTTGATGGCGACGGTGTGGCCGTTGAGGTCTGCAAAGCTCCGGATCAGCGAATCCTTTCGCACCATGATGCCTTGCGGATCGTGCTGCATCGTCGCTGCGACGGCGATCAGCGGCTGGCCGTCGGCGACGGATTCGTAAATTCTGTCCGTGGAGCTCATGCCGAATTGCGCGGCGCCGGAGGAAACCTGCTTTTCGACCGAGACGTAGGGGCCGCCCGGCTGGATTTCGACGTCGAGGCCTTCCTTGGCGTAGAGGCCCTTGGCGATGGCGGTGTAGAAGCCGCCGTGTTCGGGCTGCGGGTACCAGTCAGCCTGCAAGACGATTTTCGTGGGGCCGCTACCGCTCGGAGCGTGATGGCATCCGCACAGGAACAACGCAATGAAAAAAGCAAGCAGTTGCGGGACCAGCTGAGGGATTCGCCTGCGCAGCATGAAGCAGATTAGCATGCTCGCGAGCGGCAGAGTAGCCCCTGCGCGGGCCTATTTTGCTGCATTTTCGGGCTGTATCGGCTTCCGGGCGTGTGCTACGATCCGTCATGGCGCGCCCCAAAACGTCGCCGTCCAAAGACATTTCACTCGACGAGCAGCGCATGCGCGGCCTCGTCCACTTCACCGCGCGGACCTTCGAGACCGGTTTTCCTTCGCCTTTTGGCGCGCTGATCGTCGAAACGCAATCCGGAAAAGAGCTGATGCGCGCCGCGAACGCGGTGATGCGCGAACAGGATCCGAGCGCCCATGCGGAAACCCGGACGGTCCGGTTGGCGTGCCGCAAGCTGAAGCGGCCTTCGCTGGCCGGCTACACGATGTATTCCACATGCGAGCCGTGCCCGATGTGCATGTCGAACGCGCTGTGGGCCCGCCTGGATCGCGTGGTGTACGGCGCCACGATCGAAGACGCGAGTCGCTACACGCTTCAGATTCATATCTCGGCAAAGGAAGTCGCGCGGCGCTCGGACATGAGCTGTGTTGTCGACGGCCCTTTCCAGCGCAAGCTGTGCAACACGCTGTTTGACGATCCGCGCATGCAGCAGGCATTCCAAACCTGGAGCAGCGCGAAGCACAGTGCGAAGAAAACCGGAAAGAGATCGTGACCGCGTCCCGGCGCATGACAGCCGACAGAGCCAATTCGAATCACGCCGCAGCCATCGCATCGCTTCTTGGCGATCCGTCGCGTGTGATTACGCATCCGCAGACGGTCGAACAACTTTCAAAGGATTTTTACTGGTACTCACCAGTGCTGCGCGCGCAACTGGATGGCAAAGTGGGCGATTTCGTCGTGCAGCCTCTGAGCGCAGCCGAAGTGGAGAACGTGTTGCGCTATTGCCACGCGAACGATATGCCTGTGACTGCACGCGGTGCCGGCACCGGCAACTACGGCCAGGCTGTTCCACTGCACGGCGGAGTCGTGCTCGATCTCGCCCGGATGGATCGCATCGAGTCGATCACGGCCGACGGCGTCGCCGTGTGCGAGCCGGGCGTGCGGCTGGGCGTGCTGGAAAATCAGGCCCGCGCGGCGGGATGGGAGCTGCGCTGCTATCCCTCGACGATTGTAAAAGCGTCTCTCGGCGGATTTCTGGGTGGAGGTTCAGGCGGGATCGGCTCGATCGCGCACGGGAACCTGCGCGATTATCAGACCGTGCGCGCGATCGAAGCGGTCACCATGGAGGCCGAACCGCGAATCGTGCTGCACGAAGGCGAAGCGGTCCACGATATCTTGCATGCCTGGGGCACGAACGGAATTGCCACGCGCATCTGGGTCGCGCTGGCGAAGGCCGTGGAATGGTCGCAGTGCGCGATCGCGTTCGACACGTTCGACAGGGCGTTTGATTTCAGCGAGCGCATCGCGGGTGGCACCGAATGGACGAAGCGCCTGATCACGACGTTCGAGTGGCCGATCCCATCATTTTTTACACCCGTGAAACAGTGCACGCGCGAAGGCAAGGCTTTGATCTTTTTCCTGATCGCTACCGAGCAATGCGCCGCGCTCGAATCGGCCGCGCGCGAGGCCGGCGGCGAAATCACCTATTCCGGACCCTATCTCGGGCTGCGCGCCCGACCGTTACTTTCGGATTACACCTGGAACCATACGACGCTCTGGGCCATCGGTGCGGACGAGGCGTACACCTATCTTCAGTGCGCGTTCGATCCCGCGACCGTTCGAGACCAGATCTGCCGGCTGAAGGAACGCTTCGGCAAGGAAATCCTGTTCCACATGGAATTCTGGAAAGCGGGCGATGGAAGAATTGTTCCTGGGGCGATTCCGCTGGTTTACTACACGACGGAGCAGCGCCTGAACGATATGATCGACTACTGCCGCGAAATCGGCGTCTTCGTTGCGAATCCCCACGTAAATAATGTGGAAGGCGGCGGGCGCTATCGCGCTGATAACGTGCAACTGCTGGCCAAGCAACGCTACGACCCGAAAGGACTGCTGAATCCCGGAAAAATGACCACCTTCAGACCGGCGGCGCCAGCGAAATGAAAACCTGGATTCCGGACAGCCGCAATTTCTCCTATCTCAGCTGGAAGCAGGTGGACGCTCTCCCGCGTGAGACGACGCTCCTGGTGCTCCCAACCGCGGCCATTGAGCAGCACGGCCATCATCTGCCGCTCGCGACGGACACACTGATCAATAATCTGATGCTCGGACACGCGCTCGCCAAGCTGCCTGCCGACGCTCCGGTCTATGCGCTGCCTCCGGTGCACTACGGAAAAAGCAACGAGCACATCGGATATCCGGGAACGCTTTCGGTGAGCTCGGCTACGTTCATGGCCGTGGTTCGCGATCTCGGGTCGAGCGTCGCCAGCGCCGGGTTTCGCAAGCTCGCGCTTTACAACACGCACGGCGGCAACACATCGCTGGTGGACGTGTTGGCGCGCGATCTGCGCGCTGAATTCGGGTTGCGCACGTTTGCGATGCACGGTTCGTTGGGAACTCAGTATGAGGGCCTGGCGCCGCAGGAGCGCACCTGGGGATTTCACGCGGGCGAAGTCGAGACCGCGCTTCTGCTGGCTTCGGTGCCGGACCTGGTCGATCGCAGCGCATACACATCGAATTACATCGCGCATATCGACAAGCCGGAAATGCTGATGCCGGAAAATGCGCCGGCGACTTTCGCGTGGCTCACGCGAGACGTGGCCGCGAGCGGCGTACTCGGCGATCCGCGCCCGGCCACGGCTGAAAAAGGCTCGCGCTGGATCGATCAGGCGTCCACAAAGCTGGCCGCGGCGCTTGAGGCGATGCTCCGCTTCGCACCCTAGGTTCTTATGTACCGCCGCGCTGCGGCGAGAGCGCCTCGCTTGCACGCGCCGGAATTCAAATCCAAATGCCGCCGTCTGACGACAAACGAGCCCTGATCGACCTCGGCAGTGGCGTTTCGCTCGAACGCGGGGTGCGTTGCCGCATGTCCGACGGCGTTCAGCTCGTCTCCGATCATTATTATCCTTACGGCCTCGGCCCGAACCCCACATTGCTGATGCGCCAGCCTTACGGTCGCGATATCGCCTCGACCGTCACCTACGCGCATCCCGCCTGGTTTGCGAGCCACGGTTACAACGTGGTGATTCAAGACGTTCGCGGGCGCGGCGATTCCGAAGGCGATTTTTATCCGTTCCGCCACGAAGCGCGCGATGGCGCGGAGACAATCGCCTGGCTGAGCATGCGTCCGGAATCGAATGGCAGCATCGGGATGTACGGATTTTCTTATCAGGGCGCCACGCAGTTGCTTGCGGCTGCCGAGCAGCCCGACGGGCTTGTCTGCATCGCGCCGGGAATGACAGCGCACGATCTCTACCACGGCTGGTTTTATCACCAAGGCGCTTTGCGGCTGGCATCGTCGCTCGGATGGGGCTTGCAGATGCTGAAGGCCGATGCGCGCCGCCGCAAGCTGCGCGAGGCGAGCGAGCGGCTTGATCAGGCGTGGGCGAATCTCGCAGCGCAATCGAGCGCCGTGCCATTTCGCGATCATCCGGCGCTGCAGGGCGAAGGGCTGCCGTCGTACGTGCTCGACTGGTTCGATCACTCCGAGCCAGGCGAATACTGGTCTACGCTCGATATCAGCCAGAAATTCGACCGCATTCGCGTGCCGGCGCTGCATATTTCCGGCTGGTATGACACCTATCTGAAGGGCAGCATCGACGGATTCCTCGCGCTCGCGTTGCGCGCGGGCGGGCCGGTGGCGCGCAACAATCAATTCCTGATTGCCGGGCCGTGGCAGCACATCCCCTGGGGTGATCGCGTCGGTGGAACGGATTACGGCGCGGAAGCGAACCTCGATACTGACGCGATTCTGCTGCACTGGTTCAATCATTGGCTCAAGGGTTCGGGAGATTTTGCGCGCGAGCCGCGCATCCGGCATTTTGTGCTGGGCGAAAATCGCTGGCGCCAGGCCGCAGAGTTTCCGCTCGAGGCGAATCACGTCCTGTACCTGCACAGCGCGGGCCGGGCGAACTCGCGAAAGGGCGACGGGGGCCTGACCGCCGATGCCCCCAACGACGAGGAGCCGAACGATATCTTTATTTACGATCCCGAGGTTCCCGTGCTCGCGCCGGGCGGGCCATACGATCAGGCCGCGCTGGAACTTGGCAACAACGTGCTCGTTTACACGACCGCCCCTCTCACAAAGCCGCTCGCAGTTTTCGGCGCGCCTCGCGTTTCGCTCTATTGTTCCACATCGGCGGCGAACGCGGATTTCACCGCGAAGCTCGTTCGCGTCCGCCCCGGCGGCGCTGCGGAGCTTATTTGCATCGGCATCGCGCGTTCGAGCTTCCTTTTCTCGAAATCCGGGTACGCCGCGGACAAAATCCACCGCTGGCAATTCGATCTCGAGCCGACTTCGTGCGGGTTCGCACCCGGCGACCGTATACGGCTCGAAATCGCAAGCAGCGCGTTTCCTCTCTACGACCGCAATCCAGGCAGCGATGTGCCCTCGCCGCGGGCCACATCGTGGGACTGGCGCCGCTCGACTCAAATCGTTCATCACACGAGCGAACATCCCTCCGCGCTGTATTTGCCGGTGAGTGAGGCGAGCACGTGAGCGCCACGTCGAATGTGCCGCAGATCGAATTCGACGCCGTGGTGAAGAGCTACGGCACGGGGCGGCTGGTGCTGAGCGGGATCGATTTGACCATCGAGAAGGGTGAGTTCGTCAGCTTCATCGGGCCGAGCGGCTGCGGCAAATCCACGGTGCTGAAGTTGATCTCGGGCCTGACGCCGGCAAGCAGCGGTACGATCCGCATCGACGGCATGACGCCGAAAGACGCGCGAGAGACGAGTTCGTTCATATTTCAGGACGCCACGCTGCTGCCGTGGCGTACCGTGCGCGAGAATGTCGGCCTCGGGTTGGAGCTCGAGCATGCCGCCGCCGAACTCCGCAAGAAAAAGACGTCCGTGCTGCTTGATCTCGTGGGCCTGGACGACGTCGCCGACGCGTATCCGCGCGAGCTTTCCGGTGGAATGAAGATGCGGGCGTCGATCGCCCGCGCGCTGGCCACCAATCCGCGGCTGCTGCTGATGGACGAGCCCTTCGCCGCGCTCGATGAAATGACTCGCGACCGGCTGAACGAGGAATTG
The DNA here is from genome assembly GCA_035603395.1 of Candidatus Acidiferrales bacterium. GTDB lineage: Bacteria > Acidobacteriota > Terriglobia > Acidiferrales > UBA7541 > Palsa-295. Next base: position 16,790 of record DATNKM010000120.1, read on the forward strand.
CTGCGCCTGCGCGCGGAACAGGGATGGACGGCCGTGTTCGTCACGCACTCAGTCGCCGAAGCGGTGTTTCTCTCGACGCGAATTATCGTACTGAAGCCGAATCCGGGCCGCATCCACGCGATTTTTCCGGTCGAGTTGCCGTTTCCGCGCACGGCTGACCTGCACGAGTCGCGCGAGTTCGACAATCTCGTGACGCAGGTTTCGCATTCCCTCCGCGAGGCGCTGAAACGCTGATGAGAAAACGCTTCCTCGCCGCCGCGAACGCCGTCGCCGTCTTCGGCGCGCTACTGCTCATCTGGCAACTCATTTTGTGGATCTTCCACGTGCAGCCGTTCATGCTGCCGTCTCCCTGGGCGGTAGCCAAGGCGGTGGTCGCCCGATTTCCGTCGCTGCTGACGTCGCTGGCGATCACGGCGGAGGAATCTCTCGGCGGCCTGATCGCCAGCATCATCGTCGGCGTGCTGATCGCGCTCGTCTTCGCGCAGTCGCGCTGGGTACGCACGATGCTCTACCCGTACACGATTCTCTTGCAGACGGTGCCGATTCTGGCGATTGCTCCGCTGATCCTGATGTGGGTAGGCGCTGGCACGGCGGCCGTCACGTTCATCGCTTTTATCATTTCGCTCGCGCCGATTATCGCGAACACCACGCAGGGCCTGATCAGTGTGGACGAAAATCTCGTGAATCTTTTTCTGATGCACAACGCGTCGCCGGCCCAGATGCTTCTAAAATTGCGGCTGCCCCACGCGGTGCCGTCGCTCTTCGTGGGCATTCGCATCGCCAGCGGCATCGCTGTGATCGGCGCGATCACCGGCGAACTGTTTGCGGGATCGAGTCGCGTGGGCGAGGGCGGGTTGGGCTATTCGATCCTGTACGCGTCCACGCAGCTTCAGACCGACTATCTGTTTGCGCTGGTGCTCGCGTCGGTGGTACTCGGGTTCAGCTTCTTCTTTGTCGTGATGTTTCTGGAGTGGCATTTCCTGCATCGCTGGCACGAGTCCGCGCTCGTGCCGGAAACTGAGTAGAGTCGCATTCTTGGGAGGAACGAGAACGATGCTTCGGCTGGAAACGGAAACTGGTTGGTGGCTGGTGACGCATCCCGATCACGCCCGTCTCGCGGGCGCTTTTGCCGAGCGATGGGGCAACGAAAGGTTTTTGCCGCCCGAGCCGCGCGCCCGAGTGCTAAAGGGTATCGCGCGGCACGACGACGGTTGGACCGCGCGCGACGCCATGCCGCAAATCACGCGCCTGGGAAAACCGAGCGCCTTCTCGGTCGAGCTGTTGGGGAAGTATTCGGCTTTCGAGGAAATCGACCTCGCCGACTATCTCGCGGTGCGCGATCGGGCTCTGCGGCTCATTGCGGAAGAAGACGCCTACGCCGCAATCCTGGTTTCGATGCACACGTACAGCCTGTTGACGGACCACGCCGACCGCTCGACCATCGCGCCCGCCGATCTGCCGGTGCTCGATGAGTTTCTCGCCGGACAAAAAAAATTTCAGGCGTCGTTGATGCAGAGAATCGCGGTAGATTCCCAGCTAGCGCCGGAAGTGCGCACGGAGGCAGCCATTCTCGATCACTTCCACCTGCTGCAGGCGACCGACAATCTCTCTCTAATGACGTGCGTGGATTTTTCCCAACCGTCGAACCTGTTGCATCCGCTGCCGCTGCGCAGCGGTGGATACGCGCGCGTGGAGGTGCGATCGATCGGCACCAGGCATTTCGCGCTCAATCCGTATCCCTTCGCTCTGCCGGCCATCAGTTTTCGATTTCCCGCGCGCCACGTTGTCGGCAAGCAATTCCATTCGGCGGAGGACTTACAGCGCCAATACAACATAGCGCCGCCGGAGATGCTCTCTGTGACCGTAAGCGCTTCCTAGATTCGAATTCGCCTGCCGCAACTCGACGCCAATACAAAAGGGGAGCGGCAGTTACGCCGTTCCCCTTTTTCGTGAATCGAGGTTTGGCTTAGAACGTGACGCTGAGCGACATCTGAATCTGCCGCGAGCTTCCGATCGTTTTGTTCGTAATACCCAAACCGCTTAGGCTTGGGCACACATACAGATCGGTGAACGTGGTGTCGCAGGGAGTCGAAGAAGATGGTTGGCCCACGTAGGGTGTGCCCAGGAAATTGATATTTTGGTCGACGTTGTCGACCGGAATATCAAAACTCGGCGTGTTCGTCAGATTGAAAATGTCGAACGAGTATCTCACGGCAACTCGGTCGTTCACGCGCGTCGTCTTGATGATGGAAATGTCCGCCCGCTTCTGCCAAGGTTGGCGAAAGATGTTGCGTTCCTTTTGAGAAATGAAATTCGTTTCGTACGGATCATTCGAGGGAATAGCGCCGACCTGTCCGTCAACCGTCGCGCCCGGCGCCAGCAGGGGGAGCGCGAAGCAATCGGCTTTCAGCGCGGGTGTGAAAACGCCGTTCGAGCCGCTGACCGCCGATTTCGGAGTGCAGCCGGGTGCCAGTGGCACAACCGGGTTGATGATGCCGTCGTTGACGCCGTAGAAGATGCTGCCCACCGCGCCGGTGTAGTCGATAACGCTATAGGGTTGGCCGCTTTGAAGAACCGTCAATCCGGAAATGGCCCAACCGTCGCTAAACCGGCCCTTGAAAGTGTTCTCCCCGTAGAAATTCGGCAGCTGGTAGAGATACGTAAAGTTGATCACGTGCGTGCGGTCGAAGTCCGAATTCCCATAGGCTGACTTCACGTTGTCCGGGTTGTTGCCGTTGTAGAACAGGCCCAGGGCGCTCTGTTCGTCGAGCGAGTGGGAGTAAGTGTAAGACGCCCCTATCTGCAAGCCGTGGCTCATGCGCTTTTCAACGTGCGCCTGCAGCGCGTTGTAAGCCGAAATACCTTCGGCTTCGTACGACTCCGATTCTGAAGAATAACCGATGTACGGAACGCGAAGATCGACGTTGCCGCCTTCAAATGTATTTTGATAGGGAGTGCCGTCGGGCAGGTTGATGGTCGT
>DATNKM010000025.1:0-83192 GCA_035603395.1 Candidatus Acidiferrales bacterium
GGGCGTCCTCCACGATTCGCCCATCTACATGGAGGGCAAGCGCGAGCAGGTCGACATGGAAATCGCTGTCCAGTACAACGACAGCTACGCCGAAAATATCTTTGCCTTCGCCAACACCATCAACACCGTCGACGGCGGCACACACCTTTCCGGTTTCCGCTCCGCGCTCACCCGCACCATCAACTACTACGCTAGCTCGCTCGGCATGTTGAAGGAGCAAAAAGACGAAGTCACGATCAACGGCGACGACGTGCGGGAAGGACTCGTCGCCGTGGTCTCCGTAAAACTCCCGCAGCCGCAGTTCGAAGGCCAGACCAAGGGCAAGCTCAATAGCGACATCAAAGGCCTCGTCGAATCCCTGGTCAACGAAAAGCTCGGCGAATATTTCGACAAGCACTCCTCGATCGCGCGAAAAATCATCGGCAAGTGCATCGACGCCGCCCGCGCCCGCGAAGCCGCCCGCAAGGCCCGCGAGCTCACGCGCCGCAAATCCGCGCTCGATTCATCGGGCCTGCCCGGAAAACTCGCTGATTGCCAGGAACGCGATCCCGCCCGCTGCGAGCTCTTTATCGTCGAGGGTGAATCCGCGGGCGGCTCCGCAAAAGGCGGCCGCGACCGCCGCTACCAGGCGATCCTTCCGCTCAAGGGCAAAATCCTCAACGTCGAAAAAGCCCGCTACGACAAAATGCTCGGCCACGAAGAAATCCGCGCCATCATCACCGCGCTCGGCACCGGCATCGGCAAGGACGATTTCGACGCATCGAAGCTCCGCTATCACAAAGTGATTCTCATGACCGACGCGGACGTCGACGGCAGCCACATCCGCACCCTGCTGCTCACTTTCTTCTTCCGCCACATGCGCGAGCTGATCGAAAAAGAGCACATCTACATCGCCCAGCCGCCGCTCTATCGCGTGAAGCGCGGAAAAATGGACCGCTACATCCGCGACGAGCGCGAATTTTCGCGCGAGCTGATGAAGCGCGCCACCGAAGAACACGTCGTGAAGGGGAAAACGGGCAAAGCGCTCGAAGGCGGCGACCTGACCCAGTTCCTTCTCAACGTGCAGGAGCTCGAACAGATCACCGCCAAGCTCGGCCGCCGCCTGCGCGAACCGAAGCTCGTCGAGCTTCTCGCCGAAAGCGAACTCGACAAGAAAACCGACTTCGCCGACAAAAGGAAATTGCAGGAGCTGGTGAAAGCCATCGAAAAAGCCAAGCTGAAGATCGAAACCAAAATCGCCTGGGACGAAGAGCACAGCCTCAACGAACTGGTGCTCACCAACGGCGCCGAGCGCCGCATCAACTGGGCCCTCGCGTCCACCGCCGACTTCAAGCGCCTCCGCGCCCTCTGGCAGGCCCTCGGCGAAAGCGACAAGCCGCCCTTCACCATCACGCACAACGGCGACAAAGTAACCAAGGACGATTCCGTCGGCGTACTGAACTACGTCCTTGAAGACGCGAAAAAGGAATTCACCATCACGCGCTTCAAGGGTCTCGGCGAAATGAATCCCGAGCAGCTCTGGGCCACCACCATGAACGCCGAGACGCGCACGCTCCTGAAAGTGCGCCTCGAAGACGCCGTAGCCGCCGAAACAATCTTTTCCACGCTGATGGGCGAAAACGTGGAAGAGCGCAGAAAATTCATCGAGGACAACGCCCTGGAAGTAGTGAACCTCGATATTTAGTCGGTCCGGGTCGAAGGAGAAGTGAAGATTGGCCGTCCGCGCAACCCTCGGCCTAGCCGCGCTGCTGATAGCCGTCACGGCGGCCGCAGCCCAGGCCCCGGTTCACGGCCTGTGGGTCTGGAAAAGCCCGGACGTGCTCGCCGCTCCGCGCGCGGCGGAAAAGCTTTCGGAATTTTGCAAAACTGAGGGAATCACCGAAGTGTACGTTTCGATCTCTGCAAAATCGTTCGAATCGGAAAAGCCCGCTCTGGCCCAGGCGATCGCCGTGCTGCACCGCGAAAACGTCCGCGTGGAAGCGCTACTTTCCAGCACCGAGGCAGACGAGCCCGGCAAGCATCGCGACACCCTTGTCGAGCACGCGCAGGAAATCGTGCGGTTCAATCGCGAGCATACCGCCGCCCGCTTCGACGGCATCCACCTCGACGTCGAGCCGCAGCAGCGCCCGGAGAACAAAGGCCCCGGCAACCTGCGCTTTCTTCCGGGCCTTGCAGAAGCTTTCCGCGCCGTGCGCGTGGAAGCGCAATCAGCGGGCATGACTGTCAACGCGGACATTCAGAACAAGCTGCTCAAGGGCTCGCTCGCCGAGCGCAAGATGCTGCTCACCTCGGTGCCCCGCCTCACCCTGATGATGTACGAGCTCAGCAGCCCAGCCGACGGCGACACCGCCGAGCAAAAGGCCGCCAAAGTCGCCGACCAAAGCCACAAATTCCTGGACATGGCCTACGACGGACTGGCGGGCCAGGACGTAGCCAAGATGTCCATCGCCCTGCGCACGCCCGATTACGGCGATTTGCTCCCGCGCATGCTCGCCAGGCTCGACGACGCGAATCGCGCCAACCCGCACTATCTCGGCTGGGCCCGCCATTCCTACAACGATCGACGGAACGGAGCGAACTGAACGCCCATGACCAGTTCAATGACCAGCCAACTCGCGCACTTCGCCATCCACGCCAACGATCTCGAACGCGCCCGCAAATTCTACGGCGCCATCTTCGGCTGGAAATTCCAGGGCTACGGCGGCGACATGACCGACTTCTGCCAGATCGATCGGCGGCCCGCCAGCCGCCAAGCACAGGGCCCCGCCTGCCCGCACGCAGGTCCGAAATCCGCCTGTTTCGACTCGACAATCAATCGGGTGATCTCGCGCACCGCTTCTCACCAGGCAAGAATCACGACTCACCAATCACTGAGGGGTTTCCATGGCTGACGATCCAAACCAACACCAGATCCTGACTCCGGTCGATATCGAATCGGAGATGAAGAAGTCGTACCTCGACTACGCCATGAGCGTGATCATCGGCCGCGCGCTTCCCGACGTGCGCGACGGCCTCAAGCCCGTCCACCGCCGCATCCTCTTCGGCATGTATGAGCTGGGCCTCACCTCCACCAAGGCCTATCGCAAGTGCGCCAAGATCGTCGGCGAAGTCCTCGGCAAATTCCATCCCCACGGCGATTCGCCCGTGTACGACGCGCTGGTGCGCATGGCGCAGGATTTCAACATGCGCTACCCGCTCGTCGACGGGCAGGGAAACTTCGGCTCCGTTGACGGCGATCCTCCGGCGGCCATGCGCTACACCGAAGCGCGCCTTTCGAAAATCGCGGAAGAAATGCTCGCGGACATCGAAAAGGAAACGGTCGACTTCATTCCCAATTTCGACGAAAGCGAACACGAACCCGTCGTACTGCCCACGCGCATTCCCAGCCTGCTCGTCAACGGCTCGTCCGGTATCGCCGTTGGCATGGCCACCAACATCCCGCCGCACAACCTGAGGGAAACCATCGAAGCAGCCATCCTGCTGATCGAGAATCCGGAAACCACTCTCAAGCAGGTGATGAAGATCGTTCCCGGCCCCGATTTTCCTACCGGCGGCTACATCTACGGCCGCGAAGGAATCGAGCAGGCGTATAAAACCGGCCGCGGCAGTTTCCAGGTGCGCGCGAAGGCCGCCATCGAACAGCGCGGCAAGGACCGCGAGGACATCGTCATCACCGAGCTGCCCTACCAGGTGAATAAAGCGCGCCTGATCGAGCACATCGCCGAGTTGATCCAGAACAAGAAGATCGAAGGCATCGGCGACATTCGCGACGAAAGCGACCGCGACGGCATGCGCATCGTCATCGAATGCAAGCGCGACGAAGAGCCCCAGATCATCCTCAACAAGCTTTTCAAGATGACGCAGATGCAGGAATCGTTCGGGATGATCCTGCTCGCCATCGTCGCCGGCCAGCCCCGCGAGCTGGGTTTGCTCGATCTGCTGCGCCTGTTTATCGAGCATCGCATCGACGTGGTCCGCCGCCGCACGCAGTACGAGCTGCGCAAGGCCCGTGAACGCGAGCACATTTTGCTCGGCTATCGCATCGCGCTCGACAACATCGACGACGTCATCAAGATCATCCGCGGATCGTCCAGCCGCGCCAACGCCCGCGAGAATTTGCACGAATTCTTCGAGAACAAATCCGTGCGCGTCCTGGTCGGCGGGCGCGAAACCACCATGAAGGGCCTCAAGCTTGACGCCAAGAAGTACGGCATCACCGCCATCGCCACCGGCGATGGAATGGGCCTCAGCTACATCCAGATCGACGCCATTCTCGAACTGCAGTTGCATCGCCTGACGCAGCTTTCCGTCGATGAAATCCTCAAGGAGCTCGCCCAGATCCGCGAGCGCATCGCTGAGCTGGAAGAAATCCTGGCCAGCGACAAGAAACTCAAAGCCGTCATCGTCGGCGAGCTGCGCGAAGTGGTGAAATCCTATGGCGACGATCGCCGCACACAGATCGTCGACCGCGTCGAGGAAATCAAGCTCGAAGACTTGATCAAAGACGAGGAAATGGCGATCACCGTTAGCCACGCGGGCTATGTGAAGCGCACCTCGGTTGATACCTACCGCCATCAATCCCGCGGCGGCAAGGGCCGCATCGGCGCCAAGACGCGCGATGACGATTTCGTCGAGCACTTCTTCACCGCCTCGGCGCACAGCTACATCCTTCTATTTACGTCGAAGGGCCGCGTCTACTGGCTGAAGGTGTATGAAATTCCAGAAGCCGCCGCAGCCACGCGCGGAAAAGCGCTCTCAAACCTGGTCCGCTTCCAGGAAGGCGAGACGCTCAAAGCCATCGTCCCCACGCGCAACCTGGAAGAAGCGGGCCGCTACGTCCTGCTCGCCACCAAAGACGGCACAGTGAAAAAGACGGAGCTGGCCGAATTTTCCAATCCGCGGCCGTCCGGAATCATCGCCATCAACCTCGATGCGAATAACGAGCTGATCGGCGCGAAACTCACCGACGGCAAACAGATGGTCTTCCTGGCCAGCCATGAAGGACAGGCCATTCTGTTCCGCGAGACGGAAGTCCGCGCCATGGGCCGCAACGCCGGCGGCGTCAATGGCATGGATCTCGCCAAGGGCGATTTCGTCGTCTCCATGGACGCCGTGCAGGTCGATTTCGGGATCATTCAGAAGGAATACAAGACTACCACGCAGGATCTCGACGAACTCGAAAGCGACCAGATCCGCGAATCGCTCACTTCGCTGATGCTCACCGTCGCCGAGAAGGGCTACGGCAAGCGCACTCCGCTCGCCGAATACCGTGTCACCTCGCGCGGCGGCAAAGGCGTCATCAACCTGAAATCCACGGACCGCAACGGCGCCGTCGTCGCTGCTTTGCAAGTGAAGGAAGACTCCGACGTGATGATCATCACCGGCCATGGCAAAGTAATCCGCGTCCACGCCGGCGAAATCCGCGAAGCCGGCCGCGGTACGCAAGGCGTCCGCCTACTCCGCCTGGACGAAGGCGACCGCATCGCCGCCGCCGCCGCAATCCTCGAGGAAGAACCGCCGCCCGAACCCGAGAAGAAGTAGCGATCCAGCGGCTTTACGCACCGCTGACTCTCGTCGGTGTCGTCTTGCTCGGGGCACGTCGGAGCGCGACGCGTGCCGCCGCGGCGTACACAACGGCGCCGGCTTCGACGGCTTGCTCGCCTCGGGCACCGCCGCGCAATCGTGACGACGGCAACGCGAGCGTGATACTGTTCCTTTTCGCCATCCGAGACCTGCGATGAATCATCGAGAACAGCTTGCGAACCTGCTCCGCGCGAAATCGATCAAACGCGGCGATTTCACGCTCGCTTCGGGCAAGCATAGCAGCTACTACCTCGACTGCCGTCTCACGACGCTCGACGCCGAAGGCGCGCGGCTCACCGGCTACTGTGTTCTGCAGCTGCTCGACGAAATGGGCGTGAAGCCGGACGCCATCGGCGGCCTCAGCATGGGCGCCGATCCCGTGGTGTCCGCGACGATTGTGGTGAGCGCGATCGAAAAGCGGCCGGTGCAGGGGTTTCTCGTGCGCAAGGAAGCGAAAGGCCACGGCCGCAAGAAGCAAATCGAAGGAATGGAAGAAACGCGCGGCAAACGCGTCGCAATTGTCGACGATGTGTGCACCACCGGCGGCTCTACGCTGGAAGCCATCGAAGCCGCCGAGCGCGAAGGCTGCGGGGTGATCGCCGTAATCAGCCTGGTGGACCGCGAAGAAGGCGGCTCCGAATTGCTCCGCGCAAGATACAACTACCGCTCCGTCTTCACCGCTCGCGAACTACTCGCCGAACCTGCCGGAAGCGCGCGCACCGCGACTTGAATTTTCCTTTCAGCGCAGCGCGATGAACGAGCCGGACGATGTACCGTTACATTCACGGACGCTTCGCCGCGATCGCAGTGCACGCGAAGAAAAAGCCAAGCTAGAATGTCTCTGCACAGACAGCGAGGAGAGATCATGAAGCGTTTCGGGTATTTGCCCATGTCGAAGCTGGCGTATCAGGATCCGGTGTTCATGGAAAGCCGGCCGGCGCGGCCGCTGCGGATTCTGGCGGAATACATCGACCCGCTGAACCGCCTGCGGCTGGCGAACGTGGCGGATACGATTGTGATGTTCGGTTCGGCGCGGATTCAGCCGCGCGATAAGGCGCTGACCGCGCTGAAGAAAGTGCAGAAAGCGGCGCGCGGCCGCCGCGACAAGCATTGGCGCACAAAAGTCACCGCCGCGAAATCGATCGTGGGTATGTCGCGGTACTACGAAGAGGCGCGCGAGCTTTCGCACCGGATCACGGGCTGGTCGATGACGCTCGGTTCGAATCCGAAGCGCTTTCTGATCTGCTCGGGCGGTGGTCCGGGAATCATGGAGGCGGCCAACCGCGGCGCCGCCGAAGCAGGAGGCTATTCCGTTGGCCTGAGCATTCAGCTGCCGCATGAACAGCGACCCAATCCCTACATCAGCCGCGAGCTGAATTTCTGTTTCCACTATTTTTTCATGCGCAAGCTCTGGTTCGCGCAAATGGCCAAGGCGCTGATCGTATTTCCCGGCGGATTCGGCACGATGGACGAGCTGTGGGAAGTTCTCACGCTGCTGCAAACCGGAAAAATCGATTCGCAGCATCTGATTCTGATTTACGGCCGCAAGTACTGGGACAGTGTAATCAACTGGCGGCACATGGTGAGCAGCGGGACGGTCAGCGAGCGCGAATACAAGATGCTTCGATTCGCGGACACCGTGGATGAGGCCTTCAACACTGTCCGGGCCGAGATGGAAAAACACCACCTGGCGCCGGAAGTGCATTAATCGGCGCGTGGGCAGACCGCCACAGGCAATTCCGGAGCGGGAACGCTCGGCCGGCTCGATTAGTTCTTGGAGATGTTCGTGTCCGGCTGGAACACGGCCGTGAAGCGGCGCTGCTCGTCGCGATCGTGCACCAGGACCACGGGAGAAACCCGCAGCGAGCGCTTGCAGCCCCCGCACCGGCTCATTTCACCCTGTAGATCCTGCACGAATCCATCCGTGAAGTGATACTCGGACCGCGGCCGCCGGGCGGCCTTGGTTCCCTTGGTCCCGCAGTGCGGACAGGTGTACTCGACGGTATCTTCGAGCGGGTCGCGGTTCAGCGCGGCCCATCCCGTGAAGCGAACGCCCACTGTTTCTGTAGAAGTACGGCTCATGATGACCCCTCTATAACGCCCCCAATGACGCCTACAATGCCTTAGACGCACGCCAGCCGAAGAGTGATGCAACGTTTTGTAACACACCTATACCTCACCTTTTCAGCGACTTGCCGGTAAACTCGGAATGAGGAGCCTGTCAAGGGATGGAATCGGCGAGAACCGGCGACGGCGGCCGGTGTCTATGCGTAGTAGAGATCGCGATCCTCCGCACTCGGGCCCCGCGCGGCCCTGTCTCGGGCTGAATCAGCCGGGGCGCCGCAGCTGATTTTTCCAGGTGTACACGGAAGAACCGTGGAGGTGTGTCCATGAGCGATCGAGATGGTCTGGGAAACCTAGCGCAGTGCATGGTCGATAGCGATCGGTCCGCGAAAACGCGGGCGAAGCGATTGCGGCGAAAAGCGCTCGCGGCGTCAATCGCACTCGAAGCGTTGGTGCTCGGCGCCGTCATCCTGTGGCCGCTGGTTACCCTGGGAGTCTTGGAGCCGCAACAGACGGTGACACCGCTGCCGCCTTTTCGCGGTGCGCACGAGACCCAGCCGATTTCGCACCTCCCGCCGCACCTGAGGGTCGATTCTGTGCGCCGCATTCCGACCACTTTGTATCAGCCACCACGAATTCCGCCGCGCATCGAGAGTGGCGGCGGTCCCGAGCCGCCGGGTTTCGATGGACCGATCGGACCCGCTACCCCGGGGATTGTCGAAGGGTTTGCCGATGGGCAGCCAATTGAAATTGCGCGGCCGGTGCCGCCACCACCGCCGGGGAAAATTGCCGTCCGCAGCGGAAGCGTGATGGAAGCGATGCTCGTTCATCGCGTGCAGCCGGAATATCCGAGGCTGGCGAAAAACATTGGTCTTTCCGGAACCGTGATCCTGCGCGCGCGAATCGGAACGGACGGGGAAGTGCGCGATCTTCAACGTGTGAGTGGAAATGCGCTGCTGGCGCACGCAGCGCTCGCGGCCGTGCAGCAGTGGCGCTATCGGCCGACGATGCTGAATGGCGAAGCCGTGGAGGTGGAAACGCAGATTACGGTGAATTTCGTGTTGAATTGAGTCAAGTGAAACTCCGAAGCGGCGCGATTCTTCGTCGCGCCGCTTCCGACTCCGTGCTTCGCGTGATTGTTAGAAGTGAATGACGATTCCGGTTGAGAGCCGGAGGTTGTCTTCGCGCGTGTTGCCGAACCAAGTGGGAAGATAATCGCCCTGGATTATGCGCCAGTGGAGCGGGCCGGCGAGTTGCGCGTCGATTCCCGCCCCGATCCCCATTGCAAACGAGGTCTCCGAAAAGGGCCCCGAGTCGACGTGCGCGCCGCCGAACAGGACGTGAGCGAAGGGCGAAACGCGGGCTGGAAAGGAAATCTGAGGTCCGAACAGGAACGTGTGGAAAGACGTGCTGGGGCCGAATGGCGAGCCATAGTGCCCGTCAAAATCCGCGACGGCGCCGAAAAACGGTGCAAACTTGTACTGCCCGGAGAGCTCCCAACCGTTCAGATTGGTCGAGGGCGAATCCGTCCGCATGTAGGAGTACCCGCCGAAGAGCTCGACTTTGTCGCTTGCGTCCTGCGCGTGCGCGGTGAGCGAAACCAGTAAGACCAGCCCAACTGACAACAACAGTATACGAACCATGAAAACTTCCTCCTTGGGATTCCGGATCGGCGGCTTGCGTATGTGCCTGGGGTTAACGCGACGCCTTCCGACGCGACCGCGGGTTGGACCGGGGTGACGGCTTGCTGGGAAGTAGTTGGATGCACTCCAGCGAGAGCTCGTTACTCGGCAAACTGAGGATCCACGGCAGCTTGCCCAGCTGCCGGCGGTCGACGCGCAAGGCACTTGCGTAGTTCTTCGCTCCGGTGCCTGTCCTTCAGCTTTGACGATGGTTTCCCGCCCTACGAAAGTCGGAGTGATCTTGCGAATATCTTAGATGTTGTAGGGACTGGACCCTTAATCCGTGAATCCATAGGTTAGTTATGATATTTAAATCCGTATGAGCTGCAACACGATGTTTTTAAGCAACTTAAATTGCAGAGACGGTGGCAATGCTATTGCAATCCGTACGCGAGCATGGCGATGGCACAGCATTGTGCTTTTGACCAAACGGCCTTCTGACGGCCGCCTGCGCGAACCTAGACAAACTTTGAGGGGGTAAGGCATGAGTTCAAACCGCGTTATTGTCACGATTTTCTTGGCGTTGTTGAGCCTAGTCGTCGGATCTCAGCCTGCCTGGTCGCAAGCAACGGTGGGCACGGGCAGCATCCAAGGCACGGTCACTGATCCTCAGGGTGCGGCGGTTGCCGGAGCCAAGGTGACGGTCACAAATAAGGGCACCGGCAACTCGAAGGACTTGGTTACGAGCGACGCAGGAACGTACGCCTCCGGTGCACTCACCGCGGGAACTTATGAGGTTCGGATCGAGGCTGCAAACTTCAGGACCTTCATAACGACCTACGAAGTGCGAATCGGTATCGTCAGTGGCGGTGATGTGAAGCTGGAGCTGGGCGCTGCGAGCAGCGTGGTGGAAGTAACTTCCGAAGCGGTTTCCGTCCAAACCGAGCAAGCCAGCGTCTCCGGCAGCTTGACGGCCGACCAGATCGAAAACCTCCCGATCGGCGGGCGCAACTTCCTGGACCTCGCACAGCTCGAGCCCGGCGTACAGATCCAGGACGGCAGCAACTTTGATCCCACGAAAACCGGTTTCTCGTCGATTTCCTTCGGCGGACGTTTCGGCCGAACGGCGCGCATCGAGGTCGACGGCCTGGACGTCAGCGACGAAACGGTCGGGACGACCACCACGAACATCCCCGCGAGCGCGATTTCGGAATTCCAGATCGCCCAATCAAGCTTGGACCTCTCGAATGAGCTGACGTCGTCCGGTGCGGTCAACGTGGCAACGAAATCCGGAACAAACACCGTTCACGGAGAAGGTTTTGGCATCTTCCGGGATTCGTCTCAGGGAGCGGCGCTCCCGGGTGGCGGAACTTATCAACGCAACCAATATGGCGGCGACGTGGGCGCAGCGATCATCCCGGATAAGCTTTTCTTTTTCCTGGACGGAGAGCGGATACTCCAGCACGCGGCGGCCGGTCTCACCTTTGCCCAACCATTCAACTCTTTCGACGGAACCTTCAGTTCGCCATACAAGGATTTCGTGGGGTTGGCAAAGCTTGATTGGCAGGTCACAAAATCGGTTCACGCCTTTTTCCGCTACAACTACTTTGAGAACGCGCTGGTGCCCACGTTCGGGACTCCCTCCTATTCGGCCTTCGGGAACAAGGACCGCACCAGGAATTTTGCCGGGGGCGTGGATTTCAATACCGGTGAGTTTACGCACAGCTTCCGGGTGGAATACTTGAAGTTTGTCAACAACATCGTGGATGCCACGACGGGGGGACCAACGCCATTTGCAAATTACCCTGTGGCCCTCGACTTTACCAGCAACGGCCTGGCTACCGGGCCGAGCAACGATGCACCCCAACGTACGTTCCAGAGCGACCGCCAGGTCAAATACGACGGCAGCAAGGTTTGGGGCTCGCACATCATCCGGTACGGGGTGGCGTTCAACCATATTCAGGGCGGCGGTTTCGCCAGTTTCTTCGGTATCGCGCCGACTATTTTCGACAATCAGTACAGCGTCACACCTTACAACTCGTACGTCGGCGCAGTTGTGACTTGCCCGGGAGGACAGACCGCTGAATCTTGCCCGTTGAACTACACGCCTGACCTCGTCTATATCGGCAACGGACTCGGATGCTCTTCGGAGTTGCATGCCTTTGGACAGGATTGCGGCGGCAACGGTCCTGACAATCGGCTGGGTGCGTATGTGGGAGATACTTGGAAGGTTAGGCCGAATTTGACGTTTCTCTACGGCGTTCGATACACGCGAGATACGGGCCGCACCGATAGCGATCTGGATACAATCGAAGAGGTGAACAATTATCTTCCGGGCTTCGGCAATCGGGTGAAGCAGCAGAATGCGGACTTCGGTCCGCAGATCGGCCTGGCGTGGGACCCCAAGGGCAGCGGAAAGACCGTAATTCGGGCCGGTGTAGGGGTCTATTACGAAAACGCCATATTCAACAACGTTCTGTTCGATCGTCCTGCACGGTTGGCATCGGGATCGTTTCTGGAGTACACGCCGGTTTGCGACAATGAAACGGCGTTTCCCGTGCCGTTTGCGGACGGTTCCTCGCAAACGATTCCGGGCGGAGTTGCAACCTGCTCGACCGCCATCGGCGCTACGTTGCCAGCCACGGCCGTTACGCCTCTGCTGAATTGCGGCGGCATCACCGTGGCACAGTGCGTTCGTAACTTCCAAAACGCTTTCCAGGCTACGGCGGCGGCGAATCCCGTTAGCGCGAACGCAGAGTTTCTTCCGAACCAGATTGCAGCTGGTGAAGCGCTCACGGGTGGCGCGGGTACCTATGCTCCGAACTACAAGGTTCCCCGGTCCGTCCAAATCAATGCCGGATTTCAGCACGAACTAAAGCCCGGAATGGTATTGACCGTGGACTATCTCCGAAATGTCGGCACTCACTACCTGCTCGATATCGACGCGAATCACACGGGCGACGCTGCGTATCTGAACGTGCCCGCAGCCCAAGCAGCGATTAGCCGAACTCTGGCAGCTTGCGGCGCACCGACCATAACGGCATCGTATCAGCCGGGCGGTTGCACGCCGTTGGAGCCGCTCTCAGCCACCAATGACGGCGCAGCCACAATCGGCGATTACGCGACGGACGGCTTGGATTCGAACGTGGATATTGCCGGAGGAGCTCAGTGCGGTGGCGGGCTGCCAGCCAGCTACGCTATCGATAATGGAACTGTACCGGTGGCATGCGCGTTCGGTGGCATCAATCCTCTGATCGGCGAAGCTCCATTCCTGGAGCCGGTGGGCCGGTCCGTTTACAACGCGCTGGATGTGAAGTGGCAGGATAACGTGAAAAATCCCTTCCCCGGCGTGCACTACTTGAACTTCCAGGTGTCCTACACGCTTTCTCGCTTTCAGAACACCGGGTCCACCAGCTTCTCTTCGGCCGGGACGGCGGGCGCCGAGGACCAGGACTTCATCGATACGGCGCTGGACAACCGCAACCCCTCACGGTTTTTCGGCGATAGCACTCTCGACCGCACAAATCAGCTGAACATGGGCGGCTGGGCAACCCTGCCGGGCGGATTCCAATTGGGCCTCATCTCCCACTTCTGGTCTCCGCTGGCCGTGGAACCGGTCACACCCGCATCAGGGGCGGGAGGGATATTCGAGTCTGACTTCACAGGAAGCGGAGTTACACAGAATCCTCTCCCCATCGCACAAACGAATCCAACTTGCGGAACAATGGGAGGTCAGTGCGATTACACCACTTATGACGTCGGGGCTTTCGGTCGCAGTCTGAGTCCCAATGGACTTGCCAAAGCAATCGCCCATTACAACTCGACGATTGCCGGCCAGACCATTACACCGGCGGGACAAGCCTTGGTGAATGCTGGGCTAATCACCGAAGCCCAGCTGATTGGACTGGGAGCGACACCGCAGCCGATCGCCCCTTCCGTCAGTGACCCGGCCGGATTGGGATGGCTGAAAGCGTTCGACCTGGAGATCAGCTACCATCACAGCTTCTTCAACGAGCGGCTCACCATCACACCCAGTGTCTCGATATACAACCTGTTCAACCTCCGGAATTTTGACGACCCAATCAACGAACTCGGCGGTCTATTGACTGGCAACCCGGAAACGATCAACGGCACCTCTACCTCGCGTTCGAATCCCGCATACCGGGCCGACCAGGTGGGGGATGGCACGGGCGTGTTTGCTTTCGGCGCGCCCAGAGCGATCGAATGGGGAATGAAGTTCCAGTTCTAACCCGCGGGTAGCAACGCGGCAGCAATTCCAAGGCGCTCCGGCTCCGCCCGGGGCGCCTTTTTTATTTCAGCACGCCCCGTTCAGCCACATTCGGTGCAGCGCCTTGTCTCGTTCCGCGACCGGACGTTCGCAATCTGGAGGGCGGCCCATCGCGTGGGCCACGCGAGTGGATTCTCTCGCTCTTTGGTGTTGAAACAGCGGCGCGAGATCCGAGGCTGCTGCAGGTAGCGGCCAAGTTCATCTTCTGACCTGCGGCTATCGAGCTGTAATCCGAAGGCGTCCCGGCTGCAGCCGGGACGCCTTTTTCATTGGCTGGGGCCGACTGCCAGCCGCAGCCGCTATCGTTCACGCCTGAGCTTCGTCTTAGCCATAGAAACGCCTCAGGTTGCGCGCCGGGTCCCAGGTGCAACTTCGGGCACCTTCGGCGCGTATAATAAAGCGAGCCGAACGCTACCTTTATGCCCCGGAAACTCTCCACGTCGATGTCGTTTGGCGAAGCGATCCGCATCGCCACAACCAACCTGTGGACCCACAAGATGCGCAGCGTGTTGACGCTGCTGGGCGTGGTCATCGGCGTCACAGCTGTGATTGCGGTGGTGAGCCTGGTGAGCGGGCTGAACCGCTACGTGGCGGACAAAGTCGTCGGGCTGGGCGCGGATGTTTTCATGATCAATCGCTCGCCTTCGATCATCACGGACATCAGCCAGTGGGAGGACGCGCAGAAGCGCCGCAAATTCCACTACGACGATTATTTGTGGCTGCGCGATGCCTGCAGAAGCTGCGTGGCCGTGGGCGGGCAGATCGCCAAGCGCGGGCAGGTGAAATACGGTACCAACGACCTCGACGACACGCAGGTCATCGGGTTCACGCACGAGATGCCGGAGATCAACGCGCGCGAGCTTTCACAGGGACGCTACATCACGCAGCTCGACGATTCGCGCGGCGCGCCGGTGTGCGACGTAGGATTCGATATCGTCGATAAACTGCTGCCCGGAACCGATCCCATTGGCAAGGAGTTGCGCGTCGATACGTCTGTTTGCGAGATCATCGGCGTGGGGAAAAAACGCGGGTCGGTGATGGGCCAGTCGCAGGACAACTGGGTCATCATCCCGCTGACGACGTATCAGCGCATGTACGCGACGGACGATTCGGTGCGGCTGTGGGTGAAGGCCGACGGCACCGCCGCACTTCCGGCGACGATGGACGAAGTCCGGCTGCTCCTGCGCGGGCGGCGCCACGTGGCCTATCGCGACCCCGATGATTTCTCGATGGAAACGAACGCGTCGTTTTTGTCCCTGTGGAGCAGCATCAGCGGCACGTTCTTCGGCGTGACCATCGGCATCGCCTCGATTTCGCTGATCGTGGGCGGAATCGTGATTATGAACATCATGCTGGTGAGCGTAACGGAGCGGACGCGCGAAATCGGATTGCGAAAATCGCTGGGGGCGCGGCAGGCGGATATTCGGACTCAGTTTTTGATCGAGTCATCCACGATCGCCACGATCGGCGGTATTTGCGGGGTAATTTTTGGAATCCTGGTTGCCGAGATCGTCAGTTTGACGACACCGCTGCCGAGCTCGGTGCAGATCTGGTCCGTGCTGATGGGACTGATCGTCGCCACCAGCGTCGGCCTATTCTTCGGCGTCTACCCGGCGACCAAAGCGGCGCGGCTCGATCCGGTGGTGGCGTTGCGGCAGGAATGACGGCGTGAGGCAAGGATCATGAGGAGCGCAGGAAAACTCGGGCAGCTGAAGGAATCGATCCTGCTGGCGCTGGACGTGCTGCGCCGCAATCCGATGCGCTCCGTGCTGACGGTGCTGGGCATCATGATCGGCGTCACCACGATCATCGTGATCGGCGCCGTGATTAACGGTCTGAATGCCAACGTGCTCAGCAATATTTCGCAGCTTGGATCCAGCACAATCATCTGTTACCGGTTTTCGTGGGCCACGCTGGGGCGGCTTTCGCCCGCCGTGCTGCAGCGCAAGGAACTGAAAGCGGAGTGGACGGACGGGCTCGCTCATCTGCCGCATGTGGTTGCGGCCGCCACCGACGCGCAAATCGCGAATTACGAAGTGGGAGCCGGTTCGAGCGAGGTGCGCCGCGGAAATCTGCGCGCCAAGGCGGTAATTCTGGAGGGCGATACGCCCGATATCGCCAAGATTTCCGATTTCGAGCTGACGGCGGGACGCTATTTCAACAACACGGATGAGGAGCATCGTTCGCCCGTGGTTGTGCTCGGTCACATCACTCAGAAAACGCTCTTTCCAAATGGCGAAGATCCCATCGGCCAGGAAGTGTTGCTCGAGGGGCAGGTTTTCACGGTGGTTGGCACGTTGGCCGAACAACAGCAGGCGCTCGGCACCGGCGAAAATCCTCAGGACAATATCGCGCTCGTTCCGTTTTCCGTGATCCGAAAACTGCATCCTGAGTTCAAGGATTTCGTGCTCTTCGCCAAGGCGGATTCGACCGAAAATTTGCCGCTGGTGGTCGACGAAGCGCGCGAATATCTGCGGCGCATGCGCAAGCTGCCGTCGGACAAGGACGACGACTTCGTGATCCTGACTACCGATACGTTCGTCGATTTCTGGAACGAAATTTCGGGCGGAATTTTCATCGTGATGCTCGCCGTCGGATCGGTGGCGCTGCTGGTGGGCGGCATCGGCGTGATGAACATCATGCTCGTCAGCGTGACGGAGCGTACGCGGGAAATCGGCGTGCGCAAAGCGATCGGCGCGCGCCAGTCGAATATTCTCACGCAGTTCCTGCTGGAAGCTGTGACGCTCGCTGCGTTGGGCGGGACCGTCGGCGTGCTGCTCGGCGCGCTGATTGTGCTGGCGATCCGGCTGGCGTTCTCTTCCTTTCCCGCGTCGGTCTCGTTCAACCTAGTGGCCATCGGTGTTTCCGTGGCCAGCCTGATCGGCGTGTTCTTCGGCGTGTATCCGGCGTGGAAAGCGGCGCGGTTGAATCCGGTGGAAGCGCTGCGGTACGAGTAAGCGCTGCGGCCCTACCGCCGCCCTCGCTACCCTGGTGAAACACTCCCGACCGCTATGCCGTCAGGCCGCCGCTACGGCCGTTGTGGGGGTGATTCTCCTGTGCAGGGAAAGCACGATGGCGCCGAGGCCCATCATCACGGTCAGCAGGCCGACGAGCAAGCCCACGTAGGGCAGCATGCGCAGGGCGCGGAGAATCGCGAGGCCCAGGGCCAGGCGTCCAACGGCGGGACCGAAGCCGACGCTTGCGCCAAGCAGTTTTTCGCCGAGCCACGCGCCCACGAATATTTTCGTGGCGTAAACGGCTATGGCGTAGAGCGCCAGCACAGGCAACCCGACGCTAAGCCCTACGATCGTGAAGCACACGATAATCGCGGCGATCGGCGTGGCAAAGAGAAACAGCGCCCCGAAGCCGATGGCGGGTCCGATTCTCTTGCAGGCCTGCGAGACATCGAAGAAAAATCCGGGGGCCACAAACATGATCACCAATCCCAGCAAGAAGCCTGCTCCCCAGAAGAGGATCTGGTGCCAGTAGTATGAGCCGCGGGAATAGTCGGGGCCTCGCTTTTCAAAAGTCACCTGAATAGGGCTCCCCAGCTGAGCGCCCGCAGAAATTTCCGGTTGATGATCTCCTCTGTATTTCGTCTGACCGATAATTTCGGCGTGAGGCCCTATGCTCAGCCGCCCCCCTCGGATGGTAACGTCGTGGCCCAGAGAGCCGCTGATCGTCAGGTCGCCCACCAGCGCGAGGACGTCTCCGGCGATTTTGCCGTCCAGTTCTGTGTTGCCGGAAAACGTTGTCAGCGTTCCACCCACCGACGAGTTTGCGCCGAATTCGGAGGCGCCCGTCCAGGCCATGACGTTTTTAGCGACGGTGGATTCAAGAGTGAGGGCTTGGCCGAACACGCGGATGTTGCCGTCCACCGGACCGTTCACCCGTACCTCCGCCCCGATGACGAGAATGTCTCCCTTCACGTGTCCATTGACCGTCAAACTATTGGAGAAAACGATCAGATCGCCGTCCACGTCTCCATCGATCCGCGTGCGATCGGCGGCCACAATCAGGTCGGTTTTCACCTCCTGGCCGGCCGGAAGGGTGTAGGCGGGGTTGCCGTGCTCCACATCGGCGGCCGCCACCGGCTGGGGTATCGCCAGGCAGCAAGCGAGACCGCCCATGACGAAGGCGATCGCCGTGAATCGCTGCCACTGCTTCCGCAGCAGCCAAACCACCACCATTCCCAAGGTGGCCACGGCCATGAATTCCATCAAGCTTCGCATCGCATCCCATCCTTTCCAAGAAGCGCTGCTAAAGAAGAGCATGGTGAGCAGATATCCCTGCGTGAAGCCGCCCTGCTGAAGGTTTGCGTACCACGGCTCGACGAAACCGCTCCAGAGCGTGTAGGCGCCGCCGGCAAGCAGTCCGAATGCCGCCATCCAGCCCCAGTGAGCTGCGTTGCGCTCAGGGGGCGCCAGCACACGGGCCGGAACCGATTCTTCGTCTGCGGTGAGCGCTTCGCGCAGCCATACGGCTTCGGTTTCGAGCGCATGCAGAAGTTCGCGGCATGCGGGGCACGTGCCGAGATGCGCCGACACAATCCCGGCGTGCGCACTATCGAGTTGGCCCTCCAAATAGAGGAGCCCGTTCATTTCATCGAAATGACCATCGATCTGGTTCATGACCCACCCCCTGCGGAAGCCTTCTGAATTCCTGCGGCGGCGGCGGTTGGGGCCAGCGCGTCGCGCAACTGATGACGGGCGCGCAGCAACAGCACGCCAACGAACGCGCGGCGCACGCCGAGCGTGTCCGCAATTTCCTCGTAGCTCATGTCCGCGTAATAGCGCAGCACGAGCGCCATGCGGGCGCGGTCCGGCAGCTGCGCCAGCCCGCTGCGCACTTCTTTGCTTGAGTGTTCGGCCTGCAATCGTTCCAATTGGCTTGGATCGGGGTGCTCGAGCGGCAACGTATCCAGATCGCCGGTCTCCAGATCCTGGCGAATGCGGCGGCGACGCAGAGTGTCCCAGCAGTGATTGCTCGCGACTTTATAGAGCCACGCAGTGAACGGGCGCGACGAATCGTAGGTCCCGAGTTTTTGGCGCACCTTCATGAATATTTCCGTGGTCGCGTCTTCGGCGTCTTCCCGCGCCGGCAGCAGCCTGCGGCAGAATCTGAAAATCGCCGGCGCGAATTGGCGATACATCTCGCCCCAGGCGTCGGTGTCTCCCGCCCGGACCTGGGACAGCAATTGTGCCAAATCGGCGTCGCTCATCGTCCCGGTCGTCGTCTGCCTGTCCATGGGTTAATACGCTGGGCGGCCTCTGAATATTTCACAACTATCACAAATCAACGTACTTGTCTGCGTATGATCGGTGGCGGGCCGCGGTGTCGGGAGGCTGACGGCCAAGCTATTCACCCGGTTTGATATACTCGCGGTCCTGCCGCCGGGGACGGCTAACTTACATTCTTTCACCACCGACGGGCCCTTAGGCCTTCGACATGCCGCCAAAGCCATCCAATCCGACCAAACGCCTGTTTCTGGTTGATGCCATGGGATATATCTTTCGGGCTTTCTTTGCGCCTATGGACCGGCTGCAGACCTCAACCGGTATCCCGACCAAAGTCCCCTACCTCTTCGCCACGATGATGCGGCGGCTGATGCAGAACAAGGACCTGCGGCCGGACTACCTGGCGGTGGTGTTCGACGTTAGCGCGCCCACGTTCCGAGACAAGATCTTCGCCCAGTACAAGGCCCAGCGCCCGCCCATGCCGGACGACCTGGCGGTCCAAATCCCGTTTGTGCGGCGCTATTGCGAGGCCATGAAACTCTCGATTCTCGAGTATCCCGGTTATGAGGCCGACGACGTGATCGGCACGCTGGCAAAGCAGGCTTCCAAGAAGGACCTCGACGTTCTGATCGTGACCAGCGACAAGGATTTGATGCAGCTGGTGGGCGGGCGCGTCCGGTTGCTGAATCCCGC
The DNA here is from genome assembly GCA_035603395.1 of Candidatus Acidiferrales bacterium. Classification (GTDB taxonomy): domain Bacteria; phylum Acidobacteriota; class Terriglobia; order Acidiferrales; family UBA7541; genus Palsa-295. The sequence continues at coordinate 19,488 of DATNKM010000025.1, forward strand.
GAAGGGCGATTTGATCATCGACGAGAAAAAGGTCGAGGAGATCATGGGCGTGCCGCCGGGCAAAGTGGCCGACGTGATGGCGCTGATGGGCGATACGATCGACAACATCCCCGGCGCGCGCGATCCGAACGACAAGCCTGCGCCGGGCGAACGGCGAAAGCCCGGAATCGGCGACATCGGGGCGAAGCAATTGATTCAGGAGTTCGGCAGCGCCGAAGCCGTGCTGAAGCGCACGGCGGAGGTGAAGCGAGCGAGCTATCGCGAGGCGCTCGAGAAGAACGCGGAGTTCGTGCGGCTGAGTAAACAGTTGGCGACCATTCCGACCGATGCGCCCGTGCCGCTGGTGCTTGAGAAACTGCAGATTTGCGATCCCGATGCCGAGGCCTTACGGACGCTCTACGCAGAGCTGGGGTTTACGTCGCTGCTCAAGGAGCTTGCGGTGTCGGCTCCTCCGCCGGCGGACGATCGCACGACCGAGTATGCGGCTCTGGAATCGCCGGCGGCCCTGGGGAAATTCCTGACGGGCGTGCCGCGCGGGCAGGAAACAGCCGTGTGGCTGGCGCTCGATTCCCAGGATCCGCATGACGAAGGCTTCCGCACGCGCGTGGTTGGCGTGGAAGTATCCGCGAAGGCGGACGCGGCGCGCTCGCTGGCAAACGATGCGGACAACAGCGCGCTTGCCGCGATGACGGAATGGCTCGCGGACCCGAAGCGCCCCAAGGTGGTGCACGATCCGAAGCTCCTTCACTTGTTGGCGGCGCCCGCCGCGGCGGGTGATCCCGATGCCGTCGCGGGAATTCGCCACGCTACGATTCTTTATTCCTATCTTCTGCGGCCCACGACGGCGAACCACGCGTTCGCCGAGGCCGTGCTGCGGCACATGAATCGCACGCTTTCTGGCGCTCCGGGTGAATGCGCGGATTTTCTGCTGCGTTTGGCGCCCGTGCTGCGCGCGGAAGTGGAAAAACAGGGCCTCGCCGATGTCTACGAGAAAATCGACCTGCCGCTGGCGCCCGTCGTGGCGCGCATGGAAGCAATCGGCGTGGGGATCGACGCGCGTGAGCTGGAAATCATTTCGGCGAAGGCGCAGACGGAGATCAGCGCGATCGAGAAGCGAATTTACGAGTTGGCGGGATTCGAATTCAACGTGAAATCGACGCAGCAACTCGCGGAAGTGCTTTTCGATCGATTGAACTTGCAGCCACCGCGCAAGACGCGAACGAAACTGCGCTCGACTGCTGCGGAAGTTCTAGAAGAGATGGCGCTGATTCACGAGCTACCGAAGAAGATCCTGGAGCATCGCGAGCTGGCGAAGGTGAAGTCGACCTACGCCGACGCTTTGCCGAAGCTGATTCATCCGGTTACCGGCCGGCTGCACACGCAGCTCAGCCAGACCGGCACGGCGACGGGGCGGTTGAGCTCGTCAAATCCAAACCTGCAAAATATTCCCGTGCGGACCGAGCTCGGGCGCGAGATTCGCGCCGCCTTCGTCGCGCCCACGGGACGCCTGCTGCTTTCCGCCGATTACTCCCAGATCGAGCTGCGGATTCTGGCGCATTTATCCGAGGATCCGGTGCTTATCGATGCGTTTCGCAACGGGGAGGACATCCATTCACGCACGGCCCAGGAGGTTTTCGGTGTCGGTCCCATGGCGCAGACCCGCGAACATCGCCGCGTCGCAAAGGTAATTAATTTCGGCGTTATTTACGGTCTTTCCGCGTTCGGGCTGGCGCAGCAGCTGGGTATCGACACGAAAGAAGGAGCGAAATTCATCGCCACGTATTTCGAGCGCTACAGCGGCGTGAAGAAATACCTCGACGCGCAGATCGCCGAGGTGCGCAAGACCGGCTTCACGACCACGATGTTCGGCCGCAAGCGGCCAATCCCGGAAATCAGCTCGCCGCAGCCGAACCTGCGCAACTTCGCCGAGCGCACGGCCATGAACACGCCGATGCAGGGCGCCGCTGCGGACCTGATCAAGCTGGCGATGATCGAGCTCGATAAGCGTCTGTTGGATCGTTTCGAGTCGCGCATGATTCTGCAGGTTCACGACGAATTGCTGTTCGAAGCGCCGGAGAAGGAACTGCCGAAACTGAAAAAGCTCGTGAAAGAAGTGATGGAAGGCGTTCACACGCTGCGCGTGCCGCTGGTGGTCGAGACGAAATCGGGGTCGAACTGGCGCGATATGAAATAAATCGAGGCGCGCCGCGAGTCTATTTTTCTCCGTGAACTCTGTGCCTTCGGCGCGCGCTCCGTGTTAAAGTTTTTCCTACTTACACGGACCACGAGGTGAATCGATGGCTGCGGATCATCCCGAAGGATTTCTGAAGTTGGTGCGAGAGGCGAAGTCGCGGATCAAGGAAGAGGGTTTTCGCGAGACAAAAAGGCGGTTGGACGGCGGCGAAAAAATCATCGTTGTGGACACGCGCGAAGAATCCGAATGGGCGCGTGGGCACATCCCCGGCGCGATTCACCTGGGCAAAGGCGTGATCGAACGCGACATCGAGAAAACCGTCCCGGACAAGGAAGCGACCCTCGTGCTCTACTGCGGCGGCGGGTTCCGCTCGGCGCTCGCGGCGGACAATCTTCAGAAAATGGGCTACCGCAACGTGATTTCCATGGACGGCGGCTGGCGCGGCTGGACTGAAGCCGGATTTCCGATTATTAAGGATTAGGCTTAAACCACGATGATTGCCAGAAAAGCAGGTAACGCCAAAGACGCCCGCACCGCCTCATGAAACGGAGGTGCAGTCAATCTGCATCGAGTGCGCGAAACACCCGAGCCTGAAAGGGCTCGTGAAAAAGCACGGATCGCACATCCTCATCCCCGCTGTACGACGGAATCGCGAGGCGTCTGGCCAAGGAGAATTACTTCGAGGTGGAAAATGACTTCGCGGAAATGCTCGCGAAGTTGGAACGCCTTTTTTTTCAGATGGAAAGATTGGCTGGGGCGGTTGGACTCGAACCAACACCGTCCTCATTAACAGTGAGGTGCCCTACCGATTGGACCACGCCCCAACTCTGGGTGAACGATTCTAAACTAAATTTACACGAATCCGACCCTGGCGGGAATGCGCGTCCGTAGATTTTTCGGCGCCGCGCTGAGGCGAACAAGAAGTGAATAAAGACTCGCTGAACGCACCCCGCCGCACATCGGAAGGGGTAGGCGGAAGTTACGGGCGGCGGAGGTGGCCGGGGGAAGGAAGCCGGCCCAGCCCTCAATCCCCGAAGGGATCCTCGGCTTTCCTCCCCCTGACAACCTGCTACAGTGCACCTGGAAAACCAAAGCTAACTTGCTGAAACGAATCAGAGTGCTGGGCGAGCTCCCGAGTAAGAAACTCCTAGGGGTCGTAAAATTTTGTTAGTACTCGCGGGTCGCGAGAGCGTTTCGCTGTCCTTCGCTGTTCCTTACGTGAATCGTAGATCGGGAAACTGAGGCGAGCGTGCAATCGAATGCGATCGAAACCGAGAGACTGCGGCTGAGGCGCTGGGAGAGCCGCGACCGCGAGCCGTTCGCGCGCATGAATGGCGATCCGCGAGTGATGGAGTTTTTCCCCGCGCTTCTCGCTCGGGCGGAAAGCGACCGTGCGGTCGACCGCATCGAGGCGCATTTTCGCAGGCACGGGTTCGGGCTCTATGCGCTGGAGCTGCGCCAACGGCAGGAATTCATTGGATTTGCGGGTCTCTCGGTGCCGGCATTTCAGGCCCCCTTCACTCCCTGCGTCGAAATCGGCTGGAGGCTCGCGGCGGAGCATTGGGGCCGAGGTCTGGCCACCGAAGCCGCGCGCGCGGTTGTCGGCCACGGCTTCGATTCGCTGGGACTGGATTCGCTCGTGTCGTTCACGCCTCCCGCGAATGTTCGGTCCCGGCGCGTGATGGAAAAACTCGCCATGACGCACGATCCTGACGACGATTTCGATCATCCAAGTCTGCCCGAGGGTCATCCGTTGCGGCGGCATATGCTGTACCGCCTGAAGCGCCCGGCCCCTGACCGCAGTGCCGAGTCGTCGTAATAGCTGAAATTGGATTATCCGCATCCTCCGAGTCAACTTGACCGCGTCGAACCGCCTTGCTATGTTGATCAATTACACTGGGCCCATTCTACCCAGTGTGCGGCATGGCTCCCTGTAGGGGCGGGACATTCATATGGGCCTGAAGAAAATCGTCATTCGAGGCGCCCGGCAGCACAATCTAAAGAACATCAGCCTCGAAATCCCGCGCAACACGCTCACGGTAATCACCGGGCTTTCCGGCTCCGGGAAATCCTCGCTCGCATTCGACACGCTCTACGCCGAGGGCCAGCGCCGGTACGTGGAATCGCTTTCGGCCTACGCGCGGCAGTTTCTGGATCAGATGGAGCGGCCGGAGGTGGACTCGGTCGAGGGGCTTTCGCCGTCGATCGCGATCGAGCAAAAGACGACCACGCGGTCGCCGCGCTCGACCGTGGGCACGATTACCGAGATCTACGACTACCTGCGGGTGGTTTACAGCGCCATCGGCACGCCGCACTGTCCGAAATGCGGCAAAGCGATCGCTCGCCAATCGACCGAGCAGATCGTGCAAGCGGTGTTGGCGCTGAAACCCGAGGACCGCATCATGGTGCTGGCGCCGGTGGTCCGCGGACGCAAAGGCGAATACAAGAAGGAGCTCGAAAAGTACGCGAAAGAGGGCTACGTGCGGGCGCGCATCGATGGCGACCTGGTGAGCATCGACGAGCCGGTGGCGCTTGATCGGCGGAAAAACCACACCATCGAAATCGTCGTCGACCGGCTGCTGCTGAAAAACGGGATCGCGCAGCGGCTGGAGCAATCGATCGAAACGGCACTGAAGCTCACCGGCGGGCTGGTCACCATCGCGGTGGTAGGCGGCGAAGAGCACGTCTATTCGGAAAAACTGGCGTGCCCGGATTGCGGAATTTCGGTCCCGCAGCTCGAGCCGCGTTCCTTCAGCTTTAATTCGCCGTACGGCGCCTGCACGGAATGCCACGGTCTCGGCTCGAAATACGATTTCGATCCGGCGAAGGTGATGGTCGATTGGGCGAAGCCACTGTTCGAAGGTGGACTTGGCCCCGGCTCGGGCTCTGCGTATTTGCAGCGCACGCTGCGTCTGGCAGCCGTGGCGCACGGATTCGATCTCGATGCGCCATTCGAGAAGTTGCCGCGCAAGGCGCAGAACCTGATTCTGCACGGGAACCCGGCAAATGGCGCTTCGGCGAAGGGGCTCAATTTTGAGGGCGTGATCGGGCACCTGGAGGCCAGCCTCGCGGAATCGAATTCCGACACCTACCGCGAGTGGCTGACGCAGTACATGTCGCCCGCGCCGTGCGCAGCGTGCGGCGAGCGCAGGCTCCGTCCCGAAAGCCTCGCCGTGAAAATCGCCGGGCTTTCGATTGCGGATTTCACGGGGCTGGCACTGAGCGATGCGCGGCCGGCGGTCGACAAAATTCGCAGCAAGCTGACGCTGCGGCAGCGGAAAATCGCCGGGCGTCCGCTGTCGGAAATCGCCGAGCGAATCGATTTTCTTCTGGACGTGGGCCTGGGGTACCTGACGCTGGCGCGATCGGCAGCTACGCTTTCCGGCGGCGAAGCGCAGCGCATTCGCCTGGCCACGCAGATCGGCTCGCGCCTGCGAGGTGTGCTCTACGTGCTCGACGAGCCCTCCATCGGCTTACACGCGCGCGACAACGGGCGGCTCCTTTCCACGCTCGAGACGCTGCGCGATCTGGGCAACACCGTGCTGGTAGTCGAGCACGACGAAGAGACGATTCGCCGAGCCGATTACGTGGTCGACCTCGGGCCGGGTGCTGGAAAAGCCGGCGGCCATCTCGTCGCGGCGGGCTCGCCGGAGGAAATCGCTGCGAACCCGGCTTCGCTGACCGGGAGATATCTGTCCGGCGAACTGTCGATACCGGTACCGTTCGAGCGACGCAGCATGAACGGCAAAGCGCTGGCGATTCTGGGTGCCCACGGCAACAACCTGAAAAATATCGACGTGACGATTCCGCTCGGCCTGCTCTCGGTGGTCACCGGCGTTTCCGGCTCCGGGAAATCCACGCTGGTGAACGATATTTTGTACCGCGCGCTCGCCGCGAAACTGTATCGCTCGATGGAGAAACCGGCGGCTCATCGCGCACTTTCCGGCGCCGAGCACATCGACAAGGTCGTGCAGATTGATCAAGCGCCGATCGGGCGCACGCCGCGTTCGAATCCTGCGACGTACACGGGTGTTTTTGCGCCGATTCGCGAGCTTTACGCCATGCTGCCGGAATCGCGCGAGCGCGGATATAAGCCCGGGCGATTCAGCTTCAACGTGAAGGGCGGCCGCTGCGAGGCGTGCCAGGGCGACGGCCAGCGGCGCATCGAGATGAATTTCCTGCCGGACGTCTACGTGACGTGCGAAGTCTGTCGCGGAAAGCGTTACAACGCGGAAACGCTCGCGGTGCGTTACAAAAGCTGCTCGATTTCCGATCTGCTCGACTTGCCCATCGAGGAAGCCCTGAAAATTCTCGAAAATATCCCCGCGATCCAGCAAAAGTTGCAAACGCTCGTTGACGTCGGGCTCGGCTACGTGCAACTGGGGCAATCGGCCACCACGCTCTCGGGCGGTGAAGCCCAGCGCACCAAGCTCGCGCGCGAACTTTCCCGCCGCCAGACGGGGCGAACGCTGTACATTCTGGATGAGCCAACTACCGGCCTACATTTCGACGACGTGAAGAAGCTGCTCGACGTGCTGAACCGGCTCGTTTCGCTCGGCAACACAGTGCTGATCATCGAGCATAATCTGGACGTGATCAAGCAGGCCGACTGGATCATCGACCTCGGACCCGAAGGCGGAGAAGCGGGCGGGCGCGTGGTGGCACAGGGCACTCCCGAGCAGGTGGCGCGCGTGAAAAAGTCGTACACCGGGCAGATTCTGGCGCGGGCGCTGCACAACTGAAATTGCTCGAACGAAAATGAGTCTCGACGACAGCTCGATTCCGATACAGCCGGCGTCCCCGGCGGAAGAATCGCCCGCGCCGCTGCCCGCGAGCCCGGTGGCGGCGCGGGTCGAAGTTGCGCCCGATTTGCGCGTGCCGTGGACCTGGCTCGACCTGTTTCTGCTCGCGGTGCTCTCGCTGGTCGCGACGGTCCTTTTTCGTCTGCTGCTGTTCGGAGCATTCGCTAAGTTCGGAATCGCGCCCGTCCAAATTCAGAGGTCTCCCGCGTGGTTCGGCCTTTTCACACTGCTGCAGCAGATGCTGCTTATCGTCGCGTTGCTGGGCTACCTGGCGGCGCAGCTGCGCGTGAATTTCCGCGCGCCGTTCTGGCGCACGATCGGCTGGCGAGGGTTTGAGCCGGGCCAGGTACCTGTCGCCGTACGATATTTCGGGTTCGTCGTGTTCGGATTCGCGATAGCGCTGATCGTCGAGAGCGTGAGCCTGCGATTCGGCAACAAGGCGAGGCTGCCGGTGCAGGCGCTTTTCCAGGATCGGCGCGTCGCGCTCGCGCTGATGGTGATGTCGGTGTTGGTGGCGCCTGTGTTTGAGGAGACGATTTTTCGCGGCTACATCTATCCGGTTGTCGCGCGCAGCTACGGAGTCGCCGTAGGCGTTCTCGGCACGGGGATTCTGTTCGGGCTGCTGCACGCGCCGCAGCTTTGGGGCGGCTGGCTGCAGATCTGCGAACTTGTTGCGGTGGGAATCCTCTTCACGTACGCGCGCGCGGTGACTCGGACGGTGCTGGCAAGCTTTCTGCTGCACGTCAGCTACAATTTTTTCGTGTCGTTCGGGATTGTGCTGGTTTCGCCGTGGCTGCGCCTGATCGCGCCGCGCCATTGACCCGCGCGGAATCAGCTAGAATGAGTCACGCCGACGTGTGCGGGACGAATACGCGGACTCACCCGCGTCTGAAGGGGAGAAAAATATTGCGCAGGGTTGAGCCGATTCGATGGACCGCCGAAGGCGTGGTGATGCTCGACCAGCGGCGCCTGCCCGGCGAAGTCGTCTACCACACGTATACGGATTACCGAGACGTCGCGAAGGCCATCAAGGACATGGTGATTCGCGGTGCGCCGGCGATCGGCGTCGCCGCAGGCATGGGAGTGGCGCTGGGAATTGAGCGCTCGAAGGCGAATACGCTGCCCGAGCTTCGCTCAGAGGTCGCACAAATGTGCGACACACTCGCGCGCACGCGCCCCACGGCTGTCGATCTTTTCTGGGCCATCGACCGCTTCAAAAAGAAGTTCGAGGGCTTGATGGCAATTGCCGAGAAAGACGGCGCCGCCGGGCTCGCCTCGCTGCGCGCGTCGATGGTGAAGGAGGCGCAGGACCTGCACGAGGAGCGCCGCCGCGCCGACGAGCGCATCGGCAAATTCGGCGCGGAGCTTCTGCCCCGCACAGGCCGCGTAATGACGCAGTGTAACGCCGGCGCGCTCGCGACCGGCGGAATCGGCACGGCGCTCGGCGTCATTCGCATGGCGGTCGAGGCCGGGCAGCGCATCGACGTCTTAGTCCCTGAGACACGGCCGTATCTGCAAGGCGCGCGACTCACCGCGTGGGAATTGCATCAAGATCAGATTCCGCTGACGCTCATCACCGACAACATGGTCGGCCATTTCCTGAAAACCGGCGGAGTTTCGGCGGTCGTCGTGGGCGCGGACCGCATCGCGCGCAACGGCGACACAGCCAATAAAATCGGCACCTACGGGATGGCCGTTCTCGCGCGGGAGCACAACGTGCCGTTCTACGTTGCGGCGCCGATTTCGACTCTTGACCTGTCGATTCCCGATGGCGACCACATTCCGATCGAAGAGCGCTCGCAGGAAGAAGTGACGCACCTGGGCGGTACGCGCATCGCGCCCGACGTGCGGGCGGCGCACCCGGCATTCGACGTGACGCCGTCGAAATTCATCGCGGCGATCATCACCGAACGCGGCGTGGCACGCGCGCCATTCGATAAAAACCTGCAGAACTTGCTGGAGAAAACCTAGATCGAGGCTGGCTGGACTCTCGTGCCAACCGCCGTCACAGCTTCCGCGGTTGAAACGAGCCGCGCACCCAGGGATTGCAATTCCACGAGCGTCGCGCGCCCGGCTGCCGCATCGAGAGCCTCGATCGCGTCCTTCACGATCGCGACTTTTCGATGCCGGGCCAGCAATCCCTTCGCCGCGCACTTCACGCAATATTCCGTCACCACGCCGAAGACGACATATTCCGCATCCGCCGGCAATCGATCCACCAGCGCGCTGGCGTGAGGGTTGTCAAAAACGTCGAGCGTCTGTTTTTCGAAAATCACCTGCGGGAAACTCAGCACATGGCTCGGCAGCGGACGCGATAGGTCGTTCGGGACGGTGCAGAAATTCGCTGCGAGCCCTTCGGGAATGATTCGCGCGCCAGCAGAGCCAGCCAGGCAGTGCGGCGGGAACCGCTCGAACTCCGGATCGCCCTCAGGATGCGCATCGCCGCTCGAAACGAGCAGCGAACCTGAATCAACTGCCGCAGCAACCAGCCGCTCGATATTGGGAATCAGCTTCTCGGCGCCAGGTGCGTAAAGCTTTCCCCCAGGCAGCATGAAGTCCGCCTGTGCATCCACTTCCCAGAAAACTTTCTTCGCCTGTCCCATACGTGCGGGTGAAACACCCGCACCTCTATTTTACCGCAAAGCGGCGCACGCGCTGGCGCACCTTTTCAAGTGACCTCTCCAGCGCCTTGCTGTGATCGACCGGATATTTCGCCTCGCGGTTGATCTGCCGGAAGCGGGGCGGCAGCCGCGCCAGCCCGTCCGCGCAGCGATCGCGCAGCACGCTGATAGGCTCGGCCGGCGCGATCGGCCGTCCCTCGCGCATCATGGGAATCAGCAGCGGCTCTCCGCCGTTCGCGGGTTCGCTCTCGAGCGCGATGCGGTCGCTCTTGAATTCGCCCTTCGCCGTGAAATAGCGATACACCTGCTTGCGCCCGGGATAGGTGGCCTTCGCGCGCGTCAGTTTCGCGGCCTCGCGGATTTTTCCTTCGCGCTCCACTTCGACGAGCTTGTAAATCATGCTCAGCTGCGGTGCATCGCCCGGCGTCGCCAGCGCCGTCCCCACGCCAAATGCATCGATCGCCGCGCCCTTGGCCAGCAGCGAAGCGATCTTGAATTCGTCCAGATCTCCCGAGGCGAACACTTTCACGTCCTTCCATCCCGCCCGGTCGAGCTCGCGCCGCACCCACCGGCTGTCTTTCACCAGATCGCCGCTGTCCAGACGCACGCCCGCCGGTTTACGCCCCATCGAAATGATTTCGGCCAGCGCGTTGCGCACATTGTAGGTATCCAGCAGCAGCACGGCGTCGTCGGGGAACGCGTCGAGAAAATTGCGGAACGCTTCGGCCTCGCCTTCGTGCGCCATCACCCACGAATGCGCCTGCGTGCCGTACGTGTTCATTCCAAATTGCTGTCCGGCCAGCACGTTTGACGTGCCCTCGCAGCCGCCGATCGCCGCGGCACGGGCCGCGAACAAGCTCGCTTGCGATCCGTGAGCCCGTCGCGCGCCGAAATCGACAATCTGCCTTCCCTTCGCCGCACTCACCACGCGCGCTGCCTTGCTGGCAACGATCGTTTGGTAGCTCAGCGTGGCCAGCAGATAGGTCTCCAGAATCTGCCCCTCGATAATCGGCGCCGTCACGCGCAGCATTGGCTCGCCCGGAAATACCAGCGTGCCTTCGGGCATTGCCCAGGCCTCGCCGGTGAAGCGAAATTTCGCCAGGTAGTTGAAAAAATCCTCGCGCACGTGGCGAAAGACGCGATGCCGCCTCAGATAGTCAATTTCTTCCGAGGTGAAGTGGACGTTCTCGAGGAATTCCAGGGCCTGCTGCAAGCCGGCGGCGACCAAATAATTCCGCCGCTGCGGCAAATGCCGGACGAAGAGCTCGAACGTAGCCTTCCCATCAAAGCGGGTCTGGAGATAGCCCGCCGCCATGGTCAGCTCGTAGAGGTCGGTAAGGAGGCCCGAATATTCAGTCATGCGGGTGGCTTTGCCGACGAGGACAAAAGACAAAACCCCCAAGCGTCCCGTCTGCCCGTGAAGGCGAGAAGGACGTGGGGGCTTCGCCGCGAATCCTTTGGCTCAATGCGCCAGGGCCGAACTACTTCAGCACGGCGTCTTTAAACGCCTTTGCCGCGCGCAGGCGGACCACAGTCTTGGCCTTGATCTTGATCGCTTCGCCCGTAGCGGGGTTGCGGCCCATGCGCGCCTTGCGATGCGCTTTCACCGCGCGTCCGATTCCCGGAATCACGAACTTGCCCGCGCTCTTGGCTTCCTTCACCGCGAGCTTGAACAGCTCGTCGAAAAAGGACGCCGCCTGCTTCTTCGAGATCGGCTTTTCCGGGGTGCTGACCTTGTCAGCGATGTGGGCGATGATCTTTGACTTGCTCAACGGAGTTGCCATCGAATTCTATTTCCTCCTCAGTGTGAATGCTGTTTGGCCCCGGCTTCCCGGACGCCGACTGCGGACTATAGCCGTCCTTCCGGGCGAACGCAAGCGGAAACGTTGGAAAAAGCCCGGAAAATAAGCATTTTTTGTGGGCTGCGTCAAATCACCCGCGACGAACTATAGCGCGGCAAGCTGCTCGTAGAGCAAAGCAATCGACTTGATTCCGCCAAAATAATTCTCCAGCGCCAGGTGCTCGTCCGGCGCGTGCGCGTTTTCGTCCGGCAGGCCGAAGCCCAGCAGCACGCAGGGAACCTTGAACGTATCGTGCATCTGCGTGACGAACGGAATCGACCCGCCCTCGCGGATGAACACCGCTTTTTTCCCGAATCCGCCCTCGAGCGAGCGTATCGCCGTCTGAAAGATCGGGTGCGTGTATGGCGCAACCCACGGCTTCCCCATACTGAGCACTTCGAATTTGCAGTCGACCGATTTCGGCAGCAGCTTGCGGATTTGCCGCTCCACCCGCTTGGCGATCTTCGCGGGATCCTGATTCGGCACCAGCCGCGTGGAAATCTTGGCGGCCGCTTTCGACGGGATTACCGTCTTGGCGCCTTCGCCCAGATAGCCGCCCCAGATTCCATTGAGCTCCAGTGTCGGCCGAATCCAAAGCTGCTCGACGATCGTGTAGCCTTTCTCGCCGGCAAGACCCGCCGCGCCCACCGTCCTGCGGAATTCTTTTTCTTTCCAGGGCAGGGAATTCAGCGCTTTGCGCTCCTGGCGCGAGACGGTGGCCACATCGTCGTAGAACCCAGGAACCGCGACCTGGAAATTCCGGTCGTGCAGCTTCGCGATCATCTCCGAAAGAATCGTGATCGGGTTCGGCACCGCGCCGCCGAAAACTCCGGAGTGCAGATCCTGCGCCGGCCCGGTCAATTCCACTTGGTAATAATTCAAGCCGCGCAGACCGTACGTGATCGAGGGCACGCCTTTGGCAAGCATCGCCGTATCGGAAACGACCAGCGCATCAGCCTTCAGCCGCTGCTTATTCGACTGCACGAAATTCCACAAATTCACGCTGCCGACTTCTTCTTCGCCTTCGACCATCACTTTGATGTTCACCGGGAGCTTGCCGTAGGTATCGCGCAGCGCTTCGAGCGCTTTGATGTGGATGTGAACCTGGCCTTTGTCGTCCGCCGTGCCCCGACCGTAGATATTGCCGTCGCGGACGGCAGGCTCGAAGGCCGGCGTCGTCCACAAATCGAGAGGTTCGGCCGGCTGCACGTCGTAGTGCCCGTAGAAAAGAATCGTCGGCTTACCCGGTGCGTGCAACGATTCTCCGTAGACCAGCGGGTGCAGCTTGGTGGGCACGATCTCGATATTTTCCAGACCAGCCGCGCGCAGCTTTTCAGCCACCCAGCGTGCCGCCCGCTCAATATCGGACTTGTGCTCGCTCTTGGTGCTGACGCTCGGAATCCGCAGCAACTCCTTTAGTTCGTTCAGATTCTCGTCGCGCTTTGACTCGATATGGCCGATCAGGTCCATTCGATCTCCCAGGGAGTTTTCCGGGGGAGGTTGTTTCCAATGCCACCCGGCCGGCTGCCGGGAATAGGACAGACATATCCCCAAGACAGCCCTGCCATAGTACCCAAGCTGGCCCGTTTTCAACACACTTTCTCGGTCTGCTTCTTTGGGCACTTTCCTAACCGGCATAATTGACTCACATCCCGCCCCATTGCACGATGTAGAGGATGATGATCGAGACCACAGCCAGCAGCGAACGTCGCAGCTCCCGCGTCTTCACGCGCATCCCCGTGCAGGCGAAGGGCAAGAACATTCTGGGCCAGAGGTTCCGCGCCAAGAGCCAGACCATCGTGATCAATGCGCATGGCGGCCTGCTCTATCTGAACGAGGAGCTCGAGCTCGGCGCGGATCTGGTGCTGATCAATCCCGCCACGGAAGAAGAGCAGGAGTGCCGCGTCGTCTATCTGGGCGACACGTCCGAGCGAGGCACGCGCGTCGGCGTGGAGTTTCTCTCTCCCAGCCCGCATTTCTGGGGCGTCGAATTCGCACAGCAGGACTGGGCCGCGCACCTTCCCGAAAACCCCGCGAATTAGTCTGCAGTCCTGTACCGGTTAGAACTCCCGGGCGGTCCTCAGAGCCGCGGGAAAATTTTCCCTCCTGCGATACAACATTCACCACGTCACTAGCCTCTAAATATTCACCGATCCTCGGCTCTCACACTCGGCGCGACGAGCGTCCCGGCCGGCTCGGCTGAATCAACTAGCGTGGCAATTCCGGGCCGCGCACGGGGCGGTCCCAAAATAACGGAGGCGAAAATGTTCACAATCAAATGCTATGGGTGTGTCTTGGCAGTCGGCCTTCTGGCGGTGTGCTCGGAGGCCCGATCGCAAACTGCTTCTTCGGAACGCGCAACTCACGCGACGGTTGCGGCTGCCGCCGTAGCGCCCGCCGAATCGGAAAAATCCAGCGACGAATCGACAGCCACGAAGCTGCCCGTCCGCCGCGTGATTCTCTATAAGGCCGGCGTCGGCTATTTCGAGCATCTCGGCCGCATTCAAAACGACCAGAGCATCCGCATCGATTTCACCAGCGGACAATTGAACGACGTCCTGCAATCGCTCACCATCCTCGACCTCAACGGCGGCCGCATCGCCGGTGTCAACTACAATTCCGAGGCGCCGCTCAGCCAGCGCCTTGGCACGCTGCGCCTGCCGCTCGAGGAAACCACCGACATCTCGAAGTTTTATGGCGCGCTGCGAGGCGCAAGGCTCGAAGTCAGCTCCGGAAGATCCTCGATCACCGGACGCCTGCTCAGCGTCGAACGAAAAACACGCGTCAGCGGCGGGACTACGCTCGAAGTGGATCTCGCCACCCTCGTCAGCGATTCAGGCGAAGTCCACTCCGTCGAGCTCACGCCCGCCGTCAGCGTGCGGCTCGCGGAATCCGACGTGTCCGGTGAAGTTAGCCGCTACCTCGGCTTGCTTTCCTCCGTGCGGCAGCAGGATATCCGCCGGATGACCATCGACACGACCGGCACCGGCGAGCGCCAGCTCTACGTCAGCTACATCAGCGAAGTCCCGGTCTGGAAGACGACCTATCGAATCGTCCTTCCATCGAAGTCCGGCGAATCGCCGCTGCTGCAAGGCTGGGCCATCGTCGACAACACCGTCGGCGAGGACTGGGACAACGTCGAGCTATCGCTCGTAGCCGGCGCGCCGCAATCCTTCATTCAACAGCTCTCGCAGCCCTACTACGCCCGCCGGCCCATCCTGGGTCTCCCCGAACTCGCGCAGCTTTCGCCACAGACCCATGAAAGCGCGATGCTCGGCGGAATCGGCGGGCTCTCCGGCGTCGTCACCGATCCCTCCGGCGCGGTAATCGCCGGTGCGGATATTAAAGTCTATTCCGAGTCGGGCGGGATGGTCGCCACCTCCGCATCGGACGGGCAGGGCCAATACGAAGTCGGCGACTTACCGGCCGGCAACTATCGGGTTGTGTTTTCCAGACTCGGTTTCAAGTCGGTGGACCTGCAAAACGTTTCTCTCGGCGGCGGACGCGAGCTGAATCAAAACGTCGGCCTCGAAATCGGCTCCTCCGCCCAAACCGTTACCGTCGAAGCGACCGCGGAGGGTGTCCAGACGGAGGAGGCCGAGGTGGGTGCGGCTGCGAACGGCCGCGTAGGCTCGGGTTCCCGCCTGGGATCGAATGGATACAGCGGGCGGAACTACCGGACGGGCAGCGGATCGGGCAGCGGCATTGGCGCTGGCGAAGCGTACGGAATGGGCGGGGGCATACCGGACCGGGTCTCCGCTTCCTTGAACGCGAATTCCATCAAGGCAGCCCGTGACGCCATGTCCGCAGCAGCAAGCGGCCTCGACCTCGGCGACCTCTTCGAATACAAGCTGAAAGATCGCGTCACGATCCGCAAGAACGAATCCGCGCTCGTCCCGATCGTGCAAGCGCACGTCGACGCGGAAAAAGTCTCGCTCTGGAACACGAGCCTCGGCTCCGCGCGTCCGCTCCGCGCTCTCTGGCTCACCAATTCCAGCCCGCTTACGCTCGACAGCGGCAGTTTCAGCGTTCTCGAAGGTGAAGCGTTTGCCGGCGAAGGCCTCACCGACGCGATCAAGCCCGGCGAAAAGCGGCTGCTCTCCTATGCGGCCGACCTCGGCGTTCGCATCAGCCGCATCGCCACGAGCGGCCCGCAACGCGTCACGCATGTGCGCATTGAGCACGGCGTCATGATCCAGACCAGCGAGCTGCGCCAGGAAACCACCTACACCCTTCACAACGACGACACCACTCCGCGTACCGTGCTGATCGAACACCCGCTGCTCAACGGCTGGATCATCTCGACCGACTCGCCCAAGCCCGACGAGACCACATCCTCGGCCTATCGCTTCAAGGTTCCGGTCAATGCAAAAGACTCAGCAACCCTCGTCGTCCGCGAATCAAAGCCCGTCGCGACGAATTACCAGATCGGAGGTATCGACGAAGATCAGCTGAAGCTTTTCATCAGCCAGAAATCGATCAATCCCGATGTCGAAGCCGCGTTTCGAAAAATCATCGAGCAAAAGGCCAAAGTCGCCTCGCTCGAGGATGAATCCACGAAACGCGACGACGAATCAAAGGCGATCTACGATGACCAGCAGCGCATTCGCGAAAACCTGAAGGCGCTCAAAGGAAGTCCCGAGGAGCGCGCGTTGACAGAACGCTACACCAAGCAGCTCGACGATCAGGAAAACCGCCTGCAAGCTCTGCAGCGCGAATCGGCCGACCTCGAAAAACAGCATGAGGAAGCCCAGGCCGAGCTCGACAAGATGATCGACCGCCTGACGCTCGACGCCTCGATCTAGCAAAGCAGTGCGCCGCCGCGGCAAAGCTCGTGTGCGACTCCGCGGCGGCGCGCCTACCAACATCCGCTTGCATCCCCCGGCCCGGTGACTACAATGGCCTGGGTTTTGCCGCGCCAGGGGAATGCGCGGCCTGCAGCTTCGGGGGAGGCAGCATCGATGAAGCGCATCCGCACCGCTGCGATTCCGGCAGCCTGTTTTTTTCTGCTGGCCATCGCATCTTCGGCATACCCCCAGAATTCCGCCGCCATAGCGCCTGCGCAAAAATGCGCTGACTTGGCGAATCTCAAGATCGCGGGCGCAAGCGTGCAGATCACCAAGGCCGAAGAAGTCCCGGCTACGCCGGCCGGTACTTTGAGCACAGCGTCGATTGCCCCCCAACCGATTCCCGTCGCGATCCCCCCGTATTGCCGCGTCGATGGCGTAATGGATCCGCGCACCGGCCTCGACGGCAAACCATACGCCATCGGATTCGAAATCGCGCTCCCCGACAACTGGAACGGACGATTCCTGTTTCAGGGCGGCGGCGGACTGAACGGATACATCCTTCTTCCCCTCGGCTCGCAGGCTGCGGGCGACCATCCTGCGCTTGCGCGCGGCTTCGCCGTCGTCACTACCGACACGGGACACAAAGGGGCCGTGTTCGACGCCTCATTCATGAAAGATCAGCTGGCGAGCCTCGACTTCGCCTACCTCGCCATCGGTCGCGTGACCGTCCTCTCGAAAGAAATCATCGCGCAGTATTACGGACAGCCCGCGAAACACTCTTACTACGACGGATGCTCCACGGGCGGCCGCGAAGCTATGATGATGTCCGAGCGTTATCCGACCTACTTCGACGGAATCATCTCGGGCGATCCGGCGATGCGCACCGGATATTCGAACATCGGGCTCGCCAACGCGCGCGCCGCGTTCTCAGCGATCGCGCCCAAAGACGCGAACGGCAAGCCCGATCCGACGAAAGATTTCAGCGACGGCGACAAAAAGCTGCTGGCCGATTCGATCACGAAATCTTGCGACGAAAAAGACGGCCTGAAAGACGGCATGATCTTGAATCCGGAGGCCTGCCACTACGACCCCGTCGTAATCGAGTGCAACGGCGCGAAAACGGACACGTGCCTCACGGCGCAGCAGGTGGGCGCATTGCAGAAAGCGTTCGCCGGCCCCAAGGATTCGCGCGGCAATCCGGTCTACGCGCGCTTCCCCTGGGAAGGCGGATACCTGCAAGGGGCGGGCGGGCCGTTCGCCAGCTTTCTGCCGAACGCGGGTCCGAATATTCTGGCCAGCGTAGCGCCCCCTGGGGATGGGGACATCGACACGCTCGTCGCCGGCGTGCAGGCCAACGAGAATCAGACGCTAACCGATACGACCTGGACGAATCTCAGCACCTTTTTCGGCCACGGCGGCAAACTCATCTTCTACCACGGCACCGCCGATCCGGTTTTCAGCCCATTCGACACGCTTGCCTACTACATGAAAATGGCGGACGCGAATGGCGGCCTGGATCAAGTGATGAATTCCAGCCGGTTCTTTTTCGTCCCAGGAATGAATCACTGCGCTGGCGGCCCTGCAGCACTCGACAAATTCGATATGGTCGGCGCCGTGGTCGATTGGGTTGAAAACGGAAAAGCGCCTGACTCCGTCATCGCCACGGGCAAGCCATTTCCAGGACGCAGCCGTCCGCTCTGCGCCTATCCCAGGCACGCGCAATACAAAGGAAACGGCGATCCCGAAGACGCCGCCAGCTTCGAGTGCGTCAAGTAGCGTCTCTTTACTAAGCGCCGACGGCGCGGCAGCAGCGAGCCCAGCACGGCAGGGACACAAAACAGCCGCGATCCCGAGCGCCCTAGGTGCGTCACATTTCGCGTCCGGCCACAGGATCAAGCGATGAAAGCGAAACGGAATCGGGAGGAACCCAAATGAAAACTCAGAAACCCATCGACCGTCGTTGCATGCTGAAAGGTTCCGTGCTCGGCGGCGCTGTTCTTGCCGAAAGTCTCTTCGGACTGCTGCCCGAATCGGTACGGGCATCTCCCCAAAACAGCGCCGCGGCCGCCCCGCAATCTGGACCAAAATCCCTCGACGTAGTCCCGCCGATAAAACTCGAATACGTCTTCCAGATCCGCATAGACTTCAGCGAGCGAGTTTCCTTCGCCACACCCAACGGCCGCCGCGCCTACGTCCCGGCCGTTAGCGGCGTTATCGAGGGTCCGCGCCTGCAAGGCAAGGTCGTCCCGCACAGCGGTGCAGACTATGCTGGAAACGGCCGCCTCGACGCGCACTACATGCTCCAAGCCTCCGACGGCACGATGATCTACATCAACAACACGGGCTACCTCTATCCCATCGACGGCAAGCCGATCGATCGCAACGATCCAAGCTGGGGCGGTGACCGTGAGTTTTATTTTCGCTGCACACCGTATTTCGACACTCCGGTAGGCCCGCACGACTGGCTAACACGCACCGTGATCGTAGGCACAGGCAAGCGCCACGCAAATCCCGACTACACGATCTTCACGTACTACGCCGTCCTCTAGAGCGGAGCCGACCACCAAGACGCTTGGCACTGGGCCGGCCCACCCAGGAAGCACGCGATTCAACGCAGGCTGTGTACCAACTGCGTTCGAACCCTGAGCGAAGCGGCCAGATACAAGATACGCGGGCCCTCCGGCGCCGAGGGGTGGCGGAATTCGCGCCCCCCCAAAAAAGTCCACAGGCGCGGCCCATAAATTTCACCGTTCCTCGGCCCTGGAATGACCCTATGTACCCGAGGTCCACAGCGGGCGAGCTTTCCCCGGGGCCCCCAGCCGCCTTCGACGGCCCCGCCCAGCGGCTCCCGCGAACCAAGTCTCGGGTCGTATGCCCTCCCTGGGCCTTCGGAATCCCGAGGCATCCCGATTGCCCGTTTCAGCCATCTCTAGTAGTCTCTACGATTGCGCTTACCCCGCCGGCCTCGCCTGCGGACTCAGGAGTGGGAAATTTGTCTGGAATAGCTCGTCTCAGTTCGTGCCTTTTTATCTGCGCGCTGATGTTGCTGCTGCCGTCGTGCCAGCAGCAGATCAAGTCTCCTGCTCCCGTGATCACGTCGCTCTCGCCCACCAGCATCGCCGCGCAGCAGCCGGCCTTCGAACTCGAGGTTGACGGCGCGAACTTCACTCCCAGCTCGATCGTTACCTGGAATGGATCGGCGCGCACCACGCTTTTCGAAACGACCAAGGAGATAAAGGCACAGATTTTCGCCAGCGATATCGAACAACCCGGCCAAGCCAGTGTCGCTGTCGTGACGGAGCCACCTGGAGGCGGCACCACAAAGACGCTGATCTTCACGATCAACCCGATCCAAAGCGACATCCCCGCGATTTCGGCCATTTCCCCAACCACGGTTGCGACCGGTAGTTCCGGATTCACTCTCAGCATCACCGGACAGAACTTTAACGCGCAGTCCACGGTCCTCGTAAACGGCGCGATCCGAGGTGCCGTTTTCCAGAGCACCACGCAGCTGGAGGCAGAGGTTCTTCAAACGGATGTGTCGTCGGCGGGACAGCTTCAGATTGCCGTCGTCAATCCGCCGCCGGGCGGCGGCAGCTCCCAGTTCACGTATCTGTCCGTCATCAACCCGGTGCCGATCCTGACGTCGATCGCTCCCGCGTCGATCCTGGCCGGGAGCACGGGCTCGGCGCTCACGTTGACCGGATCCGACTTCGTGCCTGATTCGGTCGTCACCGTCAACGGCGCGCCGCGCACAACCACATTTTCAAGCACAACTTCGATATTGGTCGCGTTGACCGCCGGGGATTTCGCGCAAGCAGGAGTCGTTCAGGTAGCGGTCGTCAATCCGGCCGACGGCGGTTCCGGTGGAGGCACTTCGGTGGTTCAGCCGTTCTCCGTCAACGGCACGGAGTTGTCGGGGCTGCCGCTGATAGCCGATCTTGCGCCCACGGGCGCGCAGGCCACCAACGGCATCTGTGGACCCACCTGTTCGAGCGGCACGCCGTCGCTAACGACCTCCGGACCCTCCTCGAGCCAGACGGGTGAATTCATAGCCTTCGCGTCGATCTCTCCCAATCTCGTTGTCTCTCCGATCATCACCAGCAGCTCCATCTTTTTGCGCGACACTTGTTTCAGCAGCGATGTCACAAGCGGCGGTTCGTCTTCGTGTGTGCCGACGACCACGCTGGTCACCGTCTCTTCATCGGGCGTCGCGGCCAACGGCGCGAGTTCTGAGCCCACCATCGACAGCGGCGGCACGCACGTAGCCTACACTTCGCTCGCCAGCAATCTGGTGAACTATGTGGTGGTTCCGGGCGGAAATCAGCAGGTATATTGGGAAACCCCTTGCACCGGCGGAGCGACGGTGTGCACCTCGGGAAGCCCGACGACGGCGCTCGTGTCCATCTCCGCCGACGGCTCGAACCCCGGGAATGGCAACAGTTACAACCCGGTGATCAGTTCCGACGGCCGCTACGTGGCGTTCGTTTCCCTGGCCACGAATCTCCTGACGAATCCGCCGCCGGGCGGCTTCGACGGCGTCACGCCGCAGGTATTCATTCACGACACGTGCACGATCATTCCGCCGCTCGCGCTCGGCGGCTGCACGCCCACGACCACTCTGGTTTCCGTCTCGCCCGACGGCACCGCGGCGGGGAACGGCCCAAGCTCTAAACCCGCGATCGCGGATGACGGGCTCTTCGTGGCCTATGTCTCCACCGCTTCAAACCTGGTCATCGGCTCCAACCCCAGTGGACTCAGCGAAATCTTCGAGGACTCGACGTGCGTGACGACGATCGGCGTCGTGGGCAACTCCTGCGCGCCGGTCACGACTCTGGTTTCCACTCCCGACGGCGTCACTCCGGCCGACGGCGTGAGCATTTCTCCGGCAATTTCGCAGGAGGGCCGATTTGTCGCGTTCGCCTCCACGGCGCAGAACCTGATACCAGGCGTAGGTCCTACTCAGGAAGTCTATTTGCGCGACACCTGCACCGGCGTACTACTCAGCACGCCTGCGACTTGCACGCCAACGACCACGATCGCCTCGACGCCCGACGGCACCACGCCCGGAAACGGATTGAGCGAAACGCCGAGCATCAGCGGATGCAGCGACACGACGACGGCCTGCACTACCAGCGAGACGGTCGCGTTCGCCTCGCTCGCTTCCAATTTGAGCGGTCAGGTCCAAAACGGAATCGAGAACGTGTTCGTCCGTAATCCGTGCTTGAACATCGCGACGAGTACGGCAACCACTACCACCGGCTGCGTGCCGTTCACTCTGCTGGCCAGCCACGCCACCGGCACCACGCCGCCGCCGGCCGATGGTAAGAGCGTTGCGCCTTCGGTCAGCGGCGACGGCAACACCGTCAGCTTCATTTCCTTCGCGGACAATCTCGTCCCGAATGATACGAACGGGCTCGAGGATGTTTTCCTAGCGAGTGCGACGATCACCTTCAATCTCACCGTGACAGTCGCGAATACGAAAAACGTCGGCACCGGAACAGTCACCGACAGCACCGGCCAGATCAGCTGCACCATAACCCAGGGAATCAACGGTGCACCTTCCATTCAGTCGGGAACCTGCACGGGGCGCTACCTCAGCGGGAGCTCCGTTACCCTCACGGCCTCAGCGAGCACGGGTTCGACGTTTGTCACTTGGGGTGGAACGGTGGTTAACACCACGACCTGTATCGCCAGCGAGACGGACGACACCACGTGCCAGTTCGCGGCGATCCAGAACTTCACCGCTTCGGCAACCTTCCAGTAGCCAACGTGAACCGCAGCCTGCCTGCGAGCGGTTCCCAACGCCAACGCTCGAATAGAGTTCTGCGATCGAAGGGAGGTATGGACGGGTTGGTCAGCGTGCTACGGCTCCATTCGGAACCGTCGTCCCCGCAACGCCGCTCCCAACCCGCATTGCCATTCTCCTGAATTGATCCGGCTTGGAACCATGGTTCGGAAGGGGTCTTTTTGCAGTACCGCGGTTTTAGTACCCCTCTCGACGGCCGAACAGGCAAGGGGCTCGGCGAGCCCATGCGCGTGATGTGGAGTCAAGCACCCTCTTTTTCGGCACGAGATTGTGCACCATGCACACTCCTGAGGGGTGTGAAACGGAGGGCCCGCTACTGCGTCACGGACACGGACTGGTCCGCTGGAGGCGGCAAGCGCAGGGTCACTTCGGTGGTTTTCTGGGAACGTATGGAGATGCGTTTCGCCCAGTCCGAGAACATTCCATTCGAGTAGGCTCGCAAATCGTACTGGCCAGTTTCGTATCTCGTGAACTGGAAGTGGCCGTCGGCGTTTGTGTGCGTAGCGTAGGGTTTCTTGCCGTCCGAACTCTGCATGGTGACCGTGGCGTCGGCGACGGGCTTCCCTTTCGCGTCGAGTACGGTGCCCGTAAGAGTTCCGATCGGCCCCCGCGCGCTTACGCCAGCGGAAAAGCCCAGCGCTGCGAACAGGATCATCATGAACGCGCGTCGCCCTATTGGCCTCATGCCAGTCACCTCGAATCTCAATTTTAGTCCACCCCCCGGCGGCGGCCCGCGATTTGACCGGATAGTATTCGGGATGGTCACCTGTACGCCCGTCCAGTTCGCCCGCATTTCGCGTGCGGCTTCCAGTGCTGTGTCGATTTGCTTTTTTCGTACCAGGCGTGATTTCCTGTGTCTGCCCTTGCGTTCGCAAATCCAAATTTCATCGGAGACAGAATGCCCCGCTACATCTCGCAACACACGCTCGCCTGCCTGACGCGCCAGGGGGCCGAGGAAATTTCGCGGCGCCTGCTGGGCGGCCAGCCAACGGCCGTACGCCGCGTGGTTTTCAACATGCAAGAAGGCAAAATGCTCGCGGAATTCGACGCTCCGGATCGCGAAGTGCTGGAGAAATTTCTGGCGGCGGGAAAATTTCACTTCGATTGGTTGCTGCGGATCGAATTCGAGGCGTCCGCAGATGGCTCTTTGAAGCCGATCGGCTGATTGCGGTAGTGTCCTCGTTTGATTTCTTGAGGAGTCCAGTGGCAGCGTCCTGGTTCTCGGGATCGGACGCAGTGTGCTACGCACGGAGGTGCGAATGGGGCTGATACGCAAAGAAATCGAGGCCCATTATTTGCACGGCGGGGAATCGGAGCGGCTGTCGAACGAGTGGGGTGAGCTTGAGCGACTTAGGACTCAAGCGATTCTCGCTCGGCATCTGCCTTCACCACCGGCTGTCATTCTGGACGTAGGCGGCGGGACGGGAGCCTATGCCTTCCCGCTTGCCAAGCAGGGCTACGAAGTCCATCTGATCGATCCAGTGGAACTTCATCTGGAGCAAGCCCGGTCGTATGCGAAGACGTCGGGAATCGCACTGGCTTCGATTGCACGGGGGGACGCCCGTACGTTGGATTTTCCCGCAAACAGTGCGGATGCCGTTCTGTTGTTAGGGCCGTTGTACCATCTCGTTGAGCGGTCGGACCGTCTGCAAGCACTTCATGAAGCCCGACGTGTCCTCAGACCTCGAAGTGTTCTATTCGCTGCGTCGATCTCTCGTTTCGCCTCGCTGATCGACGGGTTATCTCGGGGTTTCTTCCAAGACGCGGAGTTTCGCAAGATCGTTGAAACAGATTTGACCTACGGTCTGCACCGCAATCCAACGAATCAGGCGGAATACTTCACGACAGCCTACTTTCATCGCCCCGACGAGTTTGCCGCTGAGGTTAGCGACGCTGGGTTCGCCGATACCCAGATTCTCGCGATCGAAGGCCCTGCGTGGAGTACGGCTCTGTTCCGTAAGGTTTGGAATGACGCAGTCCAGCGACAAAGGCTTCTGGAGTTTCTATCCCTCATCGAGGGGGAACTCTCAATTCAAGGCGCCAGCGCACACGTCATGGCAGTGGCCGTTCGGCCTAATTAGGACACGATCGATTTTTCGGCGGGATTGCGGTAACCAGAGACGCGGGTGTATGCTTTTCGAGATGAACTGCTGCCAGAGGCCGGCGCAATGTTGTTGTCGTCCAGCGTGCGAACATGCGCCTTCTGGCTTGGGGAAGCGAGTTCCGTAGGAAGCTGAATCCAATTTTGGATTCCCCGGACCCACCGCCAGAGACGACTTGGTCGGTGGGTTTTTTGTTGGGGCCACGCGAACTGCACGATCACAAACGCGAGCGAATTCCGAATTAAAAATGAGGAGAAAATCACATGGCTGAGTATGCGCATCCGGAAGTGCTGGTTTCGACGCAGTGGGTGGCCGAACACCTGAACGACCCGAAAACCCGGCTGGTGGAAGTGGACGTGGACACCTCGGCGTACGATCAGGGGCACATCGCGGGAGCAGTGGGATGGAATTGGCAGACGCAGCTGCAGGACAATGTTCGGCGCGATCTGATCGGGAAGGAAGCGCTCGAGCAGCTGCTGGGGAAGTCCGGCATTTCCAACGACACGCCGATCGTTCTCTACGGCGACAACAACAATTGGTTCGCGGCCTATGCGCTATGGCAGTTGAAATATTACGGTCACAAGGACGTACGGCTGATGAACGGTGGACGCAAGAAATGGCTCGAAGAAAAGCGGCCCTTGACGACCGACGCGCCGAAAATCGCTGCGGCCACGTATCATTCGTCCGGCCCCGATGAATCGCTGCGCGCGCGCAAGGAAGACGTCTTCAAGGTGATCGCGAAAACCGGCGGCGGCCAGCTGGTTGATGTGCGCTCCGCCGACGAATTCACTGGCAAGATCATCGCGCCGCCGGGCATGAACGAAACCGCGCAGCGTGCCGGCCACATTCCGACGGCTGCAAATATTCCGTGGGCCCAGGCGGCTAATGAAGACGGCACGTTCAAGTCTGCCGACCAGTTGAGGCAGCTCTACGAAGGCAAGGGCGTAAAGGGCTCCGGCGAGGTGATCGCCTACTGCCGCATTGGCGAACGCAGCTCGCACACGTGGTTCGTGCTGAAATATCTGCTGGGCTACGAGGCCGTGAAGAACTACGACGGCTCGTGGACCGAGTGGGGAAATCTGATCGGCGCGCCGATTGAAAAGGAAGTAGCTGTGGCAGCCCGCTAGGTCTTCGAAGCCGCTGGGATCAGCCGCGCTGTGCGCCCGGTTTTCGAAGCCGGCGCGGTGAATCCTCCTCGAAGGCTCTAAGGATCGAGTTTGCGGATGGCTTCCTCGAGTGAATCGATCTGCTGCAGCACGTTGTCTTTGTTCTTTTGAAGCTGCGCGATTTGCGCGTTCCAGTCGCCCTGCACGCCGCCCCACGGATTGTAGGTCCGCTGGGAATCGACCGTTTTTCCGTTCTTGGCGTCCTGTAGGGTCGAAATCTGCTTGTCGATCTGGTCGGCCTGCTGCTGCATGTAGTCAATCTGCTGGCGATAATACTGCACCATGTACTCCGTGTTGCCGTTGCGCGGATAGGAGTTCGGATGGTAGGTCGGCTGCGGCGGCTTCCGCTTGCCCACCACGGAAACATCCGAATGGTGGTCCAGGCTGCCCATGTCGTCGTTGGTCCAAACTTTCTTCGGTTTTGCGGTCGTGCCTGAAGCGAAAGCGTCTTTCTGATCGGTCGAAGCGGATGGATCGCTGGCCACGGCGGTCGCGCTTGTCGGAGCGGACGAACTGGCCGAGTTCGCCGGAGCTTTCGCGTTCTGGCTTTTTGTCGCGCCATCCTGCGCGAAAGCGAGCGTGGCAAGCGAGAAAATTCCCGTTGTGACGATCAGAATGGCGCCGTGAAGCATGAATCCTCCTTCCGCGTCGAACGGTTGTTCCAATTCAATCATCCGCCCCGGCAATGTGTCGCCGGTCTTCGCCGCGCGATGGCCCGATCTTCAACCGGATGGCCGCCGCTTACGGCAGGGTGTTAGGCGGAACGCCTTGATGACGGGCTTCGTCCTTCATCGCGGCGATTTGATCCAGGATGCCCTGCTTCTTTTTCTGGAGATCCTGCATCTGCACGTTCCAATCGTCGGCTTGCACGCTCCGCGGGCGCTTCGAGGACTTCGCGTCGCCGGTCGGCTTGCCGTCGATGGCGTCCTGCAATTCCCCAATCTGCTGATCGAGCTGCGGAATCTGCGCCTCAAGCCTGGCGATCTGCGCTGGATACTGCTTCGGAATCTTGGGTTTGCCTGCCGCGGCTTTGGCGGACGGTTTTGTGTCGGTTGAACCTACTGTGGAGATCGTGGAATTGGTGCGCAGGTCAGACACATCCTCGTTGGTCCACACCTTTTTCCCGGCGGGCGGCGCGGGCGTATTGGCCGGCGCAGCGGCGGCCGTGCTGGATGCCTGATTCGGGGCCTCCGTCGACGGCGTGGTCTGCGATTGGGCGCTCACAGTAGTGGCGATGCATAGCGCGGTCGCCAGGACGAGCAGGGAACGATGGCGCATGGGAACCTCCTTGCACAGCAGGGTACGTCGGGGCCGTTACCTCTATTGAACACCGGCAAGGGGCGAAACGTTACGGATCTTCGCTGAAGGTTTTCCCACTCGACAACTCATTCTGGACGACGGGGAGGGCTTCTTTCGGCGTGCCGATCCGGCGGTAGTGAGTCACTTCGATTACCTGGTGCTGATCGAAGGAAAAGAGGAATTTGCGGCCGGCATAATCGTACTGATAGCGCAGCGGCAGCCAGACGCCAGGCGCGATTTCTCCCTGATCGAGTCCAACCACGCTGCCGCGATACAGCTTTCCCAGGACGCCTCCGCCGAAGCCCACATCACTGGTCACGGTCGCTTCGGCGTGGACGATTTGATTGGCTGCACGATCGACCCACAGCTTCGCGGTGGTATGCGCAAAGACCTCCTGAAACATGGAGCGCGGCTGGAACTTCGGACTGGGATCGAGCGCGAACACGTCGCAATCGCGGCCGTTGCGATGTTCGCGGCCAACCCATTTGATCGCGTAGGCGTCGCTCGCTGCGTCCACGAAACCCGCGCGTTCGCGCATTCGTTTCTGAAATTTGGCATAGGCGGCCTTCGCGCGTGGGTCGTCGGGATTGGTCATCATTTCCAGCTCTTGCTCGAGCACGTGCATTTGGCGGGCATAGGCGGCGGGATCGGTCGGCTTGTCTTCTTCACGGAGCAGGATTTTCTGGTTTCCCACGCCGGTCGGTACGATGCGATAGGTCTTGTCGTCGAGGGTGCGCGGATTTGCGCCGCCGGTGCGATCGATATGGCGCTCGACTCGCTCGTAGAGCTCGAGGGCTTCGTCATCGGCGTGCTGATTGGCAAGCAGCGTC
Organism: Candidatus Acidiferrales bacterium; assembly: GCA_035603395.1. GTDB lineage: Bacteria > Acidobacteriota > Terriglobia > Acidiferrales > UBA7541 > Palsa-295. The sequence continues at coordinate 46,942 of DATNKM010000025.1, forward strand.
TTCGTACGCGCGCGTATTTCTTCATCCGCCGGCGCCTGTGCGTTCGCAGCGGCTGGACGTACCCCCGGGGCGGGTGAAGACGCTTGCAGACTCGGCCGAGGAAACGACGAGAGCGTGAACAAAATGAAAATGGCGGAAAGCCGGGAGATTCGCATGGTTCACCTTGATGGGATTCCTGCCAACCACCACCGGTTGCGTTCGGTTGCAGATTTTATTGTAGCCGTTTTCCGTGGCTATCGAGCCATGTCGGAGGGCAGCTGCAATCCTTTGGGAATCACGATCGGGCTTTGTGGATGAAGCGCCGATTTTCCGTCCGGACCGAACTCGTAGGGAAATCCCGCCGGATCGACCGGATTGCCGAGGATGAGTCCGGCGTCGCGAAGATCGCCGGCAGTGGAGGGGAAGTGGCCGAGGCGATTCTTGTATTCCTGCGCCAGCTGATCGAGTTGCTGTTCGTCTTCCAGCGCGCGCAGGCCGCGCAGGGTCTCCATGGCGCGTTCGCGAACGGTTTTATCCTGCGTGGAGTTATAGACCTCGGTCCAAATCATGCGCGAAGTTTCAATCGATCCGCCGCGCTGTGAGACCAGCGCCGCCATGATTTTCATCCAGGAGGGCGCACCTGGGATTTTGCTGCCGTCCATGTACGCCTGCGCCGCGGCGGCATAATCGTGCCTGCACCAGTAGTATAGAAATCCCAGGTCACCGACCAGGTACCAGTTGTCCGGATTCGCGGCCATCCCTTTTTTTACGAGCTGAATTGCAAGATCGCTGCGTTCGGCGCCATCGGGTCGAGGCTCGGAAAGAAAGACCGCGCCGAAGCGGTAGGCGACGATGAGCTTGGGATCGAGCGTGGTGGCGATATCGAGCAGCGGCCAGAGCAATCCGAATTGTGCGCCGTCGACGCCGGCACGGGCACCGTAATATTGCACAGCGCGCGTCCAATAGATATCCGCGACCAGCGAATCGTATCCCAGGCTCATGCGCTGCACGCCGCGGCCCGACTGGAGCAGCAGATCTTCGCTTTCGTCCACGTAGGAGCGCGAGCTTCGGTCGATTTTTGCCTGCAGCATCGCAATCAGGATAAACAACACCGGAATGCCGACAATGGCGAGCCACGGCGCGCGACTTTTGCCGCGGCCGCTCATTTCAAATTCCGGCGCGAAAAGACGGCCGAGGACGCGATCAACAGCAGCAGGATGTATAAGGCTGCATAAAGCGAATTCTGCCAGATCAGCGCGAAGGGAATCGAGTCGCCGTGAGCGGCTGTGGCGATCGCATTGAAATCATGAAAATTCGGAACGAGATAATAAATCGCGCGCGTGACGCCCAGCACGGCTGGACTCTTCGTGAAGTCGCCGATGCCGTGAATGTCGTTGGCAAAAACGCCGGTGATATAGATCGCCAGCGTATAGAGAGTGGAAAGCATCGGGCTCGAGAAACAGGAGAAAAACATCGCCAAAGCCGTGACCATCGCAAGCTCGAGCAGGATGAAGTAAATTGCAGTGAGGACGGACAGGTTGGCGCGCTCGATGTGCCCGCCGACGTAGAAAAACGCCGCCGCGAGACCGAGCGTCATGAATGCCGTGTTGACCACGAGCGTCAGCAGCAGGCCCGCGTATTTTCCGACCAGGAATTGCCAGCGCCGGATCGGCTTCGCCAGCAGGCTGTAAAGCGTGCGTTTCTCCATCTCCTTGTAGACGAGACCGACGCCGATGAAGATCGCCATCACCAATCCGAAAATGGAAATCGAAGAAAGGCCGAGATTGATGATCACCAGTTGCACGATGCCGATCGAGACTCCCCCGACCAGGATCGCCGCACCGATCATCAGCAACGCGAAGAGCACTAGGTTGTAAAGCACGCGGTCGCGCACCGCTTCGCGGAACGTGTTGATGGCCACCGGGCGCACGGTTGCGCTCATCGGGAAATCTCCTCGAGGCCGCGCTTCGTCCGAGCGCCGCCCACGAGCTGGAAGAAATAGTCTTCGAGCGTGGGATGTAGCGGTGAGACCGAAAGGATGCGCGCCTCGGCGCCGCGCAATTTTTCGAGCGCCAGGTAGAGCTGGTCTTCCGGAACCGTCATGCGGCTGCGTCCGCCGATCTTCGTGACTTGGGCGGCCAGGTCGGCGGGCAGGGCGCGCCCCTCGCGCATCTCGAACAAAACTTCCATCGCGTGGGCCTTCATTGCCACGATGTCCCGCGGCGCGCCGACGCCTTGCAGCTTTCCGCCTGCTAGGACCGCCACGCGGTCGCACAGCATCTCGGCGTCGGAGAGAATGTGGGTGGAAAAGAAAACCGTGCGGCCCTGGTTCTTCAGGTCGAGAATGATGTCGCGAATTTCACGCCGCCCCACCGGGTCGAGGCCGGACATTGGCTCGTCGAGAATCACCACGGGCGGATCGTGCAGGATCGCTTGCGCGATTCCTGCGCGTTGCAGCATACCTTTGGAGAACTTGCGCAGCTGGATGTCGGCAGCAGCCGTTAGTCCGACGCGTTCCAGGAACCTGGTGACGCGCTCCCTTCGCTCGACCGAGCTGAAATCTGAAAACTGCGCGTAGTAGTCGAGTAGTTCGCGCGCGGTAAGGTAATCGTAAAAATAAGGCTGCTCGGGCAGATAGCCGATCTCGCGATGCATTTCGATATCGTCGATCGCCCGGCCGCGTACGCGCGCCGTGCCGCTGGTGGGAAAGATCAGCCCCATCAGCAGCTTCATCGTGGTGGTTTTGCCGGCTCCGTTCGGTCCCAGAAACCCGAAAACTTCGCCCTCCTCAACCTGGAACGACAAGTTATCCAGCGAGCGCCGCATTTTCGGGCGCCAGAATCCGACGGGATAATCCTTCGTCAGGCCGAGGATCTCGATGGCGGGCGCGGTCATGGCTTTTATTATTAGATTTTTACAAGGCGCAGCGCGCGAATCAATTGCGCGGTGTTGCTTGGAACGGCAATTCCGCAGCGTAGTGGAGACTGGCGGTCACACCACTACCAGTAGACGGTTAGGACACGGGAACCCAGAGATTTTGTGGTTTTTCGCCAATTAACTCTTGACAAGTTTTCCACAACCCCCGATACTTCGCACCCAGACTCGGCAACACATGCGTGACCTGGTCGTCTGCTGCAGCGCCGACGGCCTCCTCGCGATAGCCATACCGGGTTCAAGTGAATAGCGAAAGACGCGCATCCATCATGACCGCGCCTTTTCTTACGCGGCTTAGCTGCGCTTTTCTCGCTTTTCAGTTTGGAGCGGGCCTTTTCGGGGGTCGAAGCGGCCGCTCTACTGGCTAAGATCCCGTCCAATCGTGTATCGCTGATACACGCAAAAAAACCTCGGGCCCGGTTGGGAGTATATATAATGGATGCGAAGCGTCCCTCCCGGCTGGCGTCTCGATTAATTACTCGGCGACCTGTCTTGCAAGGGCAGGCACGACTGCCGCGCGGAGGCAGACGATGGCGGATACTCGAGCAGTCCTGAATTCAAATCCTCGAATGGAACGAACGATCCAACGCGCTACTGGTTTGGAATTCAAGCGTCGGTTTACCGACGGGAAGGTGCATCCCTTCGACACGGTCGAATGGGAACTGCGCCACGCGCTGATCGGCAACGACAAAGGCCAGGTGATCTTTCGGCAGGAAGATGTGGAGGTGCCGAAATCCTGGTCGCAGACGGCGACGAACATTGTCACGTCGAAATATTTTCATGGCAAGCCGAACACCGCCGAGCGCGAGACTTCGGTGCGCCAATTGATCAGCCGCGTGGCTGACACGATCGTCCGCTGGGGCATGGAAGGCGGCTATTTCGCCAACGCGGAATCCAAGCATGCTTTCCACGACGAGCTGACGCATCTTCTGGTCGAGCAGAAGATGGCGTTCAATTCGCCGGTGTGGTTCAACGTGGGAGTGCAGGCCAAGCCGCAATGCTCCGCATGCTTCATCAACTCGGTGCAGGACAGCATGGATTCGATCATGAACCTGGCCAAAACCGAGGGAATGCTGTTCAAGTGGGGCTCCGGCACGGGCACGAACTTCTCTTCGCTGCGCGGCAGCCGCGAATCGCTTTCCGGCGGCGGCATTGCCTCGGGTCCGGTGAGCTTTATGAAAGGCTTCGACGCGTTTGCCGGCGTGATCAAGAGCGGCGGCAAGACGCGGCGCGCCGCCAAGATGGTGATCCTCAACGTGGATCACCCGGACATCGTCGAATTCATCGAGAGCAAGACGAAGGAAGAGCGCAAGGCGCACGTGTTGATCGAGCAGGGCTACAACTCGTCGATCGACGGCGAGGCGTATTCCTCCGTTTTCTTCCAGAATGCGAACCATTCCGTGCGCGTGACGGACGAATTCATGCGTGCCGCCGAGGAAGACCGCGATTGGTGGACGCACAACGTGAACGACAGCGAGCCCACCGAGCAATATCGCGCGAAGGAATTGCTGAAGATGATGGCCGAATCGGCCTGGCAATGCGGCGATCCGGGCATGCAGTACGACTCGACTGTAAACCGCTGGCACACCTGCAAGGCCACCGACCGCATCAACGCGTCGAATCCCTGCTCGGAGTACATGTTCCTCGACGACACGGCTTGCAACCTGGCTTCGCTGAACCTGCTGAAATTCCTTGGCTCGAACGGGCAATTCGACAGCGAGGGATTCCGGCATGCGGTGGACATCACGATTACCGCGCAGGAAATTCTGGTCGATAACGCCAGCTATCCCACGGAAAAAATCGCGCGCAATTCGCACGACTATCGACCGCTCGGCATCGGCTACGCCAATCTGGGCGCGCTGCTGATGTCGCTGGCCCTGCCGTACGATTCCGACGCGGGCCGCGACTTCTGCGGCTCGATCACCGCACTCATGACCGGCGAATCCTACGCGCAGTCGGCGCGCATTGCCGAGCGCATGGGGCCCTTCGGCGGGTATCCGCGCAATCGCGAGTCGATGCTCGGCGTGATCCGCATGCACCGCGATTCGCTGCGGCCGATCAAGGAAGAACATGTCCAGCCGTCGCTGCTGCACGCGGCGCAGAAGTCCTGGGACGACGCGCTCGAGCTCGGCGAAAAGTTCGGCTACAAGAATTCGCAGGTTTCCGTGCTCGCGCCCACCGGCACCATCGGCTTCATGATGGATTGCGATACCACCGGCATTGAGCCCGATCTGGCGCTGGTGAAGCAGAAGCGGCTGGTCGGCGGCGGCGTCATCAAGATCGTGAACAACACCGTGCCGCAGGCTCTGATGCGGCTCGGCTACGCTCCCGAGGACGTGGCGAAGATCGTCGACTACATCGACGCGCAGGCGAAAATCGAAGGGGCTCCGGGTCTCAAGCCCGAGCATCTGCCGGTTTTCGATTGCTCGCTCACTCCCATGGGCGGCGGGCGTTCGATCGCCTGGCGCGGACATCTGCGCATGATGGCCGCGGCACAGCCGTTCCTTTCCGGCGCTATCAGCAAGACGATCAACATGCCCGAAGATTCCACGGTCGAAGACATCATGGAGGCTTACACTGAGTCCTGGAAGCTCGGACTCAAGGCCGTGGCCATCTATCGCGACAATTCGAAGCGCTCACAGCCGCTGTCCGCCGCCGGCAAGAAGGAAGAAGAAAAGCCGGCTGCAGCGGCAGCTGCGGCTCCGGTCGTGGCGCCTGCGGCCGAAGCGCCCGTGCTGCAACAGGAGCTTTTCGTCGGCACGAAGCGCCGCAAGCTGCCTGCGGAGCGCAATTCGATCACCCACAAATTCTCCGTGGGCGGGCACGAGGGCTACATCACCGTCGGCATGTACGCCGAAGGCCACCCCGGCGAAATTTTCATCAAGATGGCGAAGGAAGGCTCCACGCTTTCCGGCATCATGGATGCCTTCGCGCTGTCGGTTTCGATTTCGCTGCAGTACGGCGTACCGCTCCGCGCGCTGGTCGATAAATTCGTCAACTCGCGCTTCGAGCCTTCGGGTTACACGGGCAATCCGCGGATTCGCTACGCGAAGTCGGTGGTCGATTACATCGGCCGCTGGCTCGGCGGGAAATTTATCTCGCCGGATTATCTCGATAGCGACGCCGCGTTGACCGAAGAGGCTGCTCCAGTCGCCATCGTCGCCTCGACTCCGGAACCCGCGGCGTCGGCGACCGCCCCGCGCTATGCGGAAACCGAAACCGCCACGCGCCCGCGCGCCGCTGCCGAGGACGCGCCCTACTGCTCCGAGTGCGGCATGCTGATGACTCCCAACGGCAGCTGCTACAAATGCGCGAACTGCGGTTCGACTTCCGGCTGCAGCTAAGCTGAATTACACCGGTTCGATTGAAAAGGGGGCGTTCGCCGCGGCGAGCGCCCTTTGAATCTTTCGCGGCGGAACTGATTACGCGGCCGGTACGGAATTTTTCCGCAGGGAACGAATGGCCGAACCGCCGAGCAACAGCACGGCAATCCCCATCACGATCCACAATACGTAGCGATTCCGCTCGGTCCAAGGCCGCGGGTCCGCGTAATTTGAAGTCTCTTCTTCCGCGCCCAGCTGTGCCACCGCGGCGACATCTTCCTCGGACGCGCTGATGCGCCGCGCGAGATCGTATTGCGGCGATGTGGCGAGATTCTGGCCGTAAAGCAGGCGATAGCTGCGCCCCGGCTGCTGCTCGAAGACGAGATGCACCGGCGTAATGTAGAGCGACGGGATCACGCCCGGCAGCGGAGCGTCGTTTCCATTCTCGACCGTGATCCGCCAATAGCGGCCGGTGATTTCGCCCGGCACGTCGACAAGAAGATGCTCTTCCTGGGTGCTCTCGCGCTGGAAGCGGTAGATTTCTCCATGCGCCACCGGCCTCCACGTGGTGCCGTCGTCGCTCGTCGAAATTTCCACGGCGCGGACGAACTCCGCGGGATTCACCGCGAAGCGCACTTCCTGCAAGCCCAGCGCCGGAGTTTCCAGATCGACGCGCCAGGCATTTTCTCCGGCGCGCTTGTCGAGATCGTCGACGATTTCCGCCTCCAGGAATGACCGCTCCGGAGTTTCGACGGTGTTGTAGACGACCTGCGCAGTGGCGATGGGAAATTGTCGATCGCCATCCAGCACGCGAACGCGCAAGTATCGCGCATTGTTCGTTGAGTAGTGCACCGTCTGCGTGCCTTCGCGGCTTTGCCGCCGGAAGCGGAAAATCGGAGCGCGGTCTTCGACGATGCGCCACGCCTGGGCGTCGTCGCTCGCCTCCACCGAAACCCATTCGATGAAATCCGATTCGGGCGTATTGATTTCGACCGCGTTGTGAAAAGGCGCCGACGCGCCCACGCTCAGCACGACCTGCGTGTAATCGCCGGGCGCATAACTGTTCTCCAGAATTTCCGTCGGCAGATCCCGCGAGCTTGCCGATCCTTCGCGCCCGTAGCGCGCGTAGGGCACTTCGTTGCCGTTGTCGTCGATGATGCGCAAGTCTGGAAGCGCCGTCTGCGCGCGCAGGTACACATCCTGCGGCAGCACCAGGCCGGCCAGCCGCACGGAATCGGCGGACGGAACTTCGATCGGCCGCGAATAACGCCAATGGATCCACGCGCTGGGAAGCGGAGCTGCGACCAGCGCCGTCTGGAAAGCCAGAAGCGCTCCCATGGCGGCCCAGACCCGAGCGGCGCTCCTATTTCCGTGTGAACTCACGTTTTCTGCCCCGCCGCGCGGGCCATTTTCTGGTAGAAAAATGAAATACCCAGCAATACGAGCCCCAGTGCGAAGAACGAAACGATTCGGTAGAAGCTCGACAGGGACGACAGATCGAACAGGAAGACCTTGGCGATGGCAATACCCATCAGGATCAATCCCTGCCAGCGCAGCGCCGCCGATTTCCAGGCGAATCCCGGCACGATCTGCGCCAGCGCGTAAGCGACCCACAGCATCGAAAGACCCAGCTCCTGTGCCAGCCGCCGGTCGAATCCGATTGATGGAGTCTGCGAAAAAAAGTCCCATACCTCCCAGGAAATCGCCACCAGAAAACATATATTCGCAGCGACAGCGAGCGCAAAGTAAAAATGGGATTCCGGCGGCTCGATTTCGATGGCGGAGTGCCGCGCGAAGTAAAACGCGAGTGCGCCAGCAGCGGCGCAGAAAGCCATCACCAAGAACCGCGCGTTCAGCAATAACGCCGGCGCCAAGCCCGCGTTCATCGGCAAAAACGTCAACCGCACCGCCACGACCAGGAACATCAGCAATCCCGGCACCCGCAGCGCCAGCATCGAAACGCGCAAACCGCAACCTACCAGCACCAAAGCTTCCGCCGCCCACGCGAGCGTAATCCAGTAGCCGTCCAACCGAATGGGAATTGCGACCGTGGCAAACACGAGCGCGAGACCGGCGTACAGCATCCGCGTGGTTTGGACCTGCGATTTCGGACCTGCCGTTTTTTCCGGCAATGCGCCCTCCACCAACAGATGCGCGGCGGCGAGCGCGAGCGCCGCGAACGTCAGTCCCCAACGATGCGCCGGCCACAGCGTCTGCCGCAGCGCCACCAGAAATTGCAGCGCGTTGGCCGCCACCAGGATCACGTCGAGAATTTCAGTCAGCGCGCCCTCGCGCAGACTTTGAATCGCGGGCAGCGCCGCGAAGACCGCGAAGAACAGCGTGGCGAACGCGAGAGTGGTCACCCGTTCGCCGGGAGCGTAAAACTCGCCGTACCAGCCCCAGAAATAGAAAAGCGTCGACACGAAAAGCAGCGGTGGCACCACTTTCCAATCGCGCCGCCACGCAATCACCAGCATCGCCGCAGTGAGCACCGCCAGATAGGTGAACAGCACCACTTCCGCGTTCATGCCGGTGCTCACCAGCGTGGGCGTCAGCACGCCGCCGACGAGCGCCAGCACGGCAATGCGCTGCGAATTCCGCGCAATCGCAACAGCCGTTGAAACCGCCGTCACCACGATCATCATCAGGAACGCGGGCGTTTGGCCGAAAAGTGCGTAGTAGTGCCAGCCGGCCCAGATCGAAAGATACAAAATCGCGGCGCCGAGCCCGGTGATCCCCTCCGAAAAATATTTGTAGCCGCGCCCCAGAATCCATTGGCTCAGCGGGAACAACGCACTGCCGATCAGCAGACCGATTGCGACGCGGCCTGTGGGACCAATCCAGTCATTGTCGAACGCGTATTTCAGGAAAAACGCGACGGCGACCGCCAGCGCCAGGATGCCCACGTAATAGAACCAATGCCCCGCGATCATGGTTTCAACATCGGAGTCGGGACGCGATGCGGCCGTCGACGCCAGCGTCAGGGGTGAAATTTGGCGTGGGCTCGCAGCGTGCGGGCTCGTCTGGGGCCAAATGGGAACGGAAGGAACAGCGACGCTGGACGGAGGCGGAGTCGGCAGAGGCGAAAGAACAGCCGGCTGCGGAATCCCTTCCGGCGGTTTTGGCAACGCCTCATCAGATTTTGCAGCCGTCGCGGCACTGCCGGCCTGCGATGCTTTCTCGAGTGCCGAGATTTTCCGCTCGAGATCGAAGATTCGAGCCGTCAGCTTCGGGACTTGATCGAACAGTTCGCGGATATGATTGACGCGCACGAATGCCGCAATCGCCAGGACCGGCCCGACGATCAGGATGATGACGACCAGAAACAGCGCGAATTCCAGCCCGGATTCCATAGTGCCGCGACGCGGCGACCAAAACTGGGCGTATTACAACACAGGCACCTAACCCGGGCAATGTTGCTTGCGGGCGGGAAAAAGCTCGTTCGAGTCCTGCGGCAAGGCCGGCGCAAATAAAAAGGGGGCCCACCCCGGGCCCCCCATTTTGCTCTACCCCAAAGTTCCGGCTTCGGCGCGGCGAAACCGGACCCACCCCGGGATAAGAGACAGCCGGAGGGATTATTTGCACGCACAGTGCCAGGTCCGCTCGTATTTCCGAGCACAGTTAACCCTTTACTGTGCAGTAGTTTGCAATGAGAGAACGAATAGGACCCATCGAATAAATGAATAATGAATCCAGTTTATGAGAACCCTTAGCACCGAATTCTACAGTCTTTGGAAGGACGAAATACGTCATCAATGCGAGTAGGGTCCACGTATTGGCACGCGTTCTACGCGCCGATTGCGGTTAGCAGCGCGGCAGCCAGCGTTTCGGTCCAGCGCCTAACGTCCGCTTCGTGCTCGGCCTCGACCATCACGCGCGCCACGGGCTCCGTGCCGGAATAGCGCAGCACGACGCGCCCGGATTTGCCGAGCGCCGCTTCAGCGTGTTTCAGCGCGCGCCCGACTTCCGGGAGCGACTCCAGCGCTGGTTTCGATCGCACTTTCACGTTGACGATCTTCTGCGGGAAAATTTTCAAATCCGCGACGAGCGATTCGAGCGGCCCGGCTACGGAAATGAGTGACGCGATCTTCACCGCGGTGAGCATCCCGTCCCCGGTCGTCGCGTCGTCAAGGAACAGGATGTGCCCGGACTGCTCGCCGCCGAAATTCGCGCCCGACCGCTGCATTTCCTCGAGCACGTAACGGTCCCCGACGTCCGTGCGCGTCAATTTCAGCCCGGATTTTTCGAGCGCGCGCTCCAAACCCAGATTCGCCATCGAGGTGCCGACGATCGCCGGCCCCCTCAGAGCGCCGGCCGATTTCAGATAGCGCCCGATCGCCAGAAGCACGCCGTCGCCATTCACGAGCCTTCCCGAAGACGTCGCGAAGATTGCGCGATCGGCGTCGCCGTCGAAGGCCACTCCCAGCGCCGCGCCGGATTCGGCGACGGCCTTCTGCATCTTTTCGGGATGAAGCGAGCCGCAATCGCGGTTGATATTGCGCCCATCCGGCGTGTTGTGTATCGCCGTCACATTCGCCCCGAGCGACCGGAAAAGCTGCGGAGCCAACTCGCTGGCCGCGCCATTCGCGCAGTCGAGCACGATCTTCATCTCTGCAAGCTTCGCACCCGGCAGCAGCGCGCCGCGCAAGCCGTCGAGATAATCCTGGTGCAGGCGTTCATCGTGCACCCGATCGAGCTTCTGCTTACAGCCGGCCGCGCCGATCGCGGCAGCAGCGCCTAGAATTTTCGCTTCAATTTCCGCCTCGATGGCATCGGGAAATTTCATGCCCGAGGCAGAAATGAGCTTTACGCCATTGTCGTGATACGGATTATGCGACGCGGAAATTACCACGCCCGCGGAAAATCCTTCGCGACTCACGAGCCAGGCCACTCCCGGCGTTGTGAGCACACCGGCAGAGACGGCTTCGGCGCCGGCCGCGCACAGACCTCGCGCAATCTGCGCGGCGATGTGCGGCCCGGACTCGCGCGTGTCGCGGCCGATCAGCACGCGAGGCTTCGAACCCACATGCGCGGCAGAGCTCGCCAGCAGGAATTCGCCCAGAACGAAGCCGAGGCGCTCGAGCGTCGAGTTATCCAGCGGATACGTGCCCGGAATTCCGCGGATGCCATCCGTGCCGAAAAGTTGTTTTGCCATTTAGTTGGAATTCCGCCTCTCGCGGACTGGTACAAGATTCTAGCATCGAGAGCGTGCGCATCGCGGCGTCCGCCGCCGTCGCATTCACCGAAAGCGTTACCTTCGAGCGCGTTCATTCTCCCGCGCCCGGGGGCCGTGGCGCGTGTGCGCAGCCTGGAGCTGTGTTATCGTACGCGCATGCCCGTCGAGGAAACGAAGCTCGTCTCGCGCAGTTCTGTCAGCTCGCGCATTATCGCCGCTGGAATCGTGATCGCGTTCTGCTATTGGGCGTCCACAATTTTGGTGACGCTGCTGGTCGCCGTGCTTCTTGCGTATTTCCTCGACCCCGTCGTTACCTGGATGGAGCGTATGCGCATTCCGCGCGCGCTCGGCTCGCTGATCGCGGTGCTGGTGACCATTGCCATCCTGGCCGTGATGGGATACTCCCTGATCGCTCGCGCCGATCAGTTCAGCGCCGATTGGCCGAAATATCGCGCCCCGCTGCAATCGGCCGTGCAGGCCGTCGAATCGCGGATGGAATCGGTCGAAAGCCACGTTTCTGAGATCGCGTCCAGCGAAAAACCGGGCGAAAAGATCGTGGCCGTCGGCGAATCGCACACGGTACGCGACATGCTCGTCGGCCGGCTGAACTCGCTCTACGAATTCGTGCTCGCCGCTACCTTTATTCCGTTCCTGTTGTTTTTCATGCTCGCCGCAAAGCGTCAGGTTTGGCACGCTACGATGCAGCTTTTCGCGCCCGGTGAACGCACGGCGGTTCGCGACGCGCTGGCGGAAGTCACGCAAGTGCTGCGCAGCTATCTGATGGGCACGGCTCTCGTTGGTCTGATTTTGATCTTTGCGAGCTGGCTGTTTTTCTGGGGCCTCGGCCTGGACTTTCCTTTTCTCACCGGGCTGGTTTCCGGCATCTGTAATCTGGTTCCCTACCTCGGCGTGATTATGTCGTGGGTTCCGCCGCTGCTGGTGGGCCTGAAGCAATATCACACCGTCACTCCGTTCGTCGGCATCTTCGCCATGCTCACGTTTTTCCACATCGTGACGGCCAACCTGCTGATTCCCGCGCTGGTCGGCTGGCGCGTGCGGTTGAATGCGCTGGCGCTGACGATCTCGCTGCTTTTCTGGGGATGGATGTGGGGCGCGATGGGGCTGATTCTGGCGATTCCGATTACCGCGGTGCTGAAGGTCGTCTGCGACCACGTCGAAGGCCTGCAACCCGTGGGCCGCTGGCTCAGCGCGTAGAGGCGCTGCGCTTCGAACCGTCTTGTGGGTCGTGTCTGTAGCCGCCGAAGTTCCCGCCGGCGTGAATCTTCTCCACCGCTGCCCTCAGTAATCCCGGCTCCTTCGTTTCCTGAAACATTCGAATCGCGGCGATCCCCCCAGCGCCTGCGCGCAGACATTCGGCCGAGCGATCGCCGCTCATCCCGCCGATCGCGATCACCGGAATTCGCACCGCGCGGCAAACTTCGGCAAGCTGCCCCACTCCCTGCGGTGCACCAAATTGTTTCTTGGCCGGAGTCTCGAAGATCGGCCCGAAAAACAGGTAGGTCGCTCCGGCGTCCTCGGCTTGACGCGCGTCCTCCAGGCTATGGCACGAAACGCCCACCAAAAATTCCGCTGGAGCGTTTCCGACGCGCAGCCAGGGTACCACTTCGCGCGCCGGCATCGATTCTCCGCGCAGATGCACACCCGCCGCTCCCGCCGCCAGCGCCACGTCGAGCCGGTCGTTCACCAGCACGCGCGCCTTGCCGGCGCATGCCGCAACCGCCGCACGAGCCAGCGCCAGCAACTCCCGCGCCGCCATCTCCCGCTCGCGAATCTGCACCCAATCGACGCCCGCTTCGGCGGCTGCGCGAATCCGTGCGAGCAGGGCGTCACCGGAATCGGCCTCGCCGAGTGATTTGCGGCCGGTGACGTAACAGACGATGGGTTTCACGGCAGGATTCCTACGTGCGGGTTTCCGCGGTGGCGGACGATCGCTGGCGGAAGCTCTCGAGCGACATCAGAATGTCCATGAATCCCAGCCCGGAAATCGCGCCGCGCAGGTAGAGATTCTTCAGCAGCAGCCCGAACGCCGGATACTGGTACATGAAAAAGTTGGTTTCCCAGAAGTCCGTCCACGGCGCGAGGATTAGCGCCAGCCCGAGCGTGAGCCACAACAGAAGGATGATGATGCGGGCGACCTGGCTCATCGTCGAGCTAGGATTATGGGAGATTATGGGCGGAGTGGCAATCGGGTTTCGTGCTTTTGAAGTGTGGCAATGCGGTCGGCGACGTCGCGATAATCGATATTCATCGCGTAGACCTGGCGGAAACTGTCGAGCGCGGCATCGGCTTCACCGGCCATATCCAGCGCCAGCGCCAGATCGTAGCGCAGCGCCATCACAGCCTCTTGATCGAGGTCCGGCATGTCCAGCGCGCGCTGATACCAGAGCGACGCGATCTTCGGCTCGCCCTTGTCCATGAACGAGATCGCCAGCAGCGTCGCGCAGTTCATCGAATACTGGAACGGCTTGCCCTTCTGCACGGCTTTCGCGACCTTCTGAAATTCTCCGATGGCTTCGTCGAGCAGGCCCATTTCGCGATAGGCGATGCCGAGATTGTAGTGCGTCTCCAGATCCTCGTCGCCGTCGTCGATTTCGCCCAACTCGCTCCGGAATTCCTGGAACACTTCGGCGAGCTCGTTCAACGTTTCCGCCGTCGGTGCCGGAGAAGGTTCGGTTGCCGCTGGCGGTGCGTTTGCCGATGCCGCCGCGACGGGCACTTGTGGTACCGGCGGTGGGGCAGGCGGTGGCGTATGAACAGGAGCAGCCGACACGGCCGCCTTCGGCGGGGTGGCCGAGGGCGTTTCCATGTCATCGATTTCCGCCGCCAGTTCGCTGAGAAAATCCTCGGTGGTCGCCGCGCCGTTCTTGCCAGCTGCTGCGGGGTCGGGCGTCAATTCCAGCTCGAACTCCACGTTCGGTGCGGCCGCGGGGTCTGGCTCGGGCGTGGGAACGGATGCGGCCGCTTCCTCGATTACTTCAAACGCCGGATCGAGCGCAAATTCGGCCGCTGGATCTTGGCTCGCCTGTTCGACAACCAACTCGACGGGCTCAGCCTCCAGCTCGGGGTCGGCGCCAACCTCGATCGCTTCCGGCTCAGCCGCGGCCTCAATCGGCTCGGGCTCGATCGTCAGTTCCGGAACGATCACTGACTCCGGAATCTCAAACTCCATCTCGACCGGCACGGCCGCAGCCTGTGCCGTTTCCACCGGCTCAACAACAATGTCTTCCGCGGGGGCTTCGATTTCCAGGCGATCGTCTTCCACTGAGGCTGCCGCTGGAGTTTCCGGCTGCAGGGGTTCGGGAACGGGTATCGCGATCTCCTCCGGCTCAGGCGCGTGCGCGGCAGCGGCGGGCTCGGCCACTTCCTGCACCATCGCCTCCCACTCGTCGGAAAGATCGACCTCTTCGGTTGGTCCGGTTGCCGAAACGGCGGCGGGCTCGGGCGCCACCGACGGGTCAAGCGGCTCGGCTGCCGCAGCTTCGGTGTCGACGCTTGAGAGCGGAATCTCGAATTCCATTGGCGCGGACGATGCTGCCTCCGGCTGCACCTCGGGATCGAGTTCAATCGTTGCCGGTTCGTGCGAAGCTTGTGCCGCCGGCGCAGCGGGTGGAGCAGGCTTAACCGCCGCCGGAGCTGGTGCCTTCGGCTCCACAGGCAATTCTTCCGCCGAAACTCCCGCGAGCTTTTGGAACCTCTGCCGCAGCTCCGCGAATCGCTCGGTATTTACGGTGTCCTGTCGCTCCCGATGAATTTGTTCGAGCAAGGCAGCCAGTTCTGCGGTGCGGAGCTCGTTAGCGGCGCCTAGGCAGAGATCCAGGAGGCGCTCCAGAGTCGGTGTATGCCGCGGAGCTCGCACCAGCACGTTTTCGAGCAGCGTCGTCGCCTTTTGCGTCAGGCCGTAGCTTGAAAAAAGGTCGACGTCGGTCAGCGCCTGCGAGATGTAACGCTGCGTTTCCTCGTCGTATCCTTCGTCCGCTGCGCGTGCGGGTGCTTCGGGCGCCGATTCCATGATCGACGCGGATGCCGATCCTGATTCCACCGGGCCTTCCATGCGAGACGCTTCGGGAAGAATTTCCGGCTCGGCGATCGCCTCGGCGGGCAGTTCAGGGGCCGCCGCCGCTTCGCGCTTCCCGGCCTTGCGCAGCTGGTTGTAACGGTCGATCAAACGCTCGTCGCCCTTGTTGTGATCGATCAGCTCTTTCATCAAATGTTCCGCGCGCGCTTGATCGCCCGACGCGGCGTACGCATCGACGAGCTGGCTGAGCGCAGCATTCAGATGGAATGGATCGCTGGTGTGCCGGCTGAAATCTGCCAGCATCTCCAGCGCTTCCGTGTCCCCGGGCAGCTTCTCGATGGCGCTCGACAGCAGCTTGACGAATTTGTCCTGCTCGGTCGCCTCGATCATCGGATCGCGCAATTGCGCCAGTAGCGGCAAGGTCTTTTCCGGCTGCCCACCCGCGATTAATGATTCGACCACGGTTTGCAGCGGTTTGGAATGAGCGCTGCCGCGCGAAAGCTGCTTCGCCGCGCGGGCTGCGGCTTTGTCCGCTTGGCCGGATTTCAGCTCCAGCTCCAGCAGAATGTCGGTCACCTCGCCCCCGGCGTCCGCTTCCGGATGCTCCTCGAGCAGCGCGATGGCCTGCGAATCCTTTTGCCCCAACGCCAGAATCTTCGCCTTCAGCAGTAGTGCCGGAGCGCTCGCCCCGTCCACTCCCAGTGCCCGCTCGATCAGCTTTTCGGCTTCTTCGGCCTCGCCGCGGTCAAACAGCCGCTGCGCGTAACCCAAATACGCCTGGGCCGCCTCTTTCTTCTGGCCCATCACGTTGTAAAGCTCCGCCAGCCGCATCTGCACGCGCGGATTGTCCGGCTCCACTTCCAACAGCCGGTGGAGCACCTCCACCGCCTTCGGCGCGCGATTCGCTTTCAGGTGAACTTCGGCAATCTGTAAGAACAGCGGCCGCGCTTCGCTCAACACGCCCTGCTGCACGTAGAGGTCGGCCAGCCGCTCCAGCGGCGCCAGCTCCGCGGGCGCCAGTTTGGCGATCTTCTTGTAAATCGCGATGGCTTTGCTGTTGAATCCGTCGTTGAGGTAGACCTGCGCCAGCCGCTCGAAATATTCGATGGCCTGCGGCATGTCGCTCTGGCGAGCGAACAGGTCGCCGACGGTCATCAGTGTTGCTTGATCCTTTGGATCGTGGCGCAGGATCTGCTGGTATTCCCCGATGGCCTGGGCGACCTTACCCTGGTTGAGAAATTTCAGCGCGCTTTCGAGCGCCTTATTTTTGTTGAAGGCCATCGATGGTCCTGCGTCCCCGGGGCCGTGCCCATGCCAGACCGCATTTCTGGCGGGAAGATCGGCCAACAACGAAGGTTAGCACGCGCGGAAAACAAGGGTCTACGCACCGAGACGGTGCGAGTGCGCAAGGGGATAACAGGAGGGAGTACCCGAGTACTACTGCGCCGTTTTCAGCAGGCGAAACCCTTCGCTCGGGAGAGTGGCCGACCGAGCCGGTTGTCATTCCGACGCCGGGCGCAGTTCCGTCGGACTGAGGACTCCCTCTTCGTGTGCGGCGTTCGCCGCGTATTCAACCGAAGAGAGACTCCTTCGTCATCCACCTACATCCTCACTTCGCTGATCTGCACGATCGGTTCGATATCCGTGTAATTCGGGATATCGCCCAGGATCTGTTGAGCATGCACCCCAAACGATCCCTGAAACGATTCCACCGAATCGAACGTGAGATGCGCCATGGCCACGAATGTAATCGGCGCACCCGGCGCGCCGCCGGCCACGCCCGCGTCAACGGTCACGGCCTTCAGCGCCGGCCCGACCTTCTGCTTCACCATGGGCATGTGCTTCTCCAAATAGTATTTCATGTCGAATTTCTTGCCTTCTTTTTGCGGGTAGAACACGCCGACTCGGATCATCGTGGTTTCCTCTCGTGTGGAATCGAAATCGTTCAGTTACCGAATGCAATGGCGGCAGCATCCAGCGGCAGCGGCGTCTGCTGCGCGCCCGTGGCCCAGCAGCGCGCCTCGCGCACCGGAGCGTAGGAGAATCGGTGCAGCGGCGTCGGCCCATGCCGCCGCAGGGCGTCGAGATGGTCCGGCGTGCCGTAGCCTTTGTTCTGCGCCAGCCCGTACTGCGGATATAGCTGATCGAACTCTTCCATGCGCCTGTCGCGGTCCACCTTCGCCAGAATCGACGCCGCCGCGATGGAAACCGAGCGCGCGTCGCCGTGGATCAGGGCCTTTTGCTCGATCGGCAAATCCAGCTCAATGGCGTCCAGCAGCAGGTAGTCGGGAAAAGGATCCAATTTCGAGATCGCGGCGACCATCGCTTGCCGGCTCGCCTGATAGATATTCCAGGCGTCGATCCGGCTCGCGTCAATTTCCGCCACGGCCCACGCCAGTGCGTGCTCGCGAATGCGTTCGGCCAGCTCGGCACGCCGCTCTGCAGGCAATTTCTTCGAATCGTCCAGCCCGACGATGCGCCGCCGCGGGTTCAGCACCACCGCGCCCGCCACCACGGGACCAAACAGCGATCCACGCCCCGCTTCGTCGAGTCCTGCGATACGCATCCACCCGCGCTGCCGCGCGTCGCGCTCATACCGTGCCGAGCAAAGTCTCGCCATCGGCCGGGATTTTAACACACGCCTCGCGCGGCAGCCCGGCAGAGTCAGTGGAATAAGGGCCTGGGAGACTATGAAAAGGTTCTCGCCTTGCAAAAGCCGAATTGGCAGAATCGGCCGCTTCACGCTCGTGGTGAACTTCTTTCCGGACTGGCGGAAGGATGGCTTCGCGCGGGAGATGCGGAGAAAGCTCGCTCTTACATGAACCGTTTGTTGACCGAAACCTCGGGCTCGCCATACGCCGCCCGCGCACAGGAGTATCTCAGCACCAGCCCGCCTCCGGCAAACCTTGACTGGCACTGCACCGGTTGTCACGTCGCGGGCGGCAGCCAATAGAAAAGCCCGCACCGGAGAATCCGATGCGGGCCACAATTTCGAAACTGCGCTGTGTTACTCCTTCGAGCTGCTCGCCGCCGGGACCGCCGGAGCCACCGTCTCGACGCGCTTGATTCGCGCGGCCTTGCCCTTGCGGTGGCGCAGGTAATTCAGCTTTGCCCGGCGCACCCGGCCCTGGCGCACGACCTCGATCGACCCGATCATCGGCGAATGCACCGGGAAAATGCGCTCGACACCCACTCCGAAGCTCACGCGGCGCACCGTGAAGCTCTCGCCGCTCAGCTCGCCGCGGCGGCTCATCACCACTCCCTCAAACGGCTGGATGCGTTCCTTGTCGCCCTCGCCTTCCTTCAGGCGGACGTTCACGCGCACCGTGTCCCCAGGACGAAATACGGGGTGGTCCTTGCGAATTTGTGACTTCTGCACCGTGGCGATGATCGGCTTCATGTGAATTATTCCCGGCAGACCCGCTCAGGTGGGGCCAGCACACAACACACAATCTCGGATTATATCGAATTCGCAGCCACATGCCTACCGAAATTGACCCAGAGCCCGATTCCCGGTAAGCAGGCGCGGGCCCTCTTGAGACGCCCCTAAAACACGCGGTCAATCTGAAGTCCCGACCCGAACCGAAGTCCCGACCCGAAGTCCCGGCGCATGGCCGTCGGGCGAGGAATTCCCCTTCGTGTGCAGCGCTCGCCACTCCGTCAGCCGAAGAGAGATCCCTCGTCCCCAGCAGGGGTTCGGGATGACAACTCCTAGTTGCCCCACGCGGCAGGCGCCATGCCAAACGGCACCGCCCACGATAGCCCCTCGATCTCGCGGATTTTGCCGCCTTCCATCTTGAAAAGCTGCGGCGCCATGAAACTGAACGCGCGGCGATACTCCGCGGGCACTGTCACGTTGCCGACTCCCGCGACGGCGACCGACTTCACGTCGCCCTGGTTGTCGAAAAATGCCAGGTCGAGCACCAGCCCCTGCTTTTCATCGACAACCAGCGGCCGCGCATCCCGCACTTTCTCAAGCGAGGTGAAGTATCCGCGATCGATTTCCCCCGCGCAGCTTTCGCTGAACATGTGAAACGACGGCTGGGCTTTGTCCGGCGCCGGACCGGCGGGATTGTTCGTGGCGGCGAAGCCGTTCTCGCGGCGCGCGCACTGCGCGTCGAGCGGGGCCGCCGAGCCCTTGCCCTGCGCGTACGCATCGAAATACCCCTTTGTCGCGCCAATCAACTGATCGCGCGTTTCCGCCGATCCGATGGGCGCCAGCAGCGCCGTATCCGGCGAAACGAATCGCTGCGGATCGAGCTCGTCGAGCGTCCGCGGCGTCATGATTCCGGCGGTATTCAAGCCGAGGCCGCCCTTCGGCCGCTTTTGCTCGCGCACGGTAATCGTCTGGAGCTCGGTGATGCGGTGGTCCTTCACTTTGATCCGCAGCGCGATCACGCCCTCCAACAGGCCGTTGTCTTCGGTGATCGTGCCGTAATAGCCGGCTTCGCCGGTGGCCGGATCGGCCAGATACACGCGATAGGTGCCACGGCCGGAGAAAGTCTTCCACAGGCCTTCACCGAGCCTCACCGGCAGTTCGTTTTCCGTGTATTTCGCATCCGGGCCAACGGCCAGGTTGCACCAGCAGCGCGAAAGCATCGCGTCGAAATATCTGTCCACGAACTGGTACAGGCACTCACGGTTGCATTCGCCCGGCACCGCGGGCGCCAGGGGATACTGCGCGCGTGTCAGGTTTTTCCCTTCGTCGGGAGCGGCGCCCTTGGGCGAGCCCGACGCGACAGAAGCGGCGCTGCAAAGCGCCACGAGCAGCAGACCCAGCATCGAAATTCGAATGAGAAGTTTGGTCATTGTGTTCGTCCGTGTCATTGTCCGGTCTCGTCGCGGCCCTTAAAACGCCGGCTCCATGTTGAAAGGGATCTCGTACATCGTCATTTCGATCAGGCGGATGCTTCCTTTTTCGATCCGATAGGCTTCGTTGGACTGGTTCGTGCGCGGCGTCATGAAGTAAGGCGGCACTTTCCAGTTGCGCCCGTCGGTAAGCTTCACGTTTGTGATGGTGCCGTCGAAATCGAGATACGCGTTGGCCAGAACCGCCCCGCGCTCGACGTCGGTCACCAGAAATCGCCGGTGGCGGCATCCCGTGGTGAATCCCAGGAAACCCAGCTTGTACTGATCGGTGCAATTCATGGTGGTGAAATCGCCCACATCGTTGTCCGCGTGACCGTAGTTCGTCGGTGCCGGCTGATTCGTAGTGGGTACGGCGTCTTCAATGCGCCGGCAATCGGGCGTGAAGGCGTAAACGCCCTTGCCGTCGTTCAGCGCCAGGCCCTCGTAATACATATAGGCCGCTTGATCGAGCGCCGCGCGCGTTTCGCGCTGGTCCATCGGGACCGGTTCGAGCCACAGCGGCTCGGGAGCACCCATTTTTTCGTACAGCGCCGCGCCATGCGGATCGTGCGCCATGAACTGCTCGGCTTCGGTAATCTGGCCGTTCACCACCTTCAGCCGCACGATCACAATTCCCGCGACATCCTCTTCGTAGAGCACGCC
The DNA here is from genome assembly GCA_035603395.1 of Candidatus Acidiferrales bacterium. Lineage (GTDB taxonomy): Bacteria > Acidobacteriota > Terriglobia > Acidiferrales > UBA7541 > Palsa-295. The sequence goes on from DATNKM010000025.1 coordinate 67,901, forward strand.
GATCAGGCCCACATCGCCCTGCTCGGGATCAGCGAAATAGTGGACGTACTTGCCGCGCTTGGTGGCCGTGGCCCACAGCGCCTGCCCGATTTTCAGCGGGACGTTGTCCTGCGAATACTTTACGTCGGCCGAGAGCGGCGCTTTCGACGGATCGTGCGCCACCATCGCATCGAGATATTTGCTCGCGATACCTTCCAGGCACGCGCGGTCGCACGCCGTTTTCGCCGCCTGTGCAACGGCACCTGCGGCGGTTGTCGCCAGAAGCGCCGCGCACACCGCCGCGGCAATCGCGCACGAACGAGCGACAATCCACGATTGGCTGTTCACTTGAATCCCCCTGTCGGAAATCCCACCGGACCGCCTGAACGCCACCCGTCGATCAATGATCCTGAGAGGCCACATCTTTTAGCTGAATCACCGGGCGGAGTCAATTGTCATGGCTGAAGCAAATCGGGGCGGTTGCGCCGTGTCTTTTCGCGCGCCTTTTCGCGGCGCCAGCGACGAATCTCTTCGTGGTTTCCGCCGGCCAGCACGTCCGGCACGTCCCAGCCGCGAAATGTCTGTGGCCGCGTGTAATGCGGATAATCCAAAATCCCGCGCCCATTCGAATTCTGAGCTTGCGAAATTCTTTGCAGGGGCGCTGCTTGCTCTGCCCCCGCGACGTCCGCAACAGCCGCGCTGAACGATTCATTGACCGCCGACTCCTCATTGCCCAGCGCGCCCGGAAGCAGCCGCGTCACCGCGTCCAGAATCATCGCCGCCGGCAATTCGCCGCCTGACAGAACGAAATCCCCGATCGAAATTTCATCGGTCGCCAGATGCTCGGCGACGCGCTCGTCGACGCCCTCATAGCGCCCGCAGATCAGCACGATCCGATCCAGCCGCGCGAACCTCCGCGCCGTTTCCTGCCGGAACAGTTTCCCCGCAGCAGAAAGCAGCACAATCGCCGCCTTGTCGCCTGCCGCCTTCACGTCGAGTGACTCGACCGCATCAAACAGCGGCTCGGGCTTCATCACCATGCCTTCGCCGCCACCGAACGGACGATCATCGACAGTGCGATGCCGATCGTGCGTGAATGCGCGCAAATCGTGGACGTGCGCTTCGATCAGCCGCGCCTCGCGCGCCCGGCGCACGATCCCGTAATTAAGCGGGCCGGCGAAAAACTCGGGAAAGATAGAAATGATGTCGAAGCGCATTGCGCTAATCCTACCGCAGGAGGGAACCGCGGCCTACGTGTTCAAATCGCGGAGACCTTCGGGGAGAACCACATCGATTTCGCGTGCCGCCGTATCGACACGCACGCAAATATCCTGCGCCAGAGGAATCAGGACTTCGCCCTGCGGCGAATCAACCACCAGAATCGGCGTGCCGCCCGTCATCTGCACGTCGGTTACGCGCCCGATCGTCGCGCCGGGCTCGCCAGTAGGCGAGCTGACAGATGATTCGCGGACTTCGCAGCCGGCGAGATCGGTGATGTAGTAGCTGCCGGAGGGAAGGTGCACGCGTTCGGAAAGCGGAATCTGCACCTCGAGCCCGACGAGCTTCTCCGCATCGCTGATTGAATCCGAGCCTTCGAAGAGGAAAATTGCCTGGCCGCCGCGGCTCTGGCTGAGCCAACAGGAACGCACGGCGACGCGCCGCGGAGCATTTTCACGTACTGCTTCACGCGCTCCGCCGCTGCGCACACCAATCAATTCCACTGATTGGAGGCTCTTGAACCGCTGGGGGAAATCCGAGAGGATTTCGCAAGCCACTTCGCCGCGCCGGCCGTGGGGACGCAGGATGCGCGCCACGGTCACTCTGTCGCTTTGAGCTGCCGGCTGCTTGTCCACTTATTCCAGAATTTCGAGTGTGAATCGCTTCCGCAATTTCATCCCGGCGGCGCCCAGCAGCGTGCGGATCGACTTCGCCGTCCGCCCCTGCCGCCCGATCACTTTGCCGAGATCTTCAGGATGCACCCTAAGTTCCAGAACCGTTACCTGTTCACCGTCCACAGCGTTTACGATGACGTCGTCTGGATGATCAACAAGAGCCTTCGCGATGGATTCCACAAGCTCCCTCATTGCGTTTCCTCCACAGCTTGACCTGCTCAGCGGGGAAACTCGCTCGAGCGTGTACAAGAGTAATCAACAGGTTCACCTGTGGTAGGACGCGTCAGGCGGGCTTGGGGTTGCTGCGTATCAAGCTGCGTACGGTGTCGCTGGGCTGGGCGCCCTTGCCGAGCCAGTACTGCACCCGGTCGTGCTCGAGCTCGACTGCTGCGGGCTTTTTGAGCGGATCGTATGTCCCGACGATCTCCACGAAACGGCCGTTGCGCGGCCGCGTCTTCTCCGTCACCACCACACGATAATATGGATGCTTCTTCTTGCCGATTCGGGCAAGGCGTATCGTTAACACTTCAAATTCCTCCCCTGTTCAATCGAAACAGTATAGCGGAGCCGGCAGGATTCACCAATCGCTATCTGGGCGCCTCCGTCAGGCCAAAGTGGACCGAGACGGCCGGCCAGACTGACGCTATCATTTTCGCCAAGAGGTTCTCTATGTCCGAGCTATCGATTCGCCCCGCTGAACGCCACGATGTGCCGCGGCTTACGGAGATCTACAACTACTATGTGCTCAACACCGCTGTGACATTCGACATCGAGCCTTACACGGTCGAGAAGCGATATCTGTGGTTCGAGCAGTTCAGCACTACGGGCAGGCACCGGCTGCTGGTGGCCGAGGAGGAGGGTGTCGTCCTCGGTTACGCCGGAACCACGGGGTTTCGCGTAAAGGCCGCCTACGACACCACTGTCGAGACGACGATTTATTGCGACCAGAAAGCCATCGGCAAGCGAATCGGTTCACGGCTCTATGAAGCGCTGTTCGACGCTCTCAGGAAGGAAGACGTGAATCGTCTGGTCGCCGGCTACACGCTGCCGAACGACGCGAGCGCTGCGCTGCACGCACGCTGCGGATTCAAGCCCGTCGGAATCTATACGGAGGTCGGTCGCAAATTCGGCCGCTACTGGGACGTAGCCTGGACCGAGCGCCCGCTGAAGCTCGCCTGATCTCCGCGAGACGCGTCTAGTGCAGCAGCCAGAGCGGGAGAGCAGCTTGCGCGCACTGCTCGATCCTTTGCTGATCGCGCGGGCCGAAGGCGTTGGCTTGTTCGCTTTCGACGTCGATCGTGCCGATCACGCGGTCTTCTCCCGGCGCGAGCACCGGAACAATGATTTCCGAAAGCGTGCTGCCGAAGGCGGTAAGGTAGTGCGGATCGTTGCGCACGTCGCCGACGACAACGGCTTTCTGCTGCTGGATCGCAGCGGCGGTGAGTCCCTTGCTTACCGGAAACGCCGGATATTCCGGCGCGCCCGGCCCGCTCCACGCGATGATCGAAACGTTTTCTGCGTCCACGTCGTACACGCCGACCCAGCGGTAGTCACCGAGTTTGCGGATGAGTTCCGCGAGCCGCTTTGCGCGCTCAACACGATCGCCACCGCTTGCAGCCGCGGCGCGAATCTGATTCAGCGTGTTTTCCATCACGATCGGCATCGGATTCTCTACTTGAGGCCGGCGAATTTGCCGAGGCCGCGCATTTTCATTTTGGCCATGCTGCCGTATTGCTTCATCATGCGGCGCATGTCGGAGTATTGCTTCAGCACCTGGTTCACTTCCTGGACCGTGGTGCCGCTGCCGCGGGCGATGCGCTTGCGGCGCTTGCCGTCGATGAGGTTGTCGTTGGCGCGTTCGGCGGCGGTCATGGAATTGATGATCGCTTCGGTGGATTTCAGCATTTTTTCATCGATCTGCGCGTCCTTGGGAATTTTCGCGAACGGGCCGATTTTCGGGAGCATGCCCATGAGTTGCTCCATCGAGCCCATTTTTCGGATCTGCTGGAGCTGATCGCGGAAATCCTCGAGCGTGAACTCGTTTTCACGCAGCTTGCGCTCCATTTCGCGCGCTTTTTTCTCGTCGATGTTTTTCTGCGCTTTTTCAATCAGGCCCAGCACGTCGCCCATGCCGAGAATGCGGCCGACGATGCGGTCGGGGACAAACGGTTCGAGCGCGTCGTACTTTTCGCCCACGCCCACGAATTTCACGGGCGCGCCGGTGACTTTGCGGATGGAAAGGGCCGCGCCGCCGCGCGCGTCGCCATCCATCTTCGTGAGGATGATGCCGGTGACGCCGAGCCGCTTGTGGAATTCGCCGGCGGAGCGCACGGCGTCCTGCCCGATCATCGCGTCCGCGACGAACAGAATCTCCGTGGGGTTCAGCTCGCGCTTCAGAGTTTGCAATTCGTTCATCAGCTCGTCGTCGATGTGCAGGCGGCCGGCGGTGTCGACCAGGATCACATCGCACGCAGAAAGTTTTGCTTCGCGCATCGCGCCGCGGACAATTTCGACGGGCTTGTCCGTCCCGGCACCGGGCCAGATCGGCGTGCCCGTGGCTTTGGCGACTTGCGCGAGCTGTTCGCGGGCGGCGGGGCGGTAGACGTCGGTCGAGACGACGATCGGCCGGTGCCCGTGTTCGCCGAGCCATTTGCCGAGCTTGCCGGTGGAAGTGGTCTTGCCGGAACCTTGCAGGCCGCAGACGAGCCAGACCGACGGCGGGCGCGAGCCGAATTGCGGGCGCGCTTCCTTGCCGAGAAGGTCGGCGAGCTCCTCGCGCACGATTTTGACGACTTGCTGATCGGGCGAAAGCTGGAGCAGAACGTCCGTGCCGAGCGCTTTTTCGCGGACGTGCGCGATGAATTCGTCGGCGACGCCGAGGTTCACGTCGCCTTCAAGCAGCGCTTCGCGGATTTCGGCGAGTGCGGCGTCGAGATGTTCGGCGGTCAGTTTGCCCTGGCCGCGCAGGTTCTTGAATGTGCGCTGTAATTTTTCGGTTAGCGTTTCAAACATGTCCGTGACCTGTACGTTGTGACTCGTGCCCGGTAGATCCGCGCGAGCAGCAGATTGATCTTAGTTGGTGCCTTTGAACTGGTCAAATCGTGGCGATCGTGACCGTGGCCGGCCTGGGCGCAAATCAGCTTTTGGGGGCGATGAGGATCGCGCTGCAGCTTTTTTTCTGTAAGTTACTAACTTTCGAGTCCTGGAATTTGGCGATTAGAAAGCGTCTGTGGGGCCGCGGGGAAAGCGGGCGATGGCCCTGCTGCCTGCCGAGCGTTGGAAATTTTCCGCTGGCGAGCAGGCCTTGATTCAGATGGCGGACGCCCTGAGCGGAGCTCCCGCGAACGTGAGTGACGAGCTGTTTAGGGAGCTGCGGCGACACTTTGCCGAGAACCTCGAAATCCTGAGCCTGCTAGGCGGCGCCGGCGTCGGTTATTGGTTTGATCATGTACGAAGTAATTTCGGGCATGGACGGGGCGCCGTTGATGAAGCTGAAGGTGCCGTGGTCCTTCATTTCGCGGGCGGCGGAGAAGAGCGCGCCGAGCGAGGTGCGGTAGAGTGCGCCGCCGAGGCTGATGCGACGCGCGCCGGCGGCTGCGAGTTCAGCGACCGGGAAGCTCGATCCCTTCATTCCCGAGAGCACGTTCACCGGGCGAGGAGCCAGCGCAGCGCAGACCGTGCGGACCGCGTCGAGGCTCGGCAGGCCCGGGGCGTAGAGAACTTCCGCGCCGGCCGCGGCATAGGCCCGGAGGCGAAGAAGCGTATCGTCGAGATCACGGACGCCGTGCAGGAAATTTTCGGCGCGCGCGGTGAGCGTGAAGGGAAACGGGAGCGCGCGGACGGCTTCCGCGGCTGCGGCGACGCGCTCGACGGCGAGGCCGTGGTCGTAGATGGGATGAGATTCGTCGCCGGAGGCGTCTTCCACCGAGCCGCCGACGATGCCGGTGGCGGCGGCGAGGCGGATCGTTTCCGCGACGGTCTTGGGATCGTCGCCGAAGCATTTCTCGAGATCCGCAGCGACGGGTAGGTCGGAGGCCTCAACAATAGCTCGGCAATGGGCGAGAGCCTGGTCGCGCGTGACGGTGCCGTCGCGAAGGCCGAGCGAGAAGGCGAAGCCGGCGCTGGTGGTGGCGAGGGCCTCAAACCCGAGGCCGAATAGGATGCGGGCGCTGCCAGCGTCCCAGGGGTTGGGGATGATGAATGCGCCGGGCGCGGCGGATTCGATGGGGGCGCCGGCTGTCGCGGGAAGTTTGTGCAGGGCGCGGAATTTCAAGGCTCGATCGGCTTGGGCGTGGCTCATGATTTTATTTTGCCACGGAGACACGAAGGCGCGGAGAAAAACAGGGGCTCACCACCGAGGACGCAGAGAAAACACAGAGTTCAGGGAGAAGGAAAATGGCGGAGCTTGCGCAACGTACGCGCCGCTGCGAGAATACATACCCATGGGTACGAGCAAGACATCGCAGGGCGCTGCGCTTTTCGCGGATTTGAAGAGGGATCCGCGCAAGACGGGAATTTTGCCTTCGCAGGAAATTCGCGAGCTGATTCAGAACCGCAAGATTCTGCCGAACATTCCGATTGATGACGCCCAGATCCAGCCGGCGTCGATGGATTTGCGGCTGGGAAACATCGCTTACCGCGTGCAGGCGAGTTTTCTGCCGGGGCGGGCGTCGTCGATCAAGTCGAAGATCAACGACCTGAAGCTGGCGGAAATCGATTTGAGCCGGCCGGCGCTGCTGGAACGCGGAGCGGTGTTCGTGATTCCGATGGTGGAGGCGCTGGCGCTGCCGTTTGACATCAGCGGCGCGGCCAATCCGAAGAGCACGACGGGCCGGCTGGATATCTTCACGCGGCTGGTGACGGACGGCGGCGACGAATTCGAGCAGGTGCCGAAGGGTTACAAGGGCGAACTGTACGTGGAGATTGTCTCGCGGACGTTTCCGATTATTTTGAGCGCCGGCGCGAAGCTGACGCAGCTGCGGTTCGTGCGCGGCAATCCTCCGGCGGCGACGGACAACGCGCTCGAGCGATACGAGGTGACCGAAGGGCTCGTTTACTACGAAAACGGCGACGTGCCGGCGAAGGCGGCGCTGGGCGGCGGCATCCGCATGTCGATCGATTTGCAGGGGAGCGGGCCATCGAGTGTCGTGGCCTACAAGGCAAAGCGGAATTGCCCGGCGGTGGATTTAAGCAAAGCCGGCGCGCACGATGCCACGCAATTCTGGGACGCGATCGCTGCGCCGGATTCGCGGCGACTGGTGCTGGACCCGGGCGACTTTTATATTCTGGCGTCGCGCGAGCGGATCAGCGTGCCTTCGAACTGGGCGGCGGAGATGACGCAGTTCGACCCATCGATCGGGGAATTCAGCGTGCACTATGCGGGATTTTTCGATCCGGGATTCGGCTACGGGCTGGCCGGAGAAATCAAGGGCACGAAAGCGGTGCTCGAGGTGCGCGCCCACGAGGTGCCGATTTTGCTGGAGGACAGCCAGGTGGTCGGCCGCCTGATGTACCACAAGATGGCGAGCGTGCCGGACAAGCTTTACGGACAGGCGATCGGATCGTCGTATCAGCAGCAGGGATTGGCGCTGAGCAAGCAGTTTAGGGTGGCGCCGGCCGCGGCGGGCAAGCCGGCGCGGGCGTAAACAAAACAGAACGCAAGAGTACGGAGCGCCTCAGGTCTTTCCAACCTTCGGCGTGGAAAGGCGCGCGGGCTACCTGACGGCGTTGGACCCAGCCCCTCACGCGGAGCTTTAGCCGTCTTTTAACCAATCGCCAACAGCAACGCAGATTCGAGAATCCCGGCCGCAGATAAATTCATCCCATATCTGGTAGAGGAGACATCCATGTACGTAATCACCGGAGCAACTGGACACAGCGGGCACGCAGCGGCGGAGAGTTTGTTGGCGAAAGGGAAGAAGGTTCGTGCGCTTGGACGGAGCGAGGAACGATTAGAGCCGCTGGCCGTTCGCGGCGCGGAGCCGTTTGTTTGCGATTTGACAGACGCTGCGGCGCTGGCCAAGGCATTTTCGGGCGCCGAGGGCGTTTACGCCATGGTTCCACCCGATATGGCCGCGCAGAATTATCGGGGCCTGCAGGATCGGGCCACGGACGCGCTGGCGAAGGCGCTGACGGAAGCCAAAGTGAGACACGTGGTCTCGCTGAGCAGCTTCGGTGCGGACAAGGCGGACAAGACGGGACCCGTGGTGGGACTGCATCTCCGCGAAGAAAAGTTAAACGCGATTGCGGGGCTGAACGTGCTGCACGTGCGCGCCGGATATTTCATGGAAAACACGCTGGCGCAAGTCGGAATCATCAAGTCCATGGGTGTGGCGGCGGGTCCGCTGCGTGCCGAGCTGGAGCTTCCCATGATCGCCACGCGCGACATCGGAACATTTGCGGCGGAGCGGTTGGCGCTGCTTGATTTCAGCGGCTCGCAGACGCACGAGCTGCTGGGAGAGCGCAACATCAGCATGGCCGAAGCCGCCGGGATCATCGGGCGTGCGATTGGCAGGCCGCAGCTTTCCTACGTGCGCGTGCCGAACGAACAAGTAATCGAGGCGTTTAAGCAGATGGGAGCGTCGGAGAGCACGGCGAAATCGATGATCGAGATGACCGAGGCGCTGAACTCGGGACACATGGCTTCGCTGGAAAAACGAACCACGCAGAATTCGACGCCCACTTCGTTTGAGATTTTCGTCAAGCAGGAGTTCGCGCCGCAGTTCCTGGGGAAACGCGCGTCGGCGTAGGCTAAGCCACGGACGCCCGGCATGTCCTGATCGCCGAGTGGATCTTGCGGCGGCGGAAACGGTTGCTGGATATTTCGTTGCCCGCGCGCGCGGGGGCTCGTATGATTTCCCCATGCTGCTGCGACAATTTTCCGATGCGTGCCGCGAGGAACTGCTGAAGGCTCATCGAGCGCTTGTGGTCGCATATGAATTAATGCGCGCGGCCGATGAGCGGGCTCTGCAGACGTTGTTCATGTTCTTTCAGGATCGCTGAGGCGCCCCCGCGCTTTCGCTTCGTAATACTCCACGCAGCAGCCCGAGATTCCCAGGCAACGTCAAGGTCGTTTGCTGCCCTGCTGAAGTCCGCGGCGCCACATTTGCATCTTTAATCCAGGAAAATCGGGAGGCACAGGGGCGGCTCGACGTGGAAGTCGAGGCGGGCAATTTCTTCGAGGGCACGTTCGAGGACGGCGCTGTCGCACGCTTCCAGCGTCATAACGAAGGGCAGCGCGGAGTGCGGGAAATGGGGCTTTTGCAGCAGCGCGTCGAGGCTGATTTCGTACTTCGAAAGAATCGTGCCGATGGCGGCGACGATGCCTGGGCGATCGCGCACCACAAAGCGCAGATAATGCGGCACGGTGAAGTCGCTGCTCACTGAATCGGGAACTTCAGCGGCGCCGGGCAGCGCTTCGGCGGGCGCGCCGGAGCTGCGAAGGATCGCGTAGAGATCGGAAATAACGGCCACGGCCGTGGGATCGCCGCCCGCGCCGTAACCGGAGAAAATCATTTTGCCGCCGAATTCGCCGGTGGCCGTGACGATATTCTGGCTGCCCTGCGCGTGGGCCATCAGCGACGCGGAGGGAATCAGCGCAGGCTGCACGGCGGCGGCGAGGCGCACGCCCTTCTTCGTTTCTTTTTCTGCCACGGAAATCTGGCGAATGGTGCAATCCAGTCCCGCGGCGTACATGAAATCGACGGCCGCTACGGAGCTGATCGAGCGGCAGGCAATCTGCTTGGTGCTGACGCGCAGGCGCAAGCCGGCTTGCGTGAGGATCAGGAGCTTGGCACGCGCGTCCATGCCGTCGACGTCCGCGCTGGGATTGGCTTCGGCGTAGCCGAGCGATTGTGCTTCTTTCAGCGCGGCGTCGAAGCTGGCGCCGTCCTTTTCCATTTTCGTGAGGATGAAGTTACAGGTGCCGTTGAGGATCCCGGCGATTTTGAAAAGCCGGTCGCCCGCGAGGCCTTCCTGAATGCCGATGATCGCGGGAATGCCGCCGGCGACGGACGCGCCGAATTCGAGACGCTTGCTCATTTTGCGCGCGAGGTCGAGCAGCTCGGGACCGTGTTCGGAGATCAGCAGTTTATTGGCTGTGACCACGGATTTCCCCGCGCGCAGCGCCTTGCGCACCCATTCCCCGGCCGGCTCGAGCCCGCCGATCAGCTCGACGACCACGTCCGCATCGGAGGAAAGCACGTCGTCGATGTTTTCCGTCCAGCGAATCCCGCCCGGAAGCGAGCTTGTTTTTTTCTTTTTGATGCCGCGATTGAAAATGTGCGTAAGGACGAGCGGGCCGCCAGAATCCTGAGCGATGATTTTCGCGACCGAGCGGCCGACGGTGCCGAAGCCGATGAGCGCGATCTTCAGGCGCCGGTCCGCGGACGCGGATTTTCGGGCCGCGCGGGACTTCGCGGTCTTGGACTTTGACGCTGGGCGCGATCTGACCAACGAAATTGCCTCCGGATAAACGTTCATCGTATCAGAGGGCGCGAGGCCTCTTGTCGAAAAACTGGCGCGAGGCTGCGGAGATTGAAAACCCCTAGTTTTGCAGTTTTTTCTTGTAGGCACCGGATTCGATGTAGGGTTTCAGGCGCTCGACCAGGAAATGGTGCCACACGGCGTCAACGATTTTGTCTTCGCCCTCTTCGATCTGGCCAACGACGTTGCAGGTGAGCCGCAGCTTTGTGCCCGCGGGATCGGGCGCGAAATCGAACGATGTGACGAACGTGACGGCCTGGCCGGAGAAACCGAGCGGGCCGGTGAAGCGAAGCGCCTTGCCGCGGTCGGCGTAAATCACCGTGGCGTGCAGGACACCGTTGCCGGCATCGTCGAAAATCTCCCAGAAACCGCCGCCGGGTTTGGGTTCGACGAAAAGCCGCTTGGGATGCCGGGAGAAGGAGTGGTCCCACCAGCCGCTGATATCGCCGGTCATGGCGTCGTAGACGGCTTCGGGGCTGGCGGGCAGGATCAGCTCCTGCTGCACTTGGAATCCGCCGGTTTTCAGTTCCTTGGTTTCGCCGGCGGCGCTCGACGAGATTGCGATGGCGATGAGAATTGCTACGAGCGCGACTCTGTTCTTCATGGGTGCCTCCGGATGCGGATTTAGGTGAATTTAGACGCGGCTGCGGCGATTTCGTAGCGAGCCGCGCGCCCCAAGCGTGGGGAAAAGCCGCCGATAAGTTCTGCCAGGCAGGGTGAGCTAGATAACGGCAAAGCCGCGCGGCACTCTGGCTACTCGGCGTCGAATCCCACCGAGCGGATGGGCGTAATTGCGCCGCTCGCGTCACTCGCCTGGAAATCCAGGCGGTACGATCCGGGCGCCAGCTGATCAAGAGGAAGCTTCATGCCCAGCGGCACGACAGTGTTGCCCTTCTCGATGAACGGCGCGGGGTCCAGGCCGTGGCCGCCGAGGACGACCTGGCCACTCCTCAAATCAACAATGTTGAACGAAACTCGCAGGGCCGGCGGATTCGGTTCGATGAGATGCGGATCGTATACCTGCGCGTAGAAAGCGACCATGTCCGTTTTCTTGAAATGGTTGCTGGGTGACGGAATGATCTCGACGTTGTTGGCGATCAGCGGCGTGCGATCGGAAAGCAGATCGGCCGCGACCGCGCCGCCGAGGCCTTGGACCTGGCTGAGCTGATTGCTGAGCGCGATGGCGCTGACGCTGAACGATCTCCCATCGTAGGGATCGATCGAAAGAGGCGCTTCGAACTTGCCGAAGCCCTGCCCGCCGGCCGAAAGCACGACCTCCAGGCGATATTTGCCCGGGGCGATCTGAAATTGATTCGAATAACGCATCGGTTTCTGCGTGAACTGCTTTAATTCATCCTTTTCGAGATCGAGCGGAACATCGTCGCTGAATCGCGCGCCGACCGAGCCGTCGGGCCGGTAAGCGATGCCGAGAATTTTCATGTCGGCATGGTATTTGCCCTTGTCCTTCGCGAAATCAATCGAAGCGGAGGGAAATTCCATGGCCACATTGACGCGCGCTTCGTTGGGCGACGTGTAAAAGAAGGGCGCTTCGAGCGTGCCGGCAATCGTGCCTTTGTCCGCGCCGGTCGCGTGAGCTTCCAGCTGGGAGCCCTCGGGCTTGCCCGCGAGCATGTCCTTTGATTTCGCGGTGCAATAGCCGCTGCGCGCGCGAACCTGTACGCCGCCGCGATCCATTTTCACTTTGAGCGCATGGCAGGTTCCCTGCGGGCCATCGGGCGGAGCGTAGCCGAGGAAATAATATTCGTCCTGTTCGTGCGCGATTTTCGAAAGGCCGCCGAGCAGATCGTTGTCGTTGACGATCGGAAACCCGCCCGTGCCTTCGGCGAGCGCGTAGAGCACGGATTGATTCGTCGAGCCCGTTTCGGGCATCTGGGGCATGATCGTGGTGGGATCGACGCCGGGCTGGAGCGGATTCATACCGGGATTTCCCGTCAGCGGATTCACCATTCCGCCGCCCCCTGACGGAGCACCACCCCTGCCGCCCCCCGTACCGCCGCTGGTGCCGCCGCCCGATGTGCCGCCGTGACCACCGCTGCCGCCCGTGCCGCCGCCTCCACCCACTCCTCCCCCGCCGCCACCATGGCCTCCGCCACCGCCGCCTCCACCGTGTTGAGGGTCGGGCGGTTCGAAAGCCGCGGGAGTCGGAAAGGATGCCAGCACGAGATGCGGCTGCGAAGTGCGCATCGCCACCGGAGCGCCGGTGCTCGATCCGTCGTCCCGCCGCAATTGCGTGGCGGGGGCTGAGGGTGCCGCGGCGATCAGCCCGCGCACATCGAGCGGGTAGATAGCGACGTTGGCCTGATTGCACGCGGAAATTGTGGCGGTCAGCTCCGCTTCGGCTTCCGACGTCAACGGAAACCCAGCGGTGAAGAGCACGACGCTCTTGCGGCCCGGGACGTTGGTCAGATTCTTCGCCAGGCTGCGGATCCCGAGAAGCAGGGTGTGCACGCCGAACTCGGCCTCGGAATCCGGAAGGGCCGGTGCGCCGGGCATATTCGTGGTGAACGAAGTGTCCGCAAGCGAGGGGTCGCCGTTGGGGGACACCGCCGAGGGCTTCATATTTTTCGCCGCTTGCTTCAGTCGAGTTGCGTCCGCGGTGAAATTCTGAATCACGCGCAATGAGCCGGTGAAATCAACCACGGCCATCACGCGATCAGGGCCGACGTTTGCGTCGATGAATTTCTGTGCGGCGTCGCGGGCGCGAATCTGATCTCCCATTTCCATGGTCGAATCGTCGAAGAACAGGACCAGGTAGCGGCGCTCGGGCGCGCCGGTCGAGGTCGTCGAGGTGCCGTAGGAGAAATTGACGACCTTCTGCTCCTGATTGTTGTCGAAGACATGAAAATCCTTCGACGCGAGATCATGAATGTAATTGCCTTTTTTGTCGGTGACGATCACGTCGACGCGCACCACGCTGGATTCGGCGCGCAGCACGGGGCTGGATGCAGGGGCGGCGGGTTGCTGCGTGTCGGCGGGTGAAGAAGGCGTAGCGCCTTGTTGCGCGCGGGCGATCGAGTGCGCCGCGAGCAAGAGCATGGCTGCGAAAAACATCAGCTGGAATTTCCGGACGCTCATCATTCACCTTCCTTGAAAAAACACGATATTCCAGGACGATTGGGCGTCTCGGCCCAGCGCTTCAAAACGAGAACTCGACTACGAGCTTCCTGCGCAGCTCAGTACGGAATCTCGACGACGCCGTTTTCCGCGGACAGCAGCGCGGCATTGGAATCGCGAACGACCAAGCGGACCACGTAGTCTCCGGGCTTTAGATCGAAACTCGTGCGTACGGTGACGCCGGAATGGGCGAGTTTTTGGAACGTTTCGTCGCGCAGTTTCATGGAGAGGACGCGCTGCTCGCCGCTAAGAAAGTTGCCGTCGCGATCGAAAACTGCGGCGACCACGGTCAGGTCGTCCACATTGCGCCCACCCGATTTTTCGAAACGGACGCGCGCAAGATCCACATGAGCCAGCACGGAGAGCTTCGCATCGGTCGCGTCGGTCTTGTAATACTGCGTCTGAAGCCCGATCGGCAAGCCGTGGCGTTCTTCCTGCGAGAAAATCGCGTCGTCGATGTCGCGGCGGGCCACTTCCTCGGGAGTCTCGCCGTGCTGCGGCGCGTAATATCCGCGGCGCGCCTGAATTGCGTACTTCTCCTTACCCGCGAGCGTCACCTTGAGCGAGTGGAAGTGCCCGTCGAATTTCAGATTCGAGGGGACGTAGGCGAGGTAGTAGTAAGCGTCGGGCGCGGAGGCGACTTCCCGCAGCCCCTGGGCGAGATCGTTGTCGTTGTGGAAGGCCCAGCCGCCTGTATCGGTCGCAAAGGACAGCAAAGTCTCGGTCTGGCGCTGCTGGCCGTCCAGGCGCCAGCTTGTGCGATATCCCGCGTAAGCAGGGTTGGGATCGTTGGTTGCGTGGCTAATATCCGGACCAATCTCTGACGTATAGAGGCCGCGGGCGTCGAGCGTATTGACGAAAACATTCTGGCGAATGGCGCGATCGATCAGGTCGGAATACTCCGCTTCGCGATTCACGTAGATGAAGCCGGGAGAAATCAGCACGAGGTTGCGCTGCCCCGGCAGGGCGGACATGCGCCCGATGAGTTCGCGTACGCGTCGGAAGACGGCTTCGGTCTGCTCCTCGGCTTCCTGTTCCTTTCGCAGCGCGACGGCCATTACCAACGCCTGGGCCTGTTCGACCTGGCCCGGGGTCGGGCCGCCAGTAACCGGATTATTCGACTGATTGTTCGCGCAGCTCAGGGCGTCCTGGGTCGCTATGCCAATGGCTTGGGAGTCATTTCGATTCTGAATCTCATCCGCTTCGATCACATCCATGGGCGGGCAATCGGTGTCCCCTACCGCGGCGTCCGCGGTGACCGGGCGCGGTTGGATACTGATGAGCGAGGCGTGTAGCTTCGCGCGGTCGTCGGTGAAATCCATCTGGAACTGGCCGGAAATGGTGAAGATGGCTGCGCGATCGGTGGGCGCGAGCGATGCGTCCAGGTACTTCGTGGCGGCGATGCGCGCCTGCATGGCGTCCTGGATGTTCAGGTGGGCATCGTCAAACAACAGCGCCACGAAACGCGAGGGTGGCACAAATCCGGGCGCGGCTGGCGCCGGTGGCTTCCCGGCGGCGGGTGCCGAATTGTCCGCCGCGATCGCAGGCGTGGCTGGCGTCGGCAGCACCACGGAAAAATTGGAGATGAGTTGCGGTTTGCCGTCCTGGAAGAGCTGGAAGTCGTCCTTATGGAGCGTAGTGACGGCCTTGCCCTTTGCGTCACGGACGATCACCCGCACGGGAACCAGGTTAACCATCACGCGCAAGGGAACGGGCGATTCCTCGCTGGTCATCTCCGCAGCATCGGAGTTTGCGGGAGCCTGGACGGCTTGCGCCGCGGGAGCTGCGGCGGAGTCCGGCGC
>DATNKM010000026.1:0-18322 GCA_035603395.1 Candidatus Acidiferrales bacterium
TGAATGCGCCCGTGGCGATGAACGTTGTTGCAACGGTGGGATGCGTGACGGCGTTATTCGCCGCAACCATCGGCCTGGTGCAGACCGACATCAAGAAAGTCCTCGCCTACTCGACTGTCTCGCAGCTCGGCTACATGTTCCTCGCTTGCGGCGTGGGCGCCTACGCGGCCGGCGTGTTCCATCTCATGACGCACGCATTCTTTAAAGGCTTGCTCTTCCTCGCGGCCGGCAGCGTGATCCACGCCATGGGCGGCGAGCAGGACATGATGAAGATGGGCGGCCTGCGCAAGAAAATCCCGGTCACCTACTGGACCATGCTGATCGCCACGCTCGCCATCGCCGGAATCCCCGGCTTCGCCGGCTACTTCAGCAAGGACGCGATTCTCGAAGCGGCGCAATCGGGACCGCACGCCAACCTGATTCTCTGGCTGTTGGGCGTCGCGGGCGCCCTGCTCACTTCGTTCTATATGTTCCGGCTCGTCTTCCTGACCTTCTTCGGCGCGCCGCGATACGACGAGCACAAAGTCCACGTCCACGAATCGCCAAAAAACATGACAGTTCCGCTGATAATCCTCGCGTTCCTTTCGATCTTCGGCGGATGGTTCGCCGCCCCCAAGCTCATCGGCGGCACCGACTATTTCGAAAGTTTCCTGGCCCCGGTGTTTGCTTCATCGGCGCCTATTGCCGATATGGCCGCTGAACCAACGGAAGCACTGACTCCGGCCATGTCGCTCCTGCATGCTCTCGTTAGCTGGCCTGTGGCCGTCGGCATTCTCGGCCTGCTCGTGGCCTGGTACTTCTATATCAAGCGGCCCGACATTCCGAAGAAGATGGCCCAAAGCGCCCACGGGCTCTATCTGCTGTTGCTGAACAAATACTACGTCGACGAAATCTACGCTGCGCTTATCGTGCGCCCGCTGCTCTGGATTTCAACCAACGTCCTCTGGCACGTGGTTGATGAAGGCGCGATCGATGGCGTCGTGAACGGCACCGCCACCGTCGCGCGCGGCTCCGGCTCCGAACTTCGCAAAATCCAATCGGGCAACCTGCGTAGCTACGCCGCCTGGGTGATTCTCGGCGCGGTCGGCTTCACCGCGCTGCTGTTCGGCCTGCTGGGGGTGGCGCACTAACATGGCGAACCTCCACTGGCTCACCATCATCACCTTCTTTCCGCTACTCAGTGTGGCCGCGTTGCTGGTGCTGCGTTCCGAAGACCACGTCTGGATACGGCGCATCGCTCTCATTGCCTCGCTCGTCGAGTTCGTGTTCTCGCTCGGCCTGCTGCCCTACTTCGACTCGGCAAATCCGGACTACCAGTTCGTCGAATACCACAACTGGATCGGCGAAACGATTCATTACCACCTGGGCATCGACGGCATCAGCCTGTTCCTGGTCCTGCTGACTACGTTCCTCACGCCCATCTCGATTCTCTGCTCCTGGGAATCGATTCAGGAAAACGTAAAGGGGTTCTTCGTCGCCATCCTGATGATCGAAACGGCCATGATCGGCGTCTTCGTCTCGCTCGATCTGTTTCTGTTCTTCTTCTTCTGGGAACTCACGCTGATCCCCATGTACTTCATGATCGGCATGTGGGGCCACGATCGCCGCATCTACGCCGCCGTGAAATTCATTCTGTACACGATGTTCGGCTCGATCCTTATGCTGGTCGCGATTCTGTGGCTCTACGGCAAAGCCGGCACGTTCGATCTGCCGGAGATCCTGTCACTCATGCAGTCGGGCCAGCTTTCGTTTCCGCCGCACACGGAATTGCTGATGTTCGGCGCGTTCTTCCTGGCGTTCGCGATCAAGGTTCCGCTCTTCCCGCTGCACACCTGGCTGCCGGACGCGCACACCGAAGCGCCCACGGCCGGCTCCGTGATCCTGGCAGGCGTGATGCTGAAGCTTGGCACCTACGGCATCCTGCGCTTCTGCCTGCCGCTGTTCCCCGAAGCGGCGCATCGCCTGGCGCAGCCGATCGCGGTGCTGGCGATCATCGGTATCGTCTATGGCGCGCTGGTCGCCACGGTGCAGACCGACTTGAAGCGTCTGGTCGCTTATACGTCCGTCAGCCACCTCGGGTTCGTCGTGCTTGGCATTTTCGCGTTCAACACCACCGCGGTTGAAGGCGCAATCTACCAGATGCTCAACCATGGCGTCTCGACCGGCGCGCTCTTCCTCGGCGTGGGCATGCTCTACGACCGCCGCCACACACATGAAATCAAGCAGTACGGCGGCCTCGCGACTCCGATGCCCGTGCTCATGTCCTTTTTCCTGTTCATTTGTCTTTCGTCGCTCGCCTTGCCGCCGCTCAACGGCTTCATCGGCGAGTTCCTGATCCTGATCGGCACCTTCCAGGTGCATCGCGCGTGGGCTTCGTGGGCTGCCAGCGCCGCCGTGCTATCCGCGATTTATCTGCTGTGGGCCTATCAGCGCGTAGCGCTTGGCGAAGTTACGGTTGAGAAAAACAAGACGCTGCCCGACGCCTCGGCGCGCGAACGACTGATCCTGGTCGTGATGGCCGTCGCGATTCTCTTCATGGGCATCGCTTCCCCCCTCTTCACGCGGCGAATGGAAGTCTCGGTCAACAATACGCTCGACATGACTTCGTCGCCGCGCAACGCCGCGCGTCCGGTAGTCGGCTCGCCCGGGCGGCATCTCGTTACCACGCCCGCTGTGCCGTCTCGGACCGTTCAGGCGGCTTCGCTTCACGTGGACGGCGCCGCGGTGGCCGCGCTTGTGGAAAGGCGGGCCGCACAGTGATGTCCGGTCAGTTCGTCAACCTCGACCGGCTCGCCCCTGAAGTGCATCTGTGCCTGTTCGGCATCATCGTCATGATCGTCGACCCGTTCGTTGGCGCCGCGCACAAGCGCATCCTCGGCTGGGTCGCGTTCATCGGAACACTTTTCAGTCTTGCGGCCGTGTACCGGGCCAGCCTGTTTCCCGGCATGGCGTATAACAATCTGATCAACAACGATTCGTTCAGTATCTTCGTTCACGTTGTTGTGATTGTGGCTGCGGCGCTGGCCATTCTCGGCGCGATCGATTACCTGGACCAGGAAGGCCTCCAGCGCGGCGAGTTTTACGCGCTCGTCCTGTTCGCCGCGGCCGGCATGGGAATTCTCGCCAGCGCGAACGAACTGGTGACCGCGTTTGTGGGACTCGAGATCAGCTCGATAGCGAGCTACGTGCTCGTTGGATTCCGCCGCAAAGCGCCGCAATCCAACGAAGCCTCGCTGAAATATTTCCTGCTCGGCTCGTTCGCTACGGCGTTTTTCCTGTACGGCATCGCGATGGTTTACGGCGTCACGGGTACGACGCATATCGACGCCGTCCGTGACTGGCTCGAAGCTGAGCTCGCCGCCGCAGGGGCCGGCAGCCACGTTCCGGCTCTAGCGATCCTCGGGCTCGGCCTGATGTTCGTCGGCCTCGGATTCAAGGTCGTCATTTCGCCGTTCCAGATTTACGCGCCGGATGTTTACGAAGGCGCGCCTACACCGGTTACGGCGTTGCTCGCATCCGGCCCGAAGGCCGCGACGTTTGCGCTGATGGTCCGCATCTTCTTCGTCGCGTTCGGATCCGCCAGCCATGTGTGGTTCTGGGCGATATGGGTCTCGGCTGTGGTTACGATGTTCATCGGAAACCTCGGCGCGCTGATGCAGACCAACGTGAAGCGCATGCTGGCGTATTCTTCGATCGCGCACGCCGGATACATCCTGGTCGCATTCGCCGCGTACAACGTGTTGGGCGCGGCAGCCATACTTTTTTATCTT
This sequence comes from Candidatus Acidiferrales bacterium, assembly GCA_035603395.1. Classification (GTDB taxonomy): domain Bacteria; phylum Acidobacteriota; class Terriglobia; order Acidiferrales; family UBA7541; genus Palsa-295. Next base: position 3,771 of record DATNKM010000026.1, read on the forward strand.
GCGGCTTATGTGCTGATGAAAGTTGGTGCGTTCCTGGTGGTCACGCATCTGGGCCAGCAGGATGAAAAGCGGCTGGCGCTCTATGAATATTCGGGCCTCGCGACGAAACAGCCTGTGCTCGCCGCGACGTTCTCGCTCTTCCTGCTTTCGCTGCTCGGATTGCCGGCGACCGGCGGATTCCTCGGAAAATTCTTCGCGTTCCAGGCGGCGCTGGATGTGCGCGACAAGTGGATCGTGATTCTGGTGATCATCGCAGCGATCAACAGTGTGATCGGCGGGTACTACTATCTGCGTGTGATCATCACCATGTATTTCCAGGCACCCTCGGTCGAATACACGCCGACGCGCGTCGCGCCTGCCGTCGGAGTCGCCCTGTTCCTCACTGCCATCGGCACGCTCTACCTCGGCATTCTGCCCTCGCGCGTGCTGGAGTTCGCGCATGCGGCGGCCCTATCGCTTCTGAACCACTAGAACAGGGAAACGAAGACCCCGCCGATCGCACGGGACCAGGCGCTAACTGCGAGATTGGCCTTACCCGTGAGATCGAGTGTGTGTGCGGCTTCCTGGTACTGCTTCCTTTGTTTTCAGCGACTTAGGCCTGAAATGACCTTGCATGGTGTGCCACTTCCTTCCGACAAATTGCGCTTACTTAGCTCGTCCCTTCCGCGATTTCCACATTCAGAGGCAAACGTATTGTTCAGTCGTCAAAGAGCTGGCCAGCTCTCGCCCGGAGAGCGGTTCGCCTGCGACTACACCTGCGCTAACGCCGGCGAAGAGCGTTCGCCTCCTTGAGCCACGACATCACGCTAACAGACGGAACCGAGATGCGCAGCCGGTCAGGGTTTAGAACTGGTACAGGTACACGGGAGCTGTACTTTTTGAGCCATCGGCTCAACCCGGCCGTAGGTCATGCGCGGGCGGATGACTGGATCGCGCCAAGCATCTGTGCTGGGCTTCGCCGCGACGGATGGACCCGCGGAAAGAAAAACGCCTCGAAGCTGGTTATCGCCAGAATCGAGGCGTGTGGTTCAAACGTGAATTTCTTGTGAAGCGCTGTTCGACTCGAAACTACTTGATCAGAACTATGAGCAGCGCATACAGGGTCAGCGATTCCATAAACACGACGCCCAGAATAAATGCCAGCCGGATCGAGCCGAAAGCGCCCGGGTTTCGAGCCGCGCCCTCGCAGGCCGAACCGGTCGCCATTCCCTGACCGATACCGCAACCCGCTGCTGCGATTCCCAAAGCAAGGGCTGCCGCAACGCTGACCCAGTTCGTGGTGTGTTCCGGCGCCGCAGCCGCCTGTGCGAAAGTCACCGGAGCCACAAGCAGGGCGAGCACTGCAATCAACATCACTGCCGCTACTTTCCTTGTCATCTGTTTCTCCTTGTTATGAATATGCGGCCAGGAGGTGGTTGCCGGAAGTCCGGGGGAACGACCGGCCTCACACTGGCTGCCTTTGATGCCAGATTAGTGCTCTTCGGAAACCGCAAGGCTCAGATAAACGATCGGCAATATCACGAAAACAAAAGCCTGCAAAAAAGCCACGAAAATATGCAGAAGAATCAGTGCGAACGGAATGGCGATCGGCACAACTCCAGAAATGTACCCAATGGGATTCAATTTTCCGAGGGCGGTAAAGAGACCGAGAGTCAAGCCCAGGAACGAAATATAGATCAGCTCGCTGACCATCATATTGGCCCAGAGACGGACGGTGAGTGACAACAGGCGTGCGAAGTGGCTGACGGTTTCAACCAAGACCATCAGAGGAGACAGCCACCACACCGGTCCAAGGAAAGTCTTGCCGTATCCGACAGGTCCGTGATGGACGAGTCCGACGACGTTGTAATACAGAAATACGATGACCGCACAGCCCAGCGGAACCGTACGGGTAGCGGTGGGCGAAGCAAGGCCGGGCACGAGAGAAATCAAATTGCTAAAGAGGATGAAAATGCCAATCGTGGCAACGAGCGGAATATGACGTTCCGCCCCGTGTCCGATGATGTCATCTGCGAGATCTTTAACACCGACTCCCATCGGGTTCGTGATCACGAATTCCATGGCCTGCTGCGTAGCACCTGGATGCTCGGCGCGAATGCGGGGCTTGAGCCACAGGAAGAACAGGACGGCGATCAATACAACGAGCAGCTCCATCGAGAACGAATTCGTGATCGGGTATTCAGTGCTGTCCGGCTTGATGTGCAGCAGGGTGAGCAGCGCGAGAGCAGGCTTTCCCAGCAGCGCGTTAACGACTTTTGTCACACCGAGAACTTGCTCTTCCATGCTTCTCCCGAAACTCTTGCCAAACGGAATTTAATTCGTGAAACGAACTTACGGAGTGTTCCAACGGTTTTCGCCGCGTGCTACCTCGTAAACCAATTCGAGCACGACCGCCGGAATCACCGCGACGAGCCCGCACAAGAACGCTATTGCGGGCAATCGCAGCCAAGCGAGAATAACATAGGCAACCACGAGCAGCAATAAAAGGCGGCCGATGAACTTCATGTGTATCAGAGGCGGAACATGCGCTTTTTCGGCATCAGCCTGCGCCTGTCCGACGCGAATCAGCGATGCGGCGCCCTGGCGAAGCCAGCGAAAGTTGAGCCAGCACAGCGCGGTTCCGATGGCGGCGGCTTCGGCAGCGCGATGTCCCCATCCGATCCAGGCAGCCGATGCAAAGGCTGCACCGAGCGCGACGAGGACTCGTTCGATGCGCTGTTCGATCACCGCGTACTGCGCCTCATCCACTGTTCTTGTCTCCGCGACTGGCGACTTTAAGTGTGTCGATCAGGCCCGCTGCCACGCCGCAGAGACCGAGCACGAGCATAATCCACGGTTTCGTGTGCAACCAACGATCGAGGAAGTATCCGATGATACCGCCGACCACCGCGGGCCCGATCAGCACGAATGGTAGCTCAATCGCAAGCGCGATTTGGCGCATGCCACTCGAATCTTTTTTCGTACGGGGATCCTGCAAGTCCACGCGGGCTCCTTGGTGGCGTTGTGTCTACATGTACGACCCAGAAAGAAAACGTGCTGCGGGTGAAGCCGCGCATTGGTGCAGCGCTACACGCCGGTCGATATGTCGAAGCTGAAGCTCCGACCCCCAACAATTCAAATCGGGATGCCGGGCCGAAGGCCCCGGCGCTACATTTACACCTAAAGCGAATGTGCCGCACCTGCGGCGCTCATTAAAGAAGCGCCCCTACTAGACCGCAAACCTCTTAACGCTTTCTCTTCAGTTTGAAAACGCGTTCGGCGTTTTCGTGGTAGATCTTTTGCTTGTCGTTCTCCGAGATTTTCGCGGCGTCCAGAAAATCTACAGCGTCGGGATGATCCTGATACGGATAATCAATGGCCCACATGATGCGGTCCGCGCCGAGGACTTCGATGCAGAATTTCAGCGTAGGATCCCAGTTCATTCCGCTGGTGGTGATATAGAAATTGCGCAGGAAATATTCGCTGGGCGTGAGCTTGAGCTTGGGCCGATCGAATCCGATGCGCACGCGGCCGTGCATGAAATCCAGTCGGTAAAGCCAGTACGGAATTCCTTCGCCCATGTGGCCGAGCACGATCTGCAAGTTCGGAAAATGATCTAGCACGCCGCTGGTGATGATGCGCAATCCGTGCAATCCGGTTTCGGCCTGGTAGCCCCAGATGGCGTGCTCCAGATGATCGGTGCGATAGGCTTTGGCCATCAGCGGGATTGGCGAGCGCGGGTGAATATAGAGTGGGACCTTGTGGTCGGCGATGGCTTCAAGGATCGGCCAGTATTTTCGTTCGCTGAGGTATTCGCCGTTGGTGTGGGAATTAATCATGATGCCGCTGAGCTTGAGCTTGTTGATGGACCGGTCGATTTCTTGAATGGCGCGCGACGGATCCTGCACCGGAATCGTAGCGAGGCCGGCGAAGCGTTCGGGATAGCGCGCGATAGCTTCGGCGAGACGATCGTTTCCGACCTGCGCGACTGCGGCAGCTTTGTCCGCGGGCATCATCTGCACGCCGGTGGAGGTGAGCGCGAGCAGGTGCATGTCGACGTCGTATTCGTCCATTGTTTTCAGACGCTGGTCAAAGAGATCGAGCAGCTTGTGATAGACCGGCCCGGCTGGATCGGTCTGGATGTTCCAGAGGAAGAGGTCGGGGTCGTATTCTTTCGCGGTGGCTACGAGCTCGCGTTGGACGTCCATTTGTTCCGGGATGGCAAAAGCCTCCTCGGTGGCGATGCGGCGGTAGTGCTTGCGCTTTGGTTTCGATTTGCCCGCGCGCGACTTTTGTTTCGGACTCATGCCGATGTCTCCTCGGAGCGAAATTTTAGATGATTGCGGACTGCGATGAACGGTGTCTCCAAAACCGAGGGGAGTTTAGCGCAGAACTGGCGGGGTTTGCACGCGACGGCAACCCGTCTTGGAATGGTTTGGCCCAGCCACACGATTCAGCCGCATTCACGACAGAGTGCATTGGGAAAGCACTGATCACCGAGCAAAGCCACGTACCCCACAGACGCGGACAACGCAGAGGAAACTACGGGTCGTGGCGGGCTCCGTGAAGGACTGAAACGGCGTGGGGTAGAAGGTCGGCGATTGCGTCGAGGGATTCGACGGCACCTTTGGGGCTGCCGGGTAAATTAATGATGATGGTCTTGCCGCGAATGCCGGCGGTGGCGCGCGACAGGATGGCGCGCGGGAAATTCCTGGCGCCAGCAGCGCGCATGTACTCGGAAAAACCGGGGATTACGCGATCGATCACGGCGGCTGTGGCTTCGGGGGTGATGTCGCGTGGGCCGAGGCCAGTGCCTCCGGCGGTGAGGATGACGTCGGCGTCGTTTGAGTCGGCGGCTTCCTTCAAGAATTCCTCGATGGCAGCGCGATCATCGGCCCGCACGGTGGACGAAACGATTTTCCAGCCGAGGTCGCGGCAGCGGGCGATGACGGCGGGACCAGAGCCGTCCTCGGATTTGCCGGCGGCTACGGAGTCGCTGATTGTCAGGACCGAGACGCGCATGAAATTATTTTGCGAGCCAGAAATGCTAGAGCCAGAAAAATGGCCGAAAGACCTCACCCCTACCAGACGGAATGAGCTCTGTGAAATCAACTGCACCGGGGCTCAGCAACCCTTCCTAAGTTTGGGCAGCGCCCCTACAAGGACTGTTGCTAGCTCTCCGCCGCCGGGACGTTCTCGGTGTCGCCGTCGCGCTGGGTTTCGTCCATAAGGCGCAGGGCTTCCATCAGGAGACCCGTGGTGGTGCGGGAAATCGTGACGCGCTCGGGCGCGAAGTTGAAGTCAATCTCAAAATCGCCGGCGGGCCAGCGGACGACCCGATACACGGCCTCTTCTCCCTCGATCGAACCCAATTTCCCGTCAGCGCATTGGCCGGCCGAGAAAAACAATTCGCACACTTCGCCATCGTGGCGAATCGTCAGGCGGCAGGATTTCTGACCCATCTCGAGAGACTGCATCAGATCGAGGATGCTCATTTCCTCCAGGCGGCCCTGGATGACGCCAGGGCGCGTGGCGCGACTCTGCAGTTTTTCGAGTGCGAGCCGGTCGATCACTTTTTTCGTGCGGCGGATAAGGTCTTTCACGAAGAAGGGCTTGACGACGAATTCCTCGACGCCCTCGACCATGGGGCGGAGCTTTTCCTCGACGTCGGCGCGGCTGGCGAGAAAGATGAACGGGATTTGCTTCGTCTGCTTGCGCGTGCGGAGCTTTTCGTAAAGCTGGCGGCCGTCGAGACCGGTCATGCGATAGTCGCAGAGGATCAGGTCGGGTGGGTCGTCCACGATTTTGAGCAGCGCGTCGGCTCCGTCGGCCGCGGCCTGGGCCTCGCAATGCGGGGCGAGGCCTTTCATCAGCAGGTCGAGGATCAGGGCGTTGTCGTCGACGACGAGAACTTTGACGTCTTTGAGCGCGGTCATGATTTGCCGCCTACCGTTACCGATGCCTAGGGCCGCTCTTGCTGCCGTTCTTTTTGCGGTTACTGCCGGAACGCAGGCCGGAGCGAAGATACGGGCCGCTGCGGCCGCCCGATTTCTTCACGAGATGTAGATCGGTAATTTCCATGCCCCGTTCCAGCGCTTTGCACATGTCATAGATCGTCAGCGCGGCCACGGCTGCACCGACCAGGGCTTCCATCTCGACCCCGGTGGGACCGGTGACGGTGGCCTCCGAGGTGATCTCCACTCCATTCTGGCATAGCTCCGCGCGCACATCCACGTGCGTCAACGGGAGGGGGTGACAAAGCGGAATCAGCTCGGAAGTGCGCTTGGCGGCAGTGATTCCGGCGATTCGGGCGATTTCCAGGGGATTGCCTTTGGGATTTTTCAGTCGCTTGAGGCTGGCTACCGTGGCTTTTTGCATGCGCACGAAGGCGTGCGCTGTGGCGGCGCGGGCAGTGGCGGGCTTGGCCGTGACGTCGACCATGCGGACGCGGCCGGATTTGTCGTAATGCGAGAGGGTTTTCACCGGGCCTCGCAGGAGTGGACGCGGGTGCTGACTGAGATTGCGGACATGAATCTTCAAGTTGGCACAACGCCGGACGCGGCGCAAGTGGCCCGGCGTACAGGGGTCCAGGGAATAGTAATCAGGGCGCAGGTCCGCGACAAATAGAGCCCCAAAAGGCGACGCCGGCGCCACAAAAAGCGACGGCGCCAATCTGGAATTTGGCTTTCCCGGGGGCTAATTCGCTTTGACGCCAGTTGGAGCGTTCGGAGTCGCCGCGGCTTGAGGGGCCGGTGGGTTGATCGTTGCGCCGTCCCAGTGCTCGTCGGCTTTACCGTCGACGAAGCGCCACATGTCGAACCACGAGGTCGTGTAGGTTTTCGAGGGATCGCGAGGGTCTTTCATTTCGCGTGGCGTGACGACGATAACGAGATCGCCCTCGGCGACTACGGCCACGATTTTGGTTTTCGTCAGATGCTCGGGGATCGGTGTGGGCTTGCGGAAGCCCGTAAAGAATTTCACGACCGGATCGAGGCCGGAGACCACGTTGGGATTGTGCTGGTGATAGGCCTGGGTGAGCCAGGTTCCGGCGAGGTCCCAGTGATTGGCTTCGAGCAGGTCCTTCATGATGTGATAGGCAGCCTGCTTGTTGGTGTTGAGCGTGGGATTCTTGCTGGTGAACATGGCGTCGGCTGCGGCGCCGGTGACGCCGACGACGGGCTCCTGGGCGACGGCTGCGGAGCAGACGAACAACATCGCGATTGCGAGCGAACTGAGAAGTGTTTTCATGGCGAGGTAAATACAACCGATTCGCAGGCGGTGTCAAGTGCGTCGAGGCTTTTGCCACGGAGACGCACAGCCACACTAGGAGGCGTTATCAGCGCCCGTTCTCACCGCCCGTTGACTTCGCATCATAGCCGAAGTAGGCTCCGCGCCGATGGATAGCGTGCACGGCGGCTCCGAAGCAGCTCCGTCAGTTCCCCTCCCTCCTCTCGATACCGTTCGCAAGCAGAGAACTTTTCTTGGGCACCCCGCCGGTTTGTATTTTCTCTTCTTCACAGAGATGTGGGAACGGTTCTCCTATTACGGGATGCGGGCCCTGCTTGTCCTTTATATGGTTGATAATTTGATCGGCGCGGCGCGGACGGGCGCGACACGTGTGGTGGGATTTGAAGTGCTGTCGCGCGGCATCGAGTCGGTTTTTGGGCCACTGGCCACGCAGCCGCTGGCTTCGCAAATTTATGGGCTTTACACGGCGTTCGTTTATTTCACACCGATTTTCGGCGGGATGCTGGCGGACCGCGTCCTGGGGCAGCGCAAGACGGTCATCGTGGGCGCGATTTTGATGGCCATCGGACATTTCCTGATGGCGTCGGAATCGCTGTTTCTGCTGGCGCTGCTGGTGCTCGTTCTGGGCAACGGCTGCTTCAAGCCAAATCTGGCGACGCAGATCGGAAATTTGTACCCGCTGGGCGATTCGCGACGGGATCGCGCGTACACGATTTACTACGCGGGCGTGAACCTGGGAGCGTTTCTCGCGCCGCTGGTTTGCGGAACGCTCGGGCAGGTCTACGGATGGCATTACGGCTTCGGAGCGGCCGGGGTGGGGATGGTCGCCGGCTTGATCATCTATTTGGCAGGCCAACGATATTTGCCGGCGGATTTGCTGACGCGCACGAAAGCGGCGCGAAGCAAAGAGCGTGCTGCGGGAATCACCGCCGCGGAGCGGAAAACGATCATAGGGTTGATCGCGCTGTGCGCGCTCAACGTGCTGTTCTGGGGCGTGTTCGAACAGCAGGGCAACACGCTCCAGCTTTTCGCGGACCGCAACATTAATTGGCACGTGTTCGGCAGGCAGCTGCCGTCGACTTGGTTTCAGTCGGTCGAGCCGATGTTCATTTTTCTGCTGACGCCGTTTCTGAATATGTTCTGGGCGCTGCAGTCGAAGCGGCGATCCGAGCCGGGCAGCGTGGTCAAGATGACCATCGGTTGCGTGCTGATGGGCGCGGCGTTTTTGCCGCTGATTTATGTGACGCGTGGCTTGGCCGCTGAGCAGCGGGTGAGCCTGCTGTGGTTGGCGAGCTGCTCGTTCGTCTACACCATCGGCGAATTGTATCTGGCACCGTCCGGTTATGCGCTGGTGTCAAAAGTGGCGCCGGCGCGGCTGGTCAGCATGTTGATGGGCATGTGGTTCCTGGGGAATTTCGCCGGAAATTATCTGGCCGGATATATCGGAACGTTTTATGAGCGAATGTCCCGCGAGGCGTTTTTTGTAATGCTGCTCGTGATTCCGCTGGTCGCGGCCGCCGCGATCTGGTCGTTCAGCGCACCGCTGAAGCGCGCAGTGGGCCACGAGGTTTGAGGTCGCCTTGTGCCGAAGCGCCCGCCTGAAGGCGACCGCCGCGAAACCGTCTCACCGGGCGCAATTCAACCTGCCCTTGTGCGTCAAGGACCCAGATCTCTCTACTTTTGTTCAGCTGGGGTGATCGTGGCGGGGCCCTCGCCGACGATTTCGATTACGGCCGTCTCATCTCTTGCGCCATCGTAATGCGGCTGCTTGGCGAGATCGACCACGTAGCTGCCGGCCGGCATCGCCACCATCGAATCGGGATCGTATTTTGTCCCGCTGCCGACCCACCACATGCCGGAAAGCACCGTAATGTAACGATCGTTCGGATGGAAATGCGGGCGGCTGTTGTTGTGGGGATACCATTTCACGAGCTCGATATAGAGGCCTTCCTTGGTGGGATCTCCCATCAGGACGGCGGTTTCGGCTGCGCCCGGGCGTCCGGTCCACTTGATCTGGCTGGGAAGCTCGTAGGTCACGTAATTCGGGTTGAGGTCCGGCCGCTCCGGATGCGCGGCGCGAGCTTCCGCTGAACCGAGCGAGCCAGCGGCTCCAAACGAAACCAGCGCCGCGATGGCGGTAGCTGCGAGCCAGCTACGGCGCGAAAGAATGGTGCTCACCATAATTCCCTCCCCTAAGTACCCGCGGCACAAAATGCGAAACGATCTGGACCGCGACGCGCGGCCAGGATCGTCTCGTTCTATATCACGGCTTCATTCCGATTGATAGGTGGACCGCCTCGCGGCCTCAGCAACCTGGGTGAACGTCGTTAAGTCCCGAGATATTCCACGTGCACGTATGTGCCGAGACGAACGTTGTACGCCAGATACCAGCCGTCGTGGTCCGGATCCTCGTAGATCACGATCTGGTCGGAGTCCCAAAGCCAATCGCCGCAGAAACCGAAGTCGTACGGCGCGACGCTAAAGTAGAAGCCCCCGAACCAGAATCGGCTGGGCCCGCCGCCGGCCAGGTGCCAGACATGGCCCTTTCCAAAGCCGCCGGTGAAGTGGCCGTGCTCCCAGGGATGATCGAGGTGATAGTGGGGATCGTCTCGTCCGGTATCGTGACCGACCCAGCGATCGCCTTTCACGTCGACGTGAGGTGCGTCGGGATGGCCTGGCTTTTCGGCGTGGCCCTGCACCGGCGGTGTGGGATGCGCCGGCGCTTTATACGCTCGTGGACCGTGCGACGGGATGTGGCCGCCGCCCACTTCGGGATGGCCTTTTTGCGCGAGAGCAGGAATGGAGAACAGAACCAATACTGCGAACAGTCCGATGAGCTTCCTCATGGAAACCTCCTTGCGGGATTTTACGCAGTGCATATCAGTGCGGCAGCGTAGGGCTCGAGAACTGCGCGCCTCAAGGGGTATGACGCCGCATCGAGCATGCGGGTTTCTCGCGCGGAAGATTACACCGAAAGGTTTCGTGGGGTTTAAAAAATACCGCGGCGCGGGAGGATGTCGACCCATTCGCCGGCTTCGATTTGCAGCCTCGGCGGATTCACCACCAGGAAACAGTTTCCGCGGACGACCGCGCCGATGTCGCCCGAGCCTTCCCACAATACTGCTTCAACCATGGGCGCGGCACTGGGGCCGTTGGGCTCACTCGCGGGCCAGCTGACGCGCGCCGGCACAAAATGCGCGACGCCGCCTTTTTCGTTCACCGGGTGCGCGAGCTTTGCTTTGAAAACCGGAAGTGGCCGCGGCACGCTGCCCAGAAGTTTTTCGATCGCGGGCACCACAAACAATTCAAACGTGACCATCGTGGAAACCGGGTTGCCCGGCAGCCCGAACACCGGCTTGCCGCGGCACCATCCGAAAACCACCGGCTTGCCGGGGCGAATGGCGACGGAATCAAAGAAGAATTCAGCGCCGAGGTCTTCCAGCACCTTCTCGACCAGATCGTATTTCCCGGCAGAGACGCCGCCGCTGAGCAACAGCATGTCAGATTCGAGACCCTGCTCGATCCGTGCGCGGAGGTCCGCGACCTCGTCTTTGGCGTGGCCGATCGCGACCGGTTCCGCGCCAGCGAGCGCAACCTGCGCGGAGAGCGAGACGTTGTTGCTATTGCGTATTTGAAACGGGCCGGGAGCGCTATCGACGGGCACGAGCTCGTCGCCGGTCGAAAGAATCGCGACCCGCGGGCGCCGGCAGACTTCGATGCGCGCGTGCCCTACCTCCGCAGCCACAGCGAGCTCCGCGTATCCGAGGCGTGTGCCACGCGTGAGGACGGCTTCTCCGATGCGCGCCTCTGCGCCGGCGAGCTCGTAATACTGCCCGGCGCGCACAGCCTGTTCGAAAAGGATGTAGTCGCCTTCTTCGCGCGTGTATTCATGCATCACCACCGCGTTTGCGCCGCGCGGAACGGGCGCGCCTGTGAGAATGCGAACGCATTCGCCTGGACCGACGGAGCGGTCGAAAGCGATGCCGGCGCGACTTTCGCCGATCAGGCGCAACTTCGCGCCGGGCTCGGCGACATCCGCGGCGCGCACGGCGAATCCATCGCGGATCGAGCGATTGAAGGGCGGATAGTTGCGGTCGGCGACGATATTTTCTGCGAGGACGCGGCCGATAGCCGAGACCGGCGCGGCAGCGAGCGAGACAGTTTCGCGTTCAGCGGCGCAGGCCCGCGCGGAGAGAACTTCGACGACTTTGGCGCGCGCCTCTTCGAAGGAAATCATCGCGGCCTACAGCCAGGCGGCGAGCTTGGTGCCGCGTGGCACGATCGTGGCGTCGCGCTCGGGGCCGGTCGAGATCATGCCGATTTCGACCTGAAGCTGGTCGGAAATGAAATTCAAATAATCGCGTGCGGCCAGAGGGAGATCACGGACGTCGCGAATACCCGGCGTCGGCTTTTGCCAGCCGGCCAGCATTTTGTACTCGGGCTCGATCTGGGCGAGCGTGTCGACATCGGCGGGCATTTCTGCCAGCAGCTGCCCCTTATGGCGATAGCCGGTGCACACTTTGATTTCCGGCTGCTCGTCGAACACGTCCATTTTGGTGACAACGAGCGAATCGATTCCGTTGAGCATTTTCGCGTAGCGCAGCACGACCAGATCGAGCCATCCGCAGCGCCGCGGCCTTCCCGTGACGGCTCCAAATTCACGGCCGCGCTCGCGGATCGCGCCGGCGTCGAGATCGGGCATCTCGGTTGGAAATGGCCCACTGCCGACGCGCGTGGTGTACGCCTTCGTGACGCCGACGACGCCCGTGATGCGCGTGGGAGCGACGCCAAGTCCCGTTGCCGCGCCGCCGGAAATCGCGTTCGACGACGTGACGAACGGATACGTGCCGTGATCGATGTCGAGCATGGTGCCCTGCGCGCCTTCAAAGAGCACGGATTCACCGCGATCGAGCGCTTCATTCAACAGCACCGTCGTGTCGGCGACCAGACCGCGAATGTGCGCGGCGATTTCGAGGCAATGTTCCAACAAACCGGCGGTTTCCAGCGCATGGCCGTAGGCCGCCTGGCTGATCAGATTTTTTTCCGCGATCACGCGCTCGAGCTTCACGCGAAAACACTCCGGCTCCAGCAGATCGCACACGCGAATGCCGCGCCGCGCCATTTTGTCCTCATAGGCCGGGCCGATGCCGCGCGAGGTCGTGCCGATTTTCGCTTCGCCGCGCTTGGATTCCGCGGCTTTGTCCATTTCGCGATGATAGGGAAAAATCAGGTGCGCACGATTGCTCAGAAAAAGCCGGCCGCGGACTTCGATTCCTGCCTTGCGAAGATTTTCGATTTCGGTGACCAGCGCAGCGGGATCGACCACGGCGCCGGGTCCGATCACGGCTTTTTTTCCGGGGCGCAGAACGCCGCTGGGAATCAGCTGCAGGACGAACCGGTGGCCGTCGAAGATGACGGTGTGGCCGGCGTTGTGTCCGCCGGCGTAGCGCGCGGTGTAATCAAATGACTGGGCCAGGCAATCGACCACTTTGCCTTTGCCTTCATCGCCCCACTGGGCCCCGACCACCGCGATCGCTTTCGTTCGCGCTTTGTCCGCCAATGCCGCCGCTCCGCGTCCACACGTGTCGCACCCTGCCTTCTCCGGGCGAATCAAGATACGTTACAGGAGGGCTGATGCGGTCAAACCGAAACCCAATCCTACGCTGCGCGCTGGGCGAAGGCAAGAGCGCTAGCGACGCGGAGGAGCGCTTCGAGCACGGCAAAATGGACGGCGATCGCCTGCGTGTGCGAGGTACCGCGAACCGATCAGCGGCCGGAAATTCTGCGGGAACTAGGAAACGCCGAAGATCTTTTCCGCCAAGTCGGCAGCGATCGGAACGCGGAATTTCTGCCCACTGTATGCCTTGATCATCAACAGCACCCAAAGGACGAAGCCGACCAGTCCCAGAATGGGATAGAGGAGGAACCCTATCGAAAACGAACCGGCGCCGGCAATCCCTCCCGCGAACAGCGACGCGCTGACAAACATACCGAGGATGATGTAAAGGATCGCAATGCCGCCGAAGACTACCACTGACTGCGCGGCGTGGAAGCGGACGAAGGGGCGCTTGTCGATAATGTAGAAAATAATGCCCGTGATCCAACCCAGGACGTAGCACAAGAGGCCGGCGACCTTTTCGTCCATTTGACCCGCAGCCGTAGCCATGGGCGGCGCGGTTGAAGGCGCGGCCGCTGGGGCCGCGCTGGGTGCACTTGCTGACGACCCCAACGCCGATCCGCACGATGGGCAAAATCCCGCACCTTCACCAACTGTTGATCCGCACTTGGGACAAAACGCCATGATTTGAGCCTCCGGGACTCTCCACTGTGCGCGGAGACTAACAAAACGCTCGGGAGTCGGCAAGCGCAATTCCCGTTCGTGCGAGCCAGAGTGCGGGAGACGCGATAAGCGATGCGCGCTTTTCAGTTACGGGCCCCGACAGGGGCGGCGTAGCGGCGCGGTGATATACTCGCGGTAAGCGGAAGTGGCGGAATTGGCAGACGCGCCAGCCTTAGGAGCTGGTAGCCGAAAGGCTGTAGGGGTTCGAGTCCCTTCTTCCGCACCAACATTTCCGACCGGAAGTCGTCCCGCGCGAAAGGCCGAAGGCGCGAGCCGAGGCATAACCCGCTCGCGCCGTAAACCCAACCTGAAGCCAACGACAACTGTGGGCTAATTCGTGGAAGTCGCCTTCTGATCCTTCACCTGGAGCTCGTTCACCACTTGCTGGACGTTGGGAACTCCCGACGCGATTGCCGCTGCACTGCTGCGGCGGGCTTCGGAGCGGACGTCTCCCGATAGCGTGACGACTCCGTTTTTCACGTCGAACTTCACGGACTTATGAAGATGATTCTGGATCAGCGCGGCGTCCAGGTTTTTCTTGATGCCGTCGTCCAGGTCCGAGTTGACGGCTTTCGCGTCGCTCTCGTTTCCGGCAGGCGTGACGGAAATTTCATTCGCCACAACTTGGCCTGCGGCATTCGAGCGTGCGATCGTTTCGGCCTGCGCCTTGGCGGAGTCGTCGGCTACATGTCCACCGAGGGTGATGACGCCCTTATCGCGGTCCTGGCTCACGGAGACGTCACTGAGACCCGCTTGATTGAGCGATTGGCGAACAGGTCCCTCAACGTCCGGAGTTTTCGACGATGAGCAGCCGATGAGGCATCCGATCGTGAGCGCGATGACTACTGCTGAGTGGGGAAGGAATTTCTCCATGTTTTTCTCCTGATATTGATCGTTGCGGGCGCATTACCATTGCCGCCCCCGCAACACGGTGCTGTTACACGGATGCGCTTTTCTTTTTTGCCTTCGCGGCCGGCCTGTGTTG
>DATNKM010000028.1:0-70705 GCA_035603395.1 Candidatus Acidiferrales bacterium
GTGCATCGCATTCTAGGCCCGGAAAATATCGACGGCACGGTGATAACGCAGAATTTTGATTTCACGCGCGGATATTTCGGAGAGCTGCGGCAGGTTCACCTTCCCGACGTCTTTCCGCCCTTCCTTCACTCCGAAGTTCCAAAACACGACGGCGTGATCGCGTGCGAAGGCTCGATGTTCAAGAGCAAATTCGCGAACGCGCTGACGGCCATGATCGTCGGCTCGCTCGGCATCGCTTCCGCGCACAATAAGCTGAGCGTCGCCTACGGCGGCGAGGCTGGCGCGATGGACCCGCTGCTGCAAAAAATGTGCAAGCGCTACGTGCATGATTCGCTCGTGATCACGCGCAACTCCGAATCGCAGGAAATTCTGGGCCAGCTCGGCATCGCCACTGAGCTCGGCACGGACACGGCGTGGACCTTCGAACCGCTCGGCCCCGAATACGGCCGCAGGGCTCTGCGCGACGCCGGATGGGACGGCTCCATGCCCGTTCTCGCTGTCTGCCCCATTAATCCGTTCTGGTGGCCGGTAAAACCGTCGCTCTCGAAAGCTGTGGCTCACGCCTTCGGTGGCGCCTACGAAAAAAGCTACTACCGCACGATCTACTTCCATCGCGACGGCCACGGAGTCGACGAAGCATATGCGAAATACCTGACCGCCATGGCCGAAGGCGTCCAGCGCTATGCCCGGCATCGCGCCGTGTTCCCGGTCCTCGTTGCCATGGAGATGCTCGATCGCGACGCCTGCCAGCGCGTGGCGCAGAAAATTGGCGGCGCGGCCATTTTCGCGTCCGACGAGCGCAACATGTACGAGCTCGTCAGCATCCTTCGCGCGTGCCATCGCATGTTGTCTTCGCGCTTCCACGCAATCGTCACTTCCATGCCGGTCGGCGTGCCCTCCGCCGGCGTCACCATGGACGAGCGCATCCGCAACCTGATGCACCAGCGTGGCCACGATCACCTGATGATGGAAGTCGACGAACCCGATTTGGCCGACAAGATCGTCGTCGCACTGAACGCCCTCGACGCGGAGGCTGACGCAATTCGCTGCTCCATGGGAAGAGTCGTCGCGAAAAATCTGCGGCTGATGGCGCGTATGGGCGTGTATTTCGAGGAGCGCGTCGCGCGCCAGTATCCGCAATTCCCGATTCGCACCGGGGTGCGCGGTTGGGAGGAATATCTCCCGCCGCTTGGCCCCGCTCTGCGCAAGCTGCTCGAAGATCACAGCGGAGAACTCGCCGCATGACGTTCCTCGAGACAATCTTCGCGCGCCTCGAAGATGCAGGCGATGAAGCGCTGCTCGGCGAAGTCCGCGAAGGAAAAATCATTGCGGTAACAGGCGCGGATCTGCTCGCGCTCATCGCGCAGGTACGCGCCTTCGCAACCTCGCGCGGCTTGAAACCGGGCGACCGCTGTGCCCTGCTGGCGCCGAATTCGATCCGTTGGGTCGCGCTCGACCTCGCACTGATGGCCGAAGGAGTAATCGTCGTGCCGCTCGATCCGCGCCAAGTGGCGAAGGACTGGCTGGGAATCATCCACGATTCATCGCCGGCGCTCGTCTGTTGCGCCGAAGCTGCGCTGGCTGCCGGAATTCAAGCAGGCCGCGAAATCGCGCTCTTCGATGAAATCTTCGGCCGCCCGCCCGCCGAGCCGTCGCTGCCGCGCCATCACGCCGATCACGACGCCGTAACGATCGTCTACACCTCAGGCACGTCGGGTGAGCCGAAAGGCGTCGTCCTGAATGCCGGCAACATCACGTTCATGCTCGGCTGCACCAACGCGCGTCTCGATCAGCTCATGGGCGGCCAGACCGAACAGGAAGCCGTTTTTCAGTACGCGCCGTTCTGCTTCGCCGCGGCGCGAATCCTGATGCTCACTTCCCTCTCCCGCCACACCATGCTCACGCTCTCGACGGACTTCACCAAGCTCGCCGAAGAACTGAAGCTGGCCGAGCCGCATTACTTCGTCAACGTGCCTATATTTCTCGAGCGCGTCCGCCGCCGCATCGAAGAATCGATTCAAAGGCGCGGCGGCTTCGCGGCAAGACTCTTCGAAATGGCCCGCGCCGGGTATTACCACCAGCGGGAAGGGCGCACGCGCCTGGGCGGCCTGCTCGCCCTGAACTTCGCGAGGAAAATGATGTTCCCGGCCATCCGGGCGAATATCGGCCCGAATTTGAAAGCATTGATCTGCGGCTCCGCTCCCCTCGCCGCCGATACGCAGCTTTTCTTCATGATGATCGAGATCCCCGTTCTTCAGGTCTACGGCCTGACCGAAACCACCGCGATCTGTACCATGGACGAGCCCCGCAAAGTCGAGCCTGGACGCGTGGGCCGCGCCGTCCCCGGAATTGAAATGACGGTTGCTTCCAACGGCGAAATTCTCGTGCGCGGCCCCAATGTTTTTCCCGGATACTGGCAGCGGCCCGCTGAAACCGCGAAAGCGCTCGAGGGCGGCTGGTTTCATACGGGTGATCAGGGCGAAGCCGACGATACCGGCAACTGGAAAATCACCGGACGGCTGAAGAATCTAATCATCTTGAATTCAGGACACAATATCGCACCCGAACCGCTGGAGCACGATCTCGCCGCCGCCCTGCCCGAGGCCCAACAGGTCGTCTTGCTGGGCAATCAGCGCAGCTTTCTGTCGGCGTTGGTAACCGTCGCGCCATCCGCGAATATCGCAGGCGCTACATCGCCACCCTCCAACGGCAACAGCGGGCTCAGTTTGGTGAAGATTCAGGCCGCACTCGACGCGCTCAACTCCGGACTGCCCCATTACAAACAAATTCGCGCCTTTCGCCTGCTGCCCGAGCCATTCACCATGGAAAACGGCCTATTGACTACCATGGGCAAACTGAAGCGCGATGCGATCGCCGCGCGTTATGCGGGCGAAATCCAGTCGCTCTACGAGAAAAAGACGGCATGAAGAATTTCACCGGCAAGGCGCTCTCGTGGAGGATCGCAGGCGGCACCGTCGAGCTCATGCTCGACCGCGCGCCGTGCAACGAAATCGGCTCGGCCACCCTGGCCGAGCTCGAACAATTCGTCGATGCGCTCGCAGCGGCAGGTGAAGACGCTCGCGCGCTAATTATTTCGAGTGCGCGTTCCGAGGGTTTCTGCGCCGGCGCCGACCTCCGCGAGCTTTTCGAGCGTTCGCAGGCCATGGCCCAACGGGAGCGTCTGGCGGGCGTGCGCGATTTCCTCGAGCGCATCCATCGCGTAATGAACGCCATCGACTCCGCGCCTCTGACCACCATCGCCGCCGTTCACGGTGTCATCTTCGGCGGAGGCTTCGAGCTCGCCCTCACCTGCGACATGATCATCGCTGACAAGATGGCCCGCTTCGCCTTCCCGGAGTTGCGCCTCGGCCTGATCCCAGGCTTCGGCGGAATCCCGCGCCTCAAGCGCGACATCGGCAATGCTGTCGTCCGTGACCTTCTTCTCACGGGCCGTAGTATCAACGCCGCGAAAGCGCAGTCGGCCGGACTCGTAAGCCAGGTGGCCGCCGAAGGTGACGCCCTGCGCGTCGCCCGCGCCACAGCCGCGCAGATCAATAAATTCGATTCGAAGACCACAGCCGCAGCCAAACGCTTTATCAAGTCCGTCCCGCACGACGAGTTGAAGCGCGAAATCGAAATCTTCTGCGACCTCTTCCTGCAGCCGGCCGTCGAAGCTGGCCTCCGCAAATTCGTCGAAAGCACCGACGCGCTGCCTTACTTGCCTTGATGTGTGAAAATAAACATCCATGAGCACACTCGAAAAAACCACCGACGAAATCCTGCAGCTCGCCGCCGCCCACTTCAAAGTGCCGCGCGAAAACCTCCGCGCCGATGACGACTTCTTCAAAACGCTCGGTATCAACAGCCTCCAGGCGCTCGACCTGCTCACGCGCATCGAGCAGCATTTCCACATCGAGCTGCCCGATTACGAACTGCAAGGCGTCAGCGATTTCCGCACGCTCGCCGAACGTATACAATCCCGCCTTTGATGCTGGATCTCAGCAAATACAACTGCCTCGGAGCAGCGCTCCACGCGGCACTGGATCGCTGGCCCGATGAGTTGTGTCTGATCGAGGCGGATCGCGACCGCGAAAACGCGCGCTTCACGTATCGGCAGTTCAGAGAAGTTGCATGGCCGCTCGCGAAAGCCATGCAGGACGCCGGCTTTGTGAATGGCACCCACGCGGCGGTCATTATGACCAATCAGTCGAAGTGGCTGATTTCCGCGTGCGCTATATTTTTCTGCGGCGGCGTTCTCGTCCCGCTCGATTACAAGCTCACGCCGTCCGAACAGCTTCAAATTCTTGGCCACTCGAAAGCCGAATTCCTGGTGACCGAATACCACGCGTGGCGCGCGATCACGCAGGCGCCGAATTTCGTCACGTTGAACGCTCGGGTTGTGCTGGTCGCGGAAACACCGCCGAACGCCGATCTCGCCGGAGCAGAGCGCTGGGAGCAATTCCGCGGCGCGGGCGAGCCGCGGTTCGTCCCGCGCGAGCGCAAAGATCCCGCGTGCATCGTCTATTCCTCGGGCACCACCGGGCGCCCGAAAGGCTGCGTCCTCACGCACGAGAATTATCTCGAGCAGTGCATGGCCGTCACGCCGGTTTTCCCTTTCTCGCCGCGCGCGCGCTACCTCAGCATCATCCCGACGAATCACGCCATCGACTTTATGGGAGGCTTCCTCATGCCGTTCACGGGCGGAGGCACCGTGGTGCATTTGCGCACGCTGCGCCCCGAATTCATCCGCGACGCATTCACGCGCTACAAAATCACTTACATGGCCGTCGTCCCGCTGATCCTCACGAATCTCCAGCGCGGCCTGCGCGAGCGTTTCGCGGCGCTGCCGCCGTTCAAGCGCAAGATGCTCGACGCTCTGATCGGAATCAATCGCGCGCTCACGCGAAGCCGCCCGCGACTCGGGCTCAGCCGTGTCCTGCTGAAAGACGTTCATCAGGCTTTCGGCGGCGGCCTTCGCGGGCTGCTCGTCGGCGGCGCCTTCACTGAGCCGGCCACGATCATGTTCTTTCACGATCTCGGCATCCCCATCTACAACGGCTACGGCTGCACCGAAGCCTGTACTGCGATCACGCTCAACGAGCTCAAGCCGTTTCGCCCAGAGACCGTTGGCCCCCCGGTCCGCGGTATGGAGATTCGAACGCGCAACACCGATGCGGACGGCATCGGCGAAGTGCTCGTGCGCAGTAAAACGGTCATGTCGCACTATCTCGACGATCCCGACATGACCGCGGAGACAATCGTCGACGGCTGGCTGATCACCGGTGATCTCGGTCGCATCGACGCCACCGGCCAATTGCAGCTTTTCGGCCGGAAGAAAAACATGATCGTCACCGAAGAAGGCAAGAATATCTATCCCGAGGACGTCGAAGCCGCGTTCGAGGGGATCCCGGCAAAGGAATTCTGTGTCTTCGCCGCAAACTACCTGTGGCCTGTGCGCACGATGACCGGAGAAAAGCTCGTGCTGGTGCTGCATTCCGATCCGGGCCAACCGATCGACGACAAGTTCATCGCCGGCGTCAGCGAACGAAATCGCCGGCTACTGAATTACAAGCGCGTCAGCGGCTATTTCGTCTGGGACACGGATTTCCCGCGCACCGCGTCGCTTAAGGTCAAACGCGCCGATCTCGCCGAACAGATTCGCGCGAAAATCGAGCGCGAATCCGTGGTGCCGCTGTGAAGGGCTTGCTGCCACGCGGCGGCCGCCGGGACCGGGTGGCGTGAGCGCGCGGTTTTTCGCGATCGTCAACCCCGCGGCCGGCGGCGGACGCTGCGGCAAGCTCGCGTCCGTGGCTCTGGACCGCGTTCGGAAGGCCGGAATCGATGTGGAAGTTGTGCAGACCGGCCGCGCCGGTGAAGCAACACTGCTGGCTCGCGATGCGTATGCGCGTGGCTACCGCAATTTTCTCGCGGTCGGCGGCGACGGCACGTCGTTTGAAATCGTGAACGGCGTTTTCCCCGAATCCGCGACCCAGGGCCGCGCGATGCTCGGATTTCTTCCGCTCGGAACGGGCAATTCTTTCCTGCTCGACTTCACCGTCGAAGGCGTGGACCACACAATCGGGGCTCTGGCCGAAAATCGTCATCGGGCTTGCGACGTGATCCGTCTGCAGCACAGAGACGGTGAAATTTACTTCATCAACATGCTGAATCTCGGCTTCGCGGCCGACGCGGGCGAGCTGGCAAACCGCCGGTTCAAACGGCTCGGGCCGACGGGCTACATTCTCGGCGTGTTCGGCACGCTCGCCGGACTGGCATGCTTTGCCTACCCGCACAGGCTGCCCGGCGCGGACGATTGGGACCGGCGGCCGCTGCTGTTTCTCGCGCTCGGCAACAGCAAGTACACCGGCGGCAAAATGCTGATGGCGCCGAACGCCAATCCTGCAGATGGAAAAATCGAGTACGTGCGTTGGTCGCCGTTGGGCCGACTGCGGCTGCTCTGGAATTTTCCCAGCCTGTTTAGCGGAGAGCACGTCAAGCATCCCCTGGCGTCACGCGCGGCGGTCGAACGCGTTGATTTTGATCTCGGCGGCTACGTGAACCTGATCGTCGATGGCGAGGTGCTGCGGCTCGATATTCGCTCAGCGGAAGTTCTGCCCCACGCGCTGGACGTGATCGTATGAGGAAAGCGTGGCTGACGATCCGGTCTGCCGTGCTTTGGGCGATTGCCGGAATCCACTTTTTCTTGGTGGGGCTCGTCATTGTGCTCGCTGGCCTGATCCTAGATCGCCGCAAGCACGACTGGATCAACCGGGGATTTTTTCGCAACATCATGCGGCTGACGGCGGTGAAGTTCGAAGTGCACCGGTCGCCCGGCTTCGACCCCACGCGGACAAGCATCTTCGTCTGCAACCATGTGAATATCTTCGATCCCTTCGTGATTTATTCGGCGATTCCGCAGTTCGTCCGCGGCTTCGAGCTCGAATCGCATTTCAAGGTGCCCATCTACGGCTGGATCATGGGCTCGTTCGGCAACGTGGCCGTGCCGGACGCGCCCACGCGGGAGAGCCTCGAGATCATGACGCAGCGCGCGAAAGCGGCCCTCGACGCCGACATCAGCCTCATCGCGTTTGCCGAAGGATCGCGGACGCGCGACGGGCTCGTGCACGAATTCAAGAAAGGAATTTTCAATCTCGCGCAGAAATTCGGAGTTCCCATCGTGCCGATGAGCATCGTCGGGTCGTACCAGTTTTTTCAGACCGGCCACTGGATGCTCTATCCCGGCAAGATCACGGTGATGCTGCACGACACGATTGAGACCGCAAACATTCCGCGCGGAAAAATCGATGAACTACGGCAGAAGGTGCAGGAAATCGTCTCGGCTCCGGTCGACGAGTCGTTGAAAGCGAATCCGGTCAAGCATTGATCCGTTACCCCGACTGAATTCCCAAGAAGGGAAAACAGAGGCACCGCTCCGGCGGACGAAGTGAAATG
This sequence comes from Candidatus Acidiferrales bacterium, assembly GCA_035603395.1. Lineage (GTDB taxonomy): Bacteria > Acidobacteriota > Terriglobia > Acidiferrales > UBA7541 > Palsa-295. Next base: position 7,453 of record DATNKM010000028.1, read on the forward strand.
ATCGATCAGAAAGATTGCGTAAGGCTCGCTTCGGGGAGCGAGCGGCCGGCGCGGAGCTCCCTCCAGGTGTAGAAGACACGGTGGATTACGGTGATCGTAGAGATGGTGGCGATAACCCACAGGGCAGGTGCCATACGGTTGAAGGCCCCGCCGAGGATTAGCAGCACCAAACGCTCGGGGCGCTCCATGAAGCCGACCTTACAGGACGGGATCAGCGATTCGGCCCGGGCGCGCGAATAACTCACCATGAAGGAACTTGCCATTGCGACGGCGGCGAGAACCATGTATTGGTTCCGGCCGATCAGCGTGTAGTAGACGACCAGCCCCATGTAGAGAGCGAGGTCGGAGTAACGGTCGAGCGTGGAATCGAGGAAAGCGCCGAACGCCGTGACCATGCCTACGCGGCGCGCCACCTGACCGTCGGCCATGTCGAGAAAGGCGGCCAGAAACAGAGACGCAGCCGCGGCCCTGAATTGTCCCATCGCAAAGAGTGCTGCGGCACACGAGTTCACGCCAAGAGCGAAAAACGTGAACATGTTCGGCGTGATCCCGCTGGCAGCGAGGCCGGTGACAACGTGTTGCAGGAGCCAGCCTGCGCCTTCGCCGATCCAGTATGTGATCGGGCGAGTTTGGTCTTTGGGGGCGTTGCCCATGCGCACAAAATGATACAACGGAAAGCGTCGAGCAAACAGCCGCTCCGGGACGCGTCAAGCTGAATCTCGTCTGGGTGCCCGCGCAACTCGCCTTTAACCTCGCGGAAATGACGCTATTATCCGCGAAGCAGCAGTCACCGCCGAGCCGAAAAGTCCGGCCTCAAGTACGAACTCCAGTCAGCACCCTAGGTCCCCCTCTACGACATGAAGACTCCTGCGAAGCTGAACGTGATCCAGGCGAATGCGCCGGAGGGTTCTAAGGGCCTCGGCGGCCATGTCGGCAAGGGCGGCCGCTGAGGTACAAGGAATTGATCGCACGGGGCGTCCTATTTACGAAGCGGTGTCCCTATTGCCTGGAGATCCATGCGGAGCGGGCGCAAGCGAACGGGAATTCAGCGAGACGGCGAAGGGATGGTGCGGGCGGTGGGAGTCGAACCCACACGAGCCGTAAAGCCCTGCGGATTTTCATGCCCGCTACGGCTTTCGCCGCCCTCGCCGTAGCGCCGTTAGCGCAAAGGCAGGTTTGTGGTCTGGACTATCCCTTCACCATCTCCCGTTCTCTGGGAATTAGGTGCTGCCCGTCTAGTCTCTACACCTTCCCAGCGAAAATTTCCGTCCGGGCTTGGCTCGGGATCGCCATTTCAGGTTTCCCCGAATTTGGGCAGTTCTGCATCGCCGGTTTCCCGTCGAGCACTCAAGTTTTCCTTAAGTCCGCTGCGTATGCCATTCCGCCACGCCCGCGTGGCTGCGATTGCCTATGATAGTGCAGCCTCTGGCAATTTACACCTCCGTTTCCGATTTGGGTTGTGCAGCGTCGGATCGCTTGTGGTTTTCTTTCTTCTGTCTTGGTTCGGGCCTCATGATGTTGTTCGCGACGGCGAAGATTGGTCTTGCTGTGCGGCGCATAGTGTTTCTCGATCGTCTCGACGCCAGTGCGTCAGTTTTGCACGACCTGGTAGATGTGCGCGCCTTCCATCAGGCGGAGACAAATGCACGCGTGCCTCAGGCTGCAAGCGGTGCGCGGCCGTCCGTCGCGGTCAACGCGCAGATTTTCCTCGTCCAGAATCGTCTTGAACAGCTCGCCCGGCCATTTTGGAAATATCAGGTCGGCCGGTTTCGGCAGACGCAGTTGCTCGGATTCGTTTGTCGCGGGGCTGGGTTCACCCGTCGGCTTCGTATGTGCGAGCAGGATGGAGTCCGGCTTTCAGGCGCTCGAACGGACGCACGGCTCCAGGCATGCCGGGCTAGCTGCAAGCAGAAGTTTCATGTGGGATCGCCAATTTCTTGAGGGGGGCTATGGAGGCAAATTCGACAAAAGAAAACTCAACACAGGGTTAGGAACTATTCTCGCCCGCCAGTAGGAATCGTCCGCGTTCCGCGTCTGCTGCGTTCCTGCGAGGTGCTCTGCTTCATTGCAGTGCCCAGCTGCACCAGCAACTTCCTCAGCTTGGCGCGCTCCTCAAGTTCCATGTCGACCACTTCAAACGCTCGCGCCTGCGTATTTGCGTCCCGTACGATCGTTTGCGCCTTCACCGGCTTCCCGCCGGCATTCAGGCGGATATCGACGATGCTTCCCGGGTGCAGGCTCTGCTCGCAGACCGCCACGCCGCCGCTCAGCGCCATCTCCGGAATTTCCAGCTGATAATTTTCCTTCAGGTTCGTCGTCATCGCCACCACGGCATGGTCCAAACGCAGCCGCGGATAGCGCCTCTGGCGAATGGCGGACGAATTCGGGTCCATGTCCAGCACCTCAATAGCCAGATCGGCCACGCTCAAGCCACTCTTCGGGATGAAATCCTTCGCCCATTCCGCGTCGATCTTTTCCAGCGCCTGCGCCGCCACCACACGCAGCTCGGAAGGATTCGCCCAGCGCCAGGCCTTCCGCGCCTCAGCAACCTTGCGCAACACCGCTTCCGCGCCTCCGGTGCGCAACCGTCCCAGCGCCTCGATGGCCTTCAGCCGCAAGAACTCGGTGGACCCGCGCGGCAGATCGCCTTCCGCAATGCGCAGCAACCGCATGTCGCCCGATTTTTCTCCGGCCATGCCGATCTCATCGATCGCCAGCGGACGAATCAGCGAATCCAGTAGATCGAAAATCTGCAGCAACAGCCGCCCGCGGTCCGGAGAGCCGCTCGCCGCAATCTGCCGCACCACCCGATCGTGCGCCGTGCGCTTCCATTCCTTCATGCGCACCGGCAGAATCCGCTCCACACTGTCCAGGTCCATCCGCACCAGGATTCCTACGGTATCGATGGCCGCGCCGGGGCTGCCTTTGCGAAGCTGCGCGCGAAGATGATCCAGTGCTTCGGGACCGAGAACTTCCATCATCGAAATCAGAAGCTCGCAGTCCTCGCGGAAACCCACGCGGCTGAACCGTATGGCCACCTGCTCGGCCGCGCGCTCCGGCATACGCCGCAACAAATCTTTCAATCCGGCGGGAACGCAGCCTTCCTTTAGCGATTCTTCGATGAATTCCGGCAGCCGGTTTTCCACGCCGATGCGCGATCCCAGGCTCTTCTTCGCTCCCGGCCGCTCCGATTCAATGTATTCGATCAGCTCGACCGAACGCTGAATCGCGGGATACGCCCGCGATTTCGTTGCTTCCTGCGACAATCGCACGAACGCCGCTCCGAACAGGCTCTGCAACTGCCCATCCTTCTCGTCCGCTAACTGCAATCCCAGATCGCGGATCGTATCCATGAAAAGCGATTCGCTCGATCTTGCGTAGAGACCGGCCAATTCCGGCAGCCCCATTGCTGTCTGTCGCCGCGCTTCCGCATTCTTGCTCGACAGGCCGTTCGCGTAGTTTTTCAGGACCTTCTCGGCGTCCTCCTTCTCGCCGCGCTCAATCATCTTCTCGACGTACTCGCGCAGCCGCACGCCCGGCACGCACCATGCATCCGGCCCTTCCAGAACGCTTTTCTTTTTCTCGTCGGGCACCTGCAGCCAGAAATCCTGCGCCAGCACATCCATATGCGTCTGCGTGTGAATTCCGGCAGCCGCCATTTTTTCCTCGTAGACGCCCAGGATTTTGCGCAATCCATCGAGTTCGCTGTTCATCTCGTCGAGCATCTGCCGCACCGCGTTCACCTTCAGGTCGCCGCGCTCGTAGCTTTCCAGCGCGAACCGCACCGCGATGTGCTCGGCCAGCTTCAGCAGCGTCGGCTTATCGGAGTTTTCCGTCGGAGCCTGCGCCGCCAGCGCGGAAAGCGCCTGGCTCACCGTGAATCGCGCGCGCCGCGGCAATGTCGAAAGCCGCGACTGAAATGCTCCCGGGTCCAATCGATCTTGCGAGGCGTCGTTCGTTCGCGCGATCTGCGCCAGCACCTGTAAAATTCCCTGCAATTCGTCTTCGTGCAGGGTCATCAGGCCCGTTTCCACCGCCATGGATCCGCTGCCCCCGCGTGCCGATCGCGTCGCGCGAATCCCTGTTGATGCGCTCGCCCAGCGGCTGTCCGATCCTTTGTGCGGACTGACTCCCGGAATCGTCCAGCCGCCACCGCCATTTCCAGACCCGTTGCCGCCCGTGCCTGTTTCACCGTTGCCCGCCCCTCCGCTTGGGACGACACTCGAAGCATCTCCGCTCAGCGCAACCGGCTTGGATGCGCCCCCTGCTCCCGCCTCAGAATCTTTGGTCAGCCAGAAGCCACCCGCATTCGGATCGAGCTTCGTTGCGGCCCCGCTGCCGCCGGCGGTTCCGCTTTCGTTACCGACGAAATTCCAGCCCGATGCCAGTGCTTCGCCCACGCCCGCCGCTGGGCCACTCAAGGTCGGTCCCGGAGTCCCCGATTTCGCCGCCGCATCTTTGTTCAGCCAAAACCCTCCGGCGTTCGGATCAAGCGGTGTGCCGCCTCCGCTGCCTCCGCTTCCGCCGACGATATTCCAACCGCTTCCCGCGAATCCGTCTCCCGGACCGCCCGCACCGTAGACCGCGCCGACCGGACCGCTGACACTCGGCACGCCGCCCGAGCCACCGCCGGAACTGCCGCTACCTCCCGAACCTCCGCCGCCAGGTCCGCCGCTGCCTCCGCCGCCTTTCTTCCCGTCTGCGGCCACGATCAACTGCAGCAGTTTTTCCGGATCGTTCAGCAGCTTGTCCGTCTCCGCCGAATTCATTCCCAGCGTCCGCGCCGCCAGCTGCGCCGCCATGGTCGATCTCGCCACCGCCGAATCCGCCGGCACGAAACATACTTCGTTCACGTGAATATGAGGATCGCCGTGCAGCGACGCCTTGAGCTGCTCGGCCAGCTGCGCAGGTTTGGAAGAAGACCCGGTGGGAAAGGAGCGGACGAATTTCTGCAGGCTCGCGTGCGTAAGCTTGGGAGAAAAATGGACGCTGGCAATTCCTGCGGTCGAAAGCATGCGCGCAAAGCTCTTCTCCGACGCAGCCGTGTCCAGCGGCGTTCCGTCGAGCAAAAGCTGATCGCCCGACACCGCCAGCAGCATGCCGGAGTCGTCGTCCTTACCCAGCGCTACCTGCAATTCAGACCACGCCGTGTCGTATTGCCGGGCCGTCCGCGGGTGCCCGAAGTCATACATTCTGGCGAACTTGAGCAGAATGTTGAGGCTGCGCACGAACGCCCGCGCCGCCGTCTGCCTCATGGTGTTGTTATCGCTCATATCCCTCAGCGATGCTCTGCCGTGCTAGAAATTCTGAGGGTGGAGGCGAGCGCGGACAATGGTACTAGTGTCCTTACGAACACTGCCCGGTGGTTCTATGCCACTGGTAGGAAGGAGGTTCCGGACCTATGCCCGGTGATGCGCCAGCCAGCCCTCCAGCTGGGTCACGTCGCGCAATACTGCGATTGCTCCGCGCTTTCTCAGCAAAGCAGCACGCGCGCTGCGGGCGCCGGCGCTCTGCGGCAGGATGCCGATGAACGGAATCTTCGCGGCCCAGGCCGAGAGCGCGTCGTCCACAATGTCGCCCAAATACAGCGCCTTCGCCGGATCGCGCCCGGCCAAAATCTTCAGTAAGCCTTCCGGGTCGGGTTTCGGCCGCCGCACGTCTTCGACGGTCACGATCTGCCGAAAAAACTCGCGCACCTGGCAGCGATCCAGCGTGTAATCCAGCTCCGCCGCCACACGCCCGGTAAACAGCGCCAGCTCGGCTCGCTTCGCCAGCCGCCGCAGGCTGGCGCGCGGCAACAGCCACTTCTCGCGCGCCACGTTTCCTCCCTCGCCGCCCTTGTCGGCCGCTCCCCAGTACAGCTCGACGAATTTCGCCTTCACTTCATCGTATTGTTGCTTGCCGCCCAGCGACTGCACCCACGCCGTTGAAAGCTTCCAGTCGTCGTTGAATCCCGAGCGGTTCTTCCATCGATGCAACTCCGCCCGCGTGACGCGCCGCTTCGTGAAATGCTCCACCGTCTCGATTACCGTCGTGTGAAACGATCCGCGCACGTCCACCAGCACCCCGTCGACGTCGAAGATGATCACTTCGGGCTGAAATTTCAATTTGGGCGCTGCGCTGCGCTCGCGGCGTTTGCGTTTCGGCTTTCGCTTGCGGCGGGATACAGCAGATTGTTCACGAATTTGCGTCGTCCGCTTCTTCCGAGGTTTCAACCGAGGTTGCGGAGCCTTCGTCTTCCGATTCTTCCGACGTGCGAACCGGATTCTCCGCGGCGACTTCCGCAGTCTCTTCAGCCGCGTCGCCGGCGCTTGCGTCCGGCGATTCCGATTCCGTCTCGAGCAAGTCCGAAGACCAAGCCTCGCCCGAAGTCGCCGCGGGAATCACGCGCTCGGGCTCGGCCGCCACGGTCGGCGCTTCCTTCGCTCCCGCAGGCGCCGCACTCGCGGCTTCCAACGGCGCGCTCGACTTCAGCGCCTCAAGCCGCTCGCCCAAAACCTCCGCGAGCAAATCGATCAGAGTCTTCGCCCCAGTGCCGTCGGGATCCTTCGTCGGGTTGTAACCGGCGACTTCGAGCGCCGCCATATGCTTCTGCTTCGCGAAAACCAGTAAAGCCTCGCGCACCTGCGCCAGCGTCAAACCGCCCTCGCCCGGCACCTTCGTCGCGGCAAACCCTTCGATCACGTCCACATCGAGATGCAAAATAAATTCGTTGCCCAGGCCGTGAATCCGCTCAATAGCCACCTGCGCCGCGGCTGCGGGACCAAGCCGGATCACATCCGCAGCAAGATAACGCCGCAGCGGCGTGCGATCCAGCACTTCCTGCTCCGCGGGATCGAGCCGCGCTACGCCGAAAAGCGCCAGGTCTGGCTCGCGGATCAGCGGCGGCTCGCCCCAGAATCGCACCAGCTCCGCCGCGCCGCGCCCCACGATGTGCGACACGACCATCCCATCGACGATACCCGACGGCGACGTTGCCGGAATATTCAGATCGGCGTCGCGGTCCATGTAAATCATGCTGACGTGGCGGAAATAACGGCGGGCGCCTGCAATCGTGGCCAGCGCGATCGAACAATCGCCGCTCAAAATCAGCGGCAGCGCGCCGCTCTTGATCGCCTGCTCCACGCGCGGCTTCAGCGCCTCGAGCGACTTCAGCACGCGACTTACGTTCCGCGCGCGCGGGCTTTCATCGTCCTGCGCGAAAACCTGGACCGGATCATCGCCCAGATCGGCGACTTCGTAGCCGATCGCGCGCAGACGGTCGATCAACCCAGCCGACCGCAGCGCCCCCGGCGCCTTCTCGTGCCCCGCCGACATCGCGGCCGCACTCGTGGGCGCGCCCAAAAGGACAATCTTGTTCGGCTGGCGGACGACTTTGACCGCCACAGTGGGACTCCTTATTTTATTTTGATGCGCCGGGACGAAGGCCGAACGACAAAACTAGTTCGCGGCCCGGCCGAGCTTCGCGGCCAGTTCCGCCGGAAGCGTGAACCGCACGTCTTCGCGAATCAGTTCGAGGTCCCGGTGATTCGTGAATCCAAATCCCGAAAGCCGCTGGCTCACTTGCTCCACCAGCACTTCCGGTGCGGACGCGCCCGCCGTCAGGCCGATCGATTTCACGCCTTCCAGCGCCGCCGCGTCGATATCGTTGGAGTCCTCGATCAGCCGCGCGGCCACCCCCGCGCGCTGCGCCACCTCCACCAGGCGGTTCGAATTCGAACTGTTCGCCGAGCCCACCACCAGAATCAGTTCCACTTCCCGCGTCAACGCCTCCACCGCTTCCTGCCGGTTCTGGGTTGCGTAACAAATATCGTCCGACGCCGGCCCCACGATCGATGGAAACTTCTGTCGCAGCCGCGCCACGATTTCCTGAGTGTCGTAGAGCGAAAGCGTGGTCTGCGTCAAAAACGCCAGCCGGTTCGGATCGGGCACTTTTAAATTGTCGACTTCTTCGACCGTGCCGACCACGATCGTCTGCTCCGGCGCCTCGCCCGACGTGCCCACGATCTCCTGGTGATCGCGATGACCGATCAGGATCAGCGTGCGGCCCTCGCGCGCGAATTTCAGCGCTTCCAAATGAACCTTCGTCACCAGCGGACAGGTCGCGTCGATCACTTTCAGGCTGCGTTCCTTCGCTTCCGTGCGCACCCGCGGCGGCACTCCATGCGCGCTGAAGACCAGCACCGCTCCCACCGGCACTTCCGCGATCGTCTCGACGAAAATCGCGCCGCGCCCGCGCAGCTGATCCACCACGTAGCGGTTGTGCACGATTTCGTGGTGTACGTACACCGGGCTGCCGTACGCCTCCAGCGCCAGCTCCACGATATCCACCGCGCGCACCACGCCTGCGCAGAATCCGCGCGGCCGCACGCGCACCAAGGTCTTGGCTCCCGCAGTGGTCGCACCCTGAATGTGTGTGAGACTCAATGTCCTCTCCAGAATTCAGGGTAATATTACCGTAACCTCGGCGCCGCCGCCACTTCGTTCAAACTATTGTGCTCATTCCCGTGACCGGGGGCTCCGCTCATTTGCCCCAGGCAAACCATCCCAGGCGCCTTCCGCGAACGGCACGCCACTTGACTGGACGCCGGCGATGGCCTTTCGCACACCCTCCAAGGGTCGTTTGCCTTCGGCAAAGGAAGGACGCCGCCACCCCTACCCCGGTCGCACACGACCGAAGCTTCTTGGCCATAGCGTTGGCGCCCCTCGGTGGCTTAAATGCCGACCCGTCGAGGATTCATCCATCGTTTTCGCGCGCCCGGCGAATTTCGGAGGCCCCAAAAGTGCCGCACTTCGTTTGCGTGGTTGTTATTTGTTTTCAATAAGTTGCGGGCAAATCAGGGTGTTGTGGTGTCCCACCTAATTTCGCGCGGTCGCGATCCTGGAGCACCAACGGCAGAGGCGCACGCTGCTAAAGGACAGAGGCCGTCGAATCGCATCGGGTGCCAGCGATGCAAACCAAAGCAGCACGCCGGACTGATCGGGAGTCCAGACCTGACCGTCTCGACTCACACAACACTTCCTGGCTAATAGATTCGTCATGACGACGTCGAATATGCCAGCCGAATGCTGGCAGAACGTCGCCAACAGCAAGAGAGATCCTTCGACCTCGCTCAGGATAACGATGGTGCGAAAACAACGCCGCAGAACTGGCGGGCGGCGGCGTTACTTTAATGCGGCGGACCGGTGACGGAACGCGGGGCATTCGGATCCTGCGGGCCGCTGGGCCATTCGCGGGGGCCGTAGTGCGGAACGGGCCTGTCGAGTTCGTGGGCACCGAGGTCGGGGGCCCTGCCGGTGAAGTCGTCGTTGATGGTGGGGAGCAGGACGCCGGCGTCGATCGCGGGGTTCGGCGGCTGAAGTTGACCGACCGTCATCGGCGGCTCGGTCACGTGGGAGTATTTAATCGCTCCTCTCAAGCTGAAATCGAAATCCTCGGGGTTGTTCAGATGCTGCGGATCGTTTCTATCCGGCATCGTCACGTTGACGAAAATTTCGTAGCCGACGAGAACACTGTGCTGATCCTGCTTGGTGGCGTCCTGATATTCCTTCAGTGTTTTGAAGGTTCGCGTGACGAGCTTGCCGGAATAATCCGCGGCGATGGCGAAATCCGGAGAGGTCCATTCGAAAGACGTGGCCGCACCTGGATTCGAGTAAAAGCCGTTGTAGTCGGAGTCGGAATAATTCGTGAATGTGCGCAGGTTGAGGATGGGATCGGCCCATCCGTCGCCGAGGAACAGATTGTTGCGGAAATGAATGTTGGCAGCGGGACCCATTAGGCGGCCCTGGCCGAAAAACGTGTTCTGGTAGATCAGGACGCCGGCGGGTGTGTCGATCAGCTTCAGCGGGCCGCCGGTCGTATTGTCGTACATGACATTCTGATAGAAATAGAGCGGGCCGCCGAAGGTGGGCTGGGCGGAGAGCGCGCCGCCGGCTTCGTTGAAGCAGCGATTGCGGAAGACGCGGATGTTGTGGGCGCCGCCGTCGGCTTCGATGCAGTTGTCAGCCATGTTGTAAATGTCGTTGTTGTAGAAATCGATGGAGACCGGGACGCGGTCGCGGATTTCCTCGTGAGCGCCGTCGTTGACGCCGTCGGGATCCCCGTAGGTGGCGATGTCGATGCCGTCGTGCCAGTTGGCGACGTAGTTGTAGGCGACCACGTGGCCCTGGCCGTAGATTTTGATCGCGTATTCGGACGTGATCAGCGCGGGATAGCCGGGAAATTTCGCCCAGACCTGCGGCGTCCACCAGCTCTGCAATTTCAGCGGATCGTGGCGGCCGATGAAGACGTTGTCGGCGATGTAGAAATTTTTCGAGCCGGACCAGTCATCCTCCACGGCGCGGCCGACATTCTCGATGCGCGAATGTTTCAGCGTGAAGCCGCTGGAGCCGGCGATATTTTTGATACCGAGCAGGAACGCGACATTGGTATTCCTGACGGTAATCCCTTCGAAGTAATTGTAGTTCCCTCCCATGAGGTTGAAGAGATTCTGGCAGCCGTCGCCATCGAAAACCACCTCGCCATCGCCGGCGGACTTGATGACGATCGGTTTATCCGGCGTGCCGCTGGCGGTGAGGTAATACGTGCCGTCGAACGGAGTGCCGTACGCGGCGATGGTGCGATCGAAGCCGCTATAGACGAAGCGGTGATCCTGATACACGCCGGCGTGGACGAGAATGATGTCGCCGGCCTGGACGCGCGGCGGAAATGCGTTGGAGTGATCGGACTGATCGGAGCCGAGGTAATACGCGGCCATGATGCCGGTGAAAGACGGCTCCTGCTTCCCTCCTTTATAGCCGAAGGGATAGACGTGGTAGACGTGGCCGCCTTCGGCGGGCATCGGCTCCTTGCGCGTGCGGACGGTGATGGTGCGATGCGCGGTGCCTCGGACGCCGTCGGGATCGGTGAGCACGAAGCGGCATTCGTATGCGGTGTCGGGTTCGAGGTCGAGGATGCTGCCGGCGAACATGTTGGGCGCAACGTAAGTGAAATAGTGCGCTCCGCCTTCGCGGGGGAGGCCGCCGGGGACTTGCTCGTGCTGGAGGCGCAGGAGCGGGAGCGCGGGCCGCCACGTTTGGTCGCCTTTTTTGCGGAAGGTGACGTCGACGCGGGCGTTGCGGTTGTCGTCTCCCGCGACGCGCCATTCGAAGCCGAGCGAGACGAGCGTGGGCGGGTCAATCTGGAATTCGCCGGCGGTCACGGAGTTTTGCGGCGGCGATGGAGGTTTCGATTGCGCGCCTGCGAGCGCGACGAAGAGTGCCGCCCAGAGAAAGAGAAGTGCGGGAGCTGGGAAATGGCGGATCATTCTTGTTCTCACTTGGCCGCGAATGCGAGCAGCACGTTTCCGGGCATGGCGCCGAACCCGGCGTAGCCCGAGACGACAAAGACCATTCCCCGGGCGACGATGGGTCCGCCGACGTCGAGCGAGCCGCCGTGCGCGGAGACTTGATTTACGGTGTCGAAATCACGCGCAGTGTCGAAATCCCAGATAACTTTTCCGTCGCCGGTGGCGTAGGCGCGCAGGTGGCCGTCGATCGAGCCGGAGAAAACCGCGCCGGGGATTGCGGTGACGGCTTGCGATTGCGCCGGGCTGCACGGGCGGCGATCGCCGCAGCCGGGCGGCGGAGTTTTCCAGATTTGCTGCCCGTCGCTGAGGCGATAGGCGGAAATGCCGCCGCCTTTGGCCGGATCGGGGCCGCGGCCTTGGAACGCGAGATCGGAAACGGCGACGTAAACGTTCGTGTCGTCGGTGGCGGGGCCCCACTGCACTCCGCCGAGCAGGCCGCCAGCGCCGGCGCGCGCGTGCCAGAGAAGTTTTCCCTGCGCGTCGGGATCGACGGCGTAGATGAGGCCGCTTTTTTGGCCGAGGACTAGAGCGCGCTTGCCGTGCGCCAGCGGGACCAGAATCGGCGACGCGCCGAGATCGAATTCAGGATTGGTGGGCGGCGAGCAGCCTTCGCGCGGAGGATCGCCGCAGTCGATTTTGTAAACGTCGTCCTTGTCGAATTGCACGGACCAGAGGATCGCGCCGGTTCTCAGATCGAGCGCCACGACGGCGTCGCTGGTTTTTGTGCCGGGCTCCGAGTAATTGTCGCCTGTGCCGACGTAAATGCGATTCTTTGCGGTGTCGATCGTGGGCGCGGACCAGATGGCCATGCCTGAAGGGGCGAAAATATTGTGGCCTTCTTTCGTTTTGCCGACGACGACGGGCGCATCAGCGGCCATGTAGCCTTGCCAGATTTTCTTGCCGGTGGCGGCGTCGAGCGCGACCACGCTACCGCGGAAGGTGCAGCATTCGTACTCGGCGCGCCGGCGGGCGCCTTCTTCACCGGATGAGACAGGGACGTAGAGGCGACCTTCAAAATACGTGGGCGTGCCGGTGATCGTGGCGTTGGGATGATCCTCGGGGCGTGCAGCCCAGAGAGGTTTCCCCGTGGCGAAATCGAGCGCGAACACGTCGCCGCCTGCATCGCCGAAGAAGACGGCGTCAGCGTCGCTGGCTTTGCCGATGGCGATGCCGGAGCGGACGGGCCTGCTCGCGGTCGTGGCCCAAATGATGCAGGCGGTGGCGGCGTCGAGGGCGTAGAGCGTGCCGTCATTCGCGCCAACGAAAACGCGGCCGCGATATACGGCTGGCTGGGAGCGGACGATTTTCACGTTGGGGATGCCGAAAGCCCATTTCAGTTGAAGTTGTGCTACGTCGGCTGCGGAAAGTCCGGCTTGCGCGGCGGACTGGAAGCGCCCGTTCGAGGGCGTTGTGCTCCAGCCGGCCCACGCAGGAGCGGTGGGCGCCGCGGGTCTTACGTCAGCAGAACAAGGATTGACGAGTTGGCTGGTGGGAACAGGCGTTGCGGTAGGCGCTGGCGGCGCGGCCAGTGCTGTCGCGGCGCTTTGCGTCCGCGCGGCCGGAGCGCTGCTTGGGCTCGCCCAGAAGATTGCCGCGGCGAGCAACGCGCATTCTCGCGGGTGAAATTTCATCGGCCACCCCGGTTCACTTGAAACGTTACGAACCTGGTGGTGCCTAAGACAGGCGGGATGAACCCCGGGAAAGTCGATGCGGTGCAGCATGTGCGGGCAGTCAAGGCGTCGAGCGTGTAGAGCGCACCGCCGTTGCCGCTGACGAAGATAGGGCTGCGATATTCGCCAGGTTGCGATCGGATGATTCTCACGCTGGGTGTGCCGGGAGCCCATTTCAATTTCAGTTGCGGGGCGTCCGCGGCGATGAGCGCGAAGGCGGGCAGTACAACATTTCGCAGGCGCGAATTCATCGTTCCCCCCCCCGGGACTCGGCGTGTAAGTGCGCAGACGTGCGCGTGCACCAGCGCGTTTCAACCGGCGAATCCCCCGAAGCGGTGCAAGAGTAGCAGATATCGGCCGTTGGTTGACATGGTGCGGGGATTAGGTTAAGAAATTTGTGCTCGGGGGACATCCGCGCGAGACTATCTGCATCTCATGAGGCGCTGCAGGCGAATCTGAGCAGGTTCGTTCGGGAATCACATTGACACGTTGAAACTCTGACCGGGGAAGGAATTCGCCATCGTTACGAATCTGTTGGTGCCCAAAACGGGCGGGATGAACACGACGAAAGTGACCGTCGTTCGCTGGATCAAGAGCGAGGGCGAGGCGTTCAAGCAGGGCGAGCCGATCGTCGAGCTGGAAACCGAAAAGGTGAGCTATGAGCTGGATGCGCCGGAAGACGGCGTGTTGCTGAAAATATTGGCGCGTGAGCCGGCCGAGGTGGATGTCGGCGGAACGCTGGGATACATCGGCAAACCAGGAGACGAAGTTCCCGCGTAGAGTGCCGCGCAAGACATTCAGGAGGAACGAGCGATGCCAGTTTCGACTTCGAGCCAGCTTTCGAGAGATCGATTGATCTGGATGTACACGCAAATGTGCCGGATTCGGGAGTTTGAGGAGCGCGTGAAGCGGACGTTCGTGGAGCATCCGGGCGTGATCCGCGGCCACGCGCATCTGGGCGACGGTGCGGAGGCGAGCATCGTCGGCTGCCTGGCGACGCGGCAGGAAAACGACCTAGTGATGCCGAGCTATCGGTGCCACGGCTACCCACTGGTGCTCGGTACGCCGGCGCGCGCGCTGATGTCGGAGATTTATCAGCGCAAAGACGGCGTGTGCAAGGGATTCGGCGGGTCGATGCATTTGGCCGATCCGACACATCATTTTCCGACGGCTTCGGGAATCATCGGGCAAGGAATCGCTCATGCGGCGGGCGCTGCTTATGCGGCGCAGGTGAAAAAGACCGGGCAGGTTGTGTATTCGTTTTTCGGCGATGGGTCTTCGAAGCAGGGCGTGTTTTTCGAGACTCTGAATATGGCGGCGGTGTGGAAGCTGCCGGTGGTTTTTGTGCTGGAGAACAACGGATATCAGGCGTACACGAAAGCCGAGCTGGAAGACGCGAACGCGAAGGCGGGGGAGCCGCTGGCGATGAAGGCGAAGGCGTTTAGCATTCCGGGAGTTACCGTGGACGGCACCGATCCACTGAAGGTGTACGACGTGATGACCGTGGCAGTGGAGCGGGCGCGTGCGGGTGAAGGGCCTTCGCTGATCGAGTCGAAGTTCTATCGCATGAGCCCACATGGGAATGCAATCACCGTGCCGCCGGTGCCGACGCAGTTCCAGGAACACGAGGCCGTCGAGGTGTACGGCAATAAGGCCGAGTACGAAGCGGCGAAGAACAACGATCCGATCAAGAAATTCCGCGCGCATTTGATTTCGGGCGGATTTTTCGCCGATCCGGACGCGAAGAAGATCGAGGATACAGTGCGGGCGGAGATGGAAGACGTGGTGAAGTTCGCGCTGGCGAGCCCGTTGCCGTCGGGTTCCGATGCTCTGAATTACGTTTGGGCGTAGTCGTTACGCAGCGGGGAGACTCTTTGTCTGCGTGACCGGACGCCCCGCAAGAGCGGGACGAAATGGAAAGGTGTCCGGTCACTCCGCTCAGAATGACGAATCTGGATTTTGAAGAGGAGACGAAAATATGCCGCGCGAAATGATGTTTGCTGAAGGGATCGCCGTGGCGATCACCGAGGAGATGCAGCGCGACGCGAACGTCGTGTTCTATGGACAGAACATGGCGATGACGGACCGCGACCCGTTCGTGCGCAAATTCGGCAAGGACCGCGTGCGGATCACGCCGATTTCAGAAACAGCGGAACTGGGCATTGCGGTGGGCGCGGCGATGATGGGGCTGCGGCCGGTGGTCGAGCTGTATATGGCCGAGTTCATGCTCGTGGCGTTCGATGAAGTGATCAACGAGGCGCCGCGGCTGCGGTATATGTCCGGAGGGCAAGTGAAAGTGCCGGCGGTTTTCAAGGCGGGATTCGGATTCGCGGCCGGATGGGCGGGGCAGCATTCGAATTGCATTTACGGCGCGATGATGGGAATTCCGGGGTTGAAAATTGCCGTGCCGTCAAATGCGGCGGATGCGTACGGACTGATGAAGTCCGCAATTCGCGACGATAATCCAGTTGTCTATCTGCATCACTACATGCTGATGCTCGATAAATGTCCGGTGCCGGAGGGAGATTATCTGGTGCCATTCGGCGTGGCGGACGTGAAGCGCGCGGGAACGGACGTGACGATCGTGGCGACGGCGTGGATGGTGAAAAAGGCGCTGGCCGCGGCTGAAATTCTGGCGAAGCAAGGAATCAGCGCGGAAGTGGTCGATCCGCGGACGCTTTCGCCGCTGGATACGAAGACGATCGTGAAGTCCGTGGAGAAAACCGGGCGGCTGGTGTGCGTGGACCAGGCGCCGCGCCATGCGTCCGCGGCAGCGATTATCGCGGCCGAAGTGGCTGAGCACGGATTCAAGTATTTGAAGGCGCCGATCAAACTCGTAACGGCGATGGATACCTCGGTGCCGTACAGCGAGCCGATGGAGAGTTTCGTGCTGCCGAATGAAGAGAAAATTGTAGCCGCAGCTGAATCGGTGATGCACGCTCGCGTGGCGGCCGACTAGCGCGATTAAGTAGTCGCGAGCAGCAGCTCCTCCGATCTTCCGAGCCGGAGGCTGTCCGATCTTCCCGCAAAGTAGCGCTCGGTTAACCTGGCTCCCGAGATGTGCTGGACTTCCCTGAAACCTGCCTCGCGGGCTAGTGCGAGCAATCGCCGGCTTCGCGGAGTCAAAACCGGCGTTCTTCAGGTTCTTGCGCCATGAACCACCCGCCTCGAAATCGATCGGCACGAATCGCAGCCACTCCGGAATGCCGAAGCCAAGCTCGCGCAGGCGACGCTGCTTCCAGGCCTGAGCGCCGGGCTGGTCCACCTCGAACACTTTCAATTGGGAGGCGAACTCGGGGCGGCGCTGTGCGAAGGTGTCCAGACCGGCTCCCAGAAGAACGTACTGAGGGACGCCGCGTATGGCCTGTTCGACGACCAGATCCACGATGAAGCGGGCGCGGGCTACGATGGAGGCGCGGAAGAGGGCGGTGCCGCGAGGATCCATGTCCGGACGGTTGCGCCAGCCTTCGTCCGGAGCCACGAGTTTGAGACCGATTTCGTCTTCGAGCACGTGCGGCGGCAGATCTACCTGGACGTGGAGGGCCCGCGAGAGGGCTACTCGCACTGCGGTATTGTCCGGAGCTGCGTTTCGGTCGTCAGGCATGGTGTTCTGCCGCCGCGGGACGACAACTGTCAGGCGGGAAATTGCGCGCGCGTGCTTTTGTAGGAGCTCGTAACGATTTCGTTCAGAGGCTTCTTGCGCAGTTCCGCATTCAGGACCTCTATTCCCCATGGACCTTTGTAGCCGGTCTTCAGCATTTCGGCGACGAAGCGTTTTGGCTCAAACTCCCCTTCCCCGCAAAGCAAACGGTGATTGATCGTGTCCTCGTGCAGGCTCCAGGGACATTCGTGCGTGCCGTCGTTGATTTCGATCGAAGTGATGCTACGGAGCGGCATCCGCGCGACCTTTTCATAGGGAATTTTCAGCTTCCCGATGTGCCAGAGGTCGAGGCAAATGCCGCCGTTTTTCGCGCCGGCGCCGTCGACAAGCTGCATGGCTTTTTCGATGGAATCGATATCGCAGAACGGCATCAATTCGAAACCGATGAGCGCGCCGTGTTTGGCTGCGTCTGCGCAGAGCTCGGCGAAGGAGTCGGTCATTTTCTGCATCGTCGCGCTGGTTTTTACAAACGAGCCGACCTTGATGTGGTGGGGGCGCAATACGTCGGCGGCCTCGAAGAATTTTCTGCGCTCGGCGTCGGAGGCTTTCCTTTCCTCGCCGTCTGCAAACCAGCCTTGCAGAAACTCAAGCTCGATGTGCTGGATGCCATTGTCGTTGAAAATCTGTTTCATGTCTTTCAGGCTGCCCTTCTTCAGCGTGTGAATGAGGTCGGCGTACCAGATACCCATGCCGGTGAAGCCCGCGCGACTGGCCGCTTCGGCTCTCTGCCGCAAATCCCACGGGCAATACTCGTGATCCGTGTGCGGCTCAGCGCCGCCACCCGCGAGCGTCCAGTACGAGCCGAGCAAATCGAAATTCGTCGCCATTTTTCGTATTCCCCCGTTCAGAAAAGCCGTGCGGCATCCTATGCCGCTCGCGCGTGCGGAGTCAAATGCGCTCGTCGGCGGCGGACGCGCAGGGAAAACCGATCAGGTAGGTGATCGGAGCTTTCAGGATGGACTCGCGGAATACTCCTGTCTGCCACTCGTACTTTGTCGCGCCGAGTTCGTGGACCAAGTTGGAGAGTTCACTGGGCCGGTAGGTGCGTAGGCAGGAGACGATGCCGTCGAACAACAGCACGAACGGGATGAGCGGCACGAGATATGTGAAGAAGAGGCGCGACCAGCGGAACGGCCGGACGAACGGCGTGAAGAACAGCGGAGAGAGGGACCACAGAATCATCGACGCGACAGCTGGGGCGGTGCGGCGCGTGATTTCGAAGATGCCGATTCCCTGCTTGGCGTCCACACTGTTCTGAATGACCGCTCGCGCGTCGGCGGGCCGGAAGTGATGGAACGCGGAAAACATCGTGCGGAAGCCGTCGAGCTCGCGCGGCACTTCGCGGGCGTCGACTGATTGCGTGTAAAAATTCATCGGGAATTCGGAGCGAGCCTGCGCCGTCTGGAACCCGGTGACGTTGGGGAATTTGTCCGTCATCAAAACATCGATTCCCGCGACGCCGCTTTCCAGCCTGCGCCCCAGATCGAGCCACGGCCCGCCGCCGCCGGAGCAAAGATCAACGATCGAATGCCTCTTCGCCGCGCAGAGCGCGCGCTGGAAAAGTGGTGCGATCGATCCGTAGGCCGCCGTGTTGCTGAGCGCGAATTGGAGCGTGTCGGTGATGTCGTCGCGCAGAAATTTAGGAAACCAGGATTGCTCGTGGAGCTCGATGAATTGGATGCGGCGCATGAGGCGAGGCCGATATGGATGCTAGTTCCTACGCCGGGCGGCGTCAACGACCGGTACTAACCGGAAGGCATCACTGCAGGGACGCAGAGGGCACGGAGAAAAGCCCTGCAAGCAGTGCTATCCTCTGAAATTCGAATTCACGGAGAGAACATGCTGCTCGAGGGGCGGGTTGCGATTGTGACGGGCGCAGGGCGCGGGATCGGACGGGCGATTGCGCGAAAATTGGCCGCCGAGGGCGCAGCGGTGGTGGTGACGGCGCGCAGCGAGAATGAAATTGACGAGGCCATGAACGAAATCCGGTCCGCGGGCGGGCAAGCGGCGGCCGTGCATGCGGATTTGGCACGCGAGATCGATTGCAAGAAGATCGTGGATGGCGCGCGCGCGGCGTTCGGCAAGGTCGATATTCTGGTGAACAACGCTGGGATCTACGGCCCCGTGACGCCGGTGGAGAAATTTCCGATGCGCGATTGGGATCAGGTGATGAACGTGAACCTCCGCGCGCCGATGCTGCTCTGCCAGTTGGTGCTGCCGGAAATGTACGCGCGGAAATCGGGATCAATCCTGAATATTTCGACGGCCGGAGCGAAGATGGCGTTCGCGCTGAGTAGCGCGTATACCAGCTCCAAATCGGGGCTGATCGGACTGACGCACGTAGTGGCGGCGGAAGCGGCGCGGCAGGGCGTGCGCGTGAACGCAATCTGCCCCGGGCCGGTGACGGAGACGAAAATGTCGAAGGATCTGACGCGCGAATTTTCGGATTATCTCAAATCCGGCGCCGACGAAACGCTGCGGCAGATGCTGCGGAGCATTTTGCAGGGCCGACCGCAGACGACGGATGAAATTGCGTCCGCGGCCCTGTTCCTGGTATCCGATCAGGCCAGCGCGATTACTGGGCAGACTCTGAATGTGGATGGCGGAATGGCTTTTTACTGATTTCTTCCAGCGTGCTGTATCCGCGGCGCGCCGACGTGGCGACGACGCGGGCTCCCGCTTCGGCCCAACTGCGCCCCTCGATGCCGATGGTGCCGACCGCGTAAAGGAGTGTGGCGAGCGCGAACACGAATAGGAACAAGATTCCAAACAGAAGCTCCGCGGCGATCAATTCGCGGACGAAATAGAGCTGCAACACGATAAAGATGGCCACTCCCCAGGTCGTGCGCTTGCGAAGCGGCTGGTTCTGCCAGAAATCGCTGGCATATTTCTTCAGCTGGGCTAAGACGATTTTCATAACTTCGGGTTCCTCTCCCTGTCTCGATTTGATTAGATGCACGGGCGATTCCAAAGTACCAGCGTGTAAGTGATTGACAATACGTGACGTTGAAGGACACGAGCAGACGAAACGGAAAACCGTTTCCACTAATTAGGAACGAGGAAACGGTTTTTCGTCTTTGAAACCGACGGAGCGACACAATATGTCACGCCACGTACAATTATCGAGCAGCGGATTCGGTTTTATTTCGCGGCGGTAAAATAACGAAATTTCTCAGCGGCCTTCGAACGGATATTTCCCCTGCGCCATTACGGCTTGGGCCACGCGGCGGCGGAGCGTGATCGTGTCGATTGGCGCGTGTTTCGCGAGGCGGCGTAAGGCAGCGAGCTGTGTGACCATCGTATCTCCTTCGGACGTGGCCGCGAGCGCGGTGCGGGCTTCTTTTTCGATGCGGTCCACAGCGTCGTAGGTGAAGGCTCGGGCCGCGTCCGCCATCGGCGAATTCGCGCCGGAGCCGGATTTTCGCGCGCGGCGCAGGCTGGATTCGATGGCATAAACATCCATCACGATATTCGAGAGAGCGGCGACGATTTCCTGGTTTTCGGCCAGCTTGTCGCGGAATTTTTCAACCGCCGCGCCCGCGCTGAGCAGGAACATTTTCTTCGATTGGGCGAGCGACCGCTCTTCCTCGGCGAAATCGCCCGCGGGAGCGTCCTCGAACGACCCTCCGGCGAGCAATTCATCGCCTAGCTTTTTGGCGGCGGGAATCAGCGGTAGCGTGCCGGCCATGGCGCGTTTCAGCAGCATCTGGATGATCAGCATGCGATTGATCTCGTTGGTGCCCTCGAAGATGCGGTTGATGCGGCTGTCTCGATAGGCGCGCGCCATCGGATAGTCTTCGTGGAAACCGTAGCCGCCGAAAATCTGCAGGCCTTCGTCGACGCAGTAATCGAGCGTCTCGCTTCCGGCGACCTTGCTGATCGAGCTTTCGATGGCGTATTCCTCAAGCACCTGCATCGATTGCTTCACTTTGTCGGCGCCGCCGGCGGCCATGGCGGCCTCGAACATTCCGGCGGTGCGATAGATCATCGATTCGAGAGCGAAGGTGCGAATGCACATTTCGCCGAGCTTGGCCTGGATCAGGCCGAACTGGTCGATTGATTTTCCGAACGCGACGCGCTCGCGGGAATATTTCGCGGCGTGCTCGAGCGCCCTCTTGGAGCCGCCCATGCAGGAAACACCGAGGGTGTGGCGACCGGCGTTCAGCGTGTTGAACGCGACGATGTGGCCGCGGCCGATTTCGTGCAGGAGATTCTCTTTCGGGATACGGGCGTTTTCGAAAAACAGAGGGACGGTGGAGCTGCCGCGGATGCCCATCTTGTTTTCTTCGGCGCCGATGGTGAATCCGGGCGTGTTGCGGTCGACGATGAACGCCGAGAACTTTTCGCCGTCCACTTTCGCGAAGACGATGAAGACGTCGGCGAATCCGCCGTTGGTGATCCACATTTTCTGGCCGTTGAGGATCCAGCTCTTGCCGTCGGGCGAAAGAACGGCGCGCGTGCGTGAGGCGAGCGAATCGGAGCCAGCCTGCGGCTCGGATAGACAATACGCCGCGAGCAACTCACCCGTCGCGATCTTGGGCAGGTATTTCCTTTTTTGTTCCTCGGTGCCGAAGCTCGATATGGGAATCGTGCCAATGCCGGTGGTGCCACCGAACGCGACGGAAAAAGCGGCGTACACGCTGATTTTTTCTGTCAGCACGGTCGCGGCGACTTTGTCGAGCTCCGAGCCGCCGTACGCTTCGGGAATTCCCGCGCCGAGCAGGCCGATTTCGCCGGCTTTTTTCAGCAGCGACGGCATCAGGCCTTCTTTGTGTTTCTCGAGATCGGCGACCAGTGGGAGAACTTCCTTGTTCACGAATTCAAAGGCGGTCCGGCCGATCAGGCGCTGGTCGTCGGTCACGTCCGCGGGCGTGAAAATTTCCGCCGGGGCGATTGACGCAGTCAAGAATCCGCCCCCGTGAATCACGGACTGAGAACTGGTTGTCGTCGCCATGATCGTCTCTCCCCTGTTAGCGCGACCGCTGCGAAATGCGCTCGCGCACCGCCCCCAGCCGCTATGCCGCGCGTTCGAAAATTCCCGCGGCGCCCATGCCCCCGCCGATGCACATCGTCACAAGACCGTAGCGCGCCTTACGCCGCTCGAGCTCACGCAGGATCGTCGCCGTGAGCTTTGCTCCGGTGCAGCCGAGCGGATGGCCTAGCGCGACCGCGCCGCCGTTGACGTTGACTCGCGCGGGATCGAGTCCCGCGACTTTGATCACTGACAACGCCTGCGCCGCGAACGCTTCGTTCAACTCGATCACATCGATTTGGTCGAGCGTGAGCCCCGCAATTTTCAGCGCCTTCGGAATGGCGAAAACCGGACCGATGCCCATTTCCTCTGGAGGCGCGCCCGCCGTCGCGTACGCGACGAATCGTACGAGCGGCTTCAGTCCCAGCTCGCGCGCGCGTTCGGCGCTCATGACCACCGAAGCGGCGGCGCCGTCGCTCATCTGGGAGCTGTTGCCCGCCGTCACCACTCCGCGGGCGTGAAAGACCGGCTTGAGCTTTCCAAGCGCGTCAAGCGAAGTATCGGCGCGCGGGCCTTCGTCGGTATCAAACGTCACGCTTACATTTTTCGGTTTCCCGCCGCCGTTTGCAGAACCATGGGCGCCGGCTTCAAGCACGTTGTATGTCACCGCCACGGGCACAATTTCGTCCTTGAATTTACCCGCGGCAATTGCCGCGAGCGCCTTCTGGTGGCTGGCGAGCGAAAATTCGTCGGCCGCTGCGCGCGAGATGCCGTATTTCTTCGCCAGATTCTCCGCGGTCATGCCCATGTTGATGTAGGCGTCCGGATGGTGATCCATCAACCAGGGATTCGGCGCGATTTTGTGTCCGCCCATGGGCACCATGCTCATCGATTCGGCGCCGCCTGCAATGGCGACATCGCCCTGGCCGGACAGGATCCGTTCGGCCGCCAGCGCGATTGATTGCAAACCCGAGGAGCAGAATCGATTGATGGTCATCGCGGAAACGCTGACGGGCAGGCCCGCGCGCAACGAGGCGATTCGCGCGAGATTCATGCCCTGCTCTGCTTCCGGAGTGGCGCAGCCGATGATCACGTCTTCGACGTCTTCGGCCTGCAAACCCTTCACGCGCGCCAGCGCTTCCTTGATCGCAACCGCGGCGAGATCGTCGGGACGCGTGGTGCGCAGGGTTCCCTTCGGCGCTTTGCCGACGGCGGTCCGCACGGAACTCACCAGCACGGCTTCTCGCATGATCACCTCAGAACGGATGAAGATTGGCTGCCCGAAACCCACTCCATTGGATGCCTATGCGTAGGAAAAATCAACCCTGCGCGCCCGGGAGTGGTTGACGCGTCCGAGCGGATCATCCGGGCAGAAAAAAGGAGAAGGCTTCGCGCGCGCTAGTTGTGGAAAGCCATGGTGACCGTGATGTCCACGGCGACGGGGTCGCCATTCAACATGGCGGGGTGGTATTTCCAGCGGCGCACTGCATCGACGGCAGCCTGCCGCAGCACGGGAGGCCCGGAAAGCACTTTTGTGGCGACCACGATTCCCGCCGGGCTGATCGAGGCTTGCAAGACGACGTTGCCCGCGATTCCCGAGGACTTCGCCATGGAGGGATAGATCGGCATCACGGAAGAAATCAGTACGGGAGATTTCACGTCGCCTCCCACTTTTATGCGAACGGGAGGAGGCGGCGGTGGCGCGATATTGGCGGCAGACGACATTTGCTGAAGCTCGCCCGCGGACGATTCTCCGCCTTCCACGGAAGGAGCGGAACCTGCGTCGTCCGATGCAGTATGCTTCGCGGAAACGGGGTGAGCGGCCAGCGCCGCGGACATATCGGGTAGCGTCTTCTCCTGCTTCTGATTTGCCCCTGCAACTGGCTGCGCACGATTCGCGATGACGGGTTCGGTGGTGCGCACCGCGATTCCGGGGGCACCGGCTGACGATGCCGCTGAGGCGGCCGTCTGCGGCGTACTCTGTGCCGCGGGAGCCGGGCCCGCAGAGGAATTCGAATACGTTGCGGGCAAGCTCATCGCCGGCGGCGCGGATTCGGGGCGCGCGCTCGATTTCACGCCGGGCAGCAAGTGCAAGTAGAACGCTCCACCGACGGCGGCAACCAGCAACGCCGCAACGCCTGTAGCGATCAGGAACCAGCGTGTGCCGGATGACGGCGCTTCGTTCGCTTGGTCGGCGACGGCCGGAGTCAGGGCGTCGAATCGCGCGCCGAAAACTTTCTGCGCTGAGGCGGGCTGGGCGACAGGAGTGAACACCGCGGTCGCAGGAACCGGCTCGAGCTGCTGAGTCGCTGTTGTTTCCTCGAGATCGGCGGAAAGATCGGTCATTTCGCCGGGTATGCCGGATCCCAACGAGGTTGAAATCGGCGCGGCAAGTAGGCCGTCGCCGCGCAGCTCCGCGATTGAAAGAGACGCAGCAGGTGCGACTGTTCGCTCGGGCTTCGTCTTGAAGCTCGTCGTAGAAGCCGCAGGCTGTACTTCCTCCTGCTCGCCGATCCCGACGAACGACGATTCGGCTTTGTGCGGTTGCGTGTTTCGCGCCGAAAGCGGAGGCGCAACCGGTTTCACTGGAACCGAGAATACAGGCGGCGGTTCGGGTCGCTTCGCGGCCGCAGGGGGAACGGGGGCCACCGATGTCGGCGCCGGAGGCATAATTTTCGGCGAACTCTCGATGGCGTTCGAGGCTTCCACTCGAACCGTCGTGGAAATCGCCGACGGCGGAGGCGGAGGCAGCGGCGCAAACGCCCTCGCCGGCTCGACCTCTTCGCCCGCGAATTGCACGCCCCAATATCCCTGTTGCCGATTCGTGAATTCGATCTCGACGTAGCTTTGCGACGGCCCGTAAGCGCGCACCTTCACGACGCGGCAAATCGCATCGTGTCCGCTCTTCAAATTCGTAACCACCATCATCTGCCCGGCGGTCACAGGAGTCGACATCCGCAGCACGCCACCCTGCGGGAACACGATCATGCTAGTGGTCTGCTCTTCGAAAGGCTCGGTGTGGGGCGTGATTCCGCGCACCACTTCTGCGAGGCGCGAGCCGTGCACCTTCACGGGAACTTCCAACGACACGGCATCGGCGCGCAAGCCAGGGGATTCCGGCTTCGCGTGATCGCCAGCCGGCGCGGCCGAGGTACCGGCGGCTGAACCTGCAACTTCCAAAGTGTCTTTGACAGTTGTCGTCATAATAGTACGAACGGGTATGGTCCGTTCCCCCCGAAAAGGCCTGATTTATTGGTGCTAATCCATTTTCGGCGGGAGGAATTACGACGGCAATAGTACCTTCGTACCTTCGGCGAATGTTCGCTGTACGTCGGGACAACGAATCTAATTTCGGAGAGGCTTGCCGGTCTTCAACGTGTGGGAGATGCGTTCTTGCGTCTTGCGTTCACCGCACAGGCTGACGAATGCTTCGCGTTCGAGATCGAGGATGTACTGCTCGGGGACGGTTTGCGTCGCCGTGATCGAGCCCCCGGCCAGAATGTACGCAAGTTTCCGCGCGACCACGCTGTCGAATTCCGTGGCGAACTCGCCGCGCACCATGCCGTGAATCGCAAGCTTCGCGAGCGCGTAGAATTCCTCGCCGAGTACGCGGACTTCCGCCGGCGCTGGCGGATGGTATCCGGCGCGAACCATGGCGAGCGCGGTCTGCTTCGCGTCGGCGATCTGTCGATCGCGATTCATGGAGATCAGGTCGGACGGGCGCAGATAGCCAAGCGACCGCGCCTCTTCGGCGCTGGTGGAAACTTTCGCTGTGGCGATACTTTCGAAAATCGGCCGCAGCGCGTGCGTCAGATCGAGCGTGTCGCCGCCCGCGGCATGTTCGTTCGCGCGGATCAGCATCTCTTTCGACCCGCCGCCGGCCGGAATCAGCCCCACGCCGACCTCGACCAGGCCGATGTAAGCCTCGGCGGTTGCATGAATTCGCGCGGCGTGCAGGTTCATTTCGCATCCGCCGCCCAGCGCCATTCCCTGCGGAGCCGTCACGACGGGACGCGGCGCATACTTGATCGCCATGTTCACGCGCTGGAATTGGCGCACGGCGAGATGAATATCGTCCCACTCGCCTTCCTGCGCGGTCATCAGCAGCAGCATCAGGTTTGCACCGGCGGAAAAATTCGCCGCCTGGTTGCCAATCACCATTGCCTCGAATTCCGTTTCGAGCCTGGCGATGCCCGCATTCAGCATCGACGTGATGTCGCCGCCGATCGCGTTCATCTTGGCGTGGAATTCGCAGCAGAGGACGCCGTCACCCAGGTCAACCAAGCTCGCGCCAGAATTTTGCTGGATCACGGGCGTGCGATCCTTCCACGACTTCAGGATCAGAATTCCGGGCGGCTCGAAAACGGGTGCGAGCGCATTTGAGACCAGATCGAAATAGCGCGTGGTTCCTTTCTCCGATTCGTAGAACGACTTTTCCGGCGACGCGAGCAATTTCGCGATCAGCGGCGGCATCTGCTTGCCACTGGGCTCGAGCGCTTTCGCCATGCGCTCAACTCCGATCGCGTCCCAGATTTCGAACGGTCCGAGTTCCCATCCGAATCCCCAGCGCATGGCGCGATCCACGTCGACGACGGTATTCGCGATTTCCGGCACGCGCCGCGCGGCGTAAAGGCACGTCTCGCTCAGTGCGGACCAGATAAATTTGTTGGCCTTGTCACCGCCCGAGCCGTCCATCGCCGGGGCCAGGAGCATTTGAAGGCGCTGACGCGTGTCATCGATCGCCTTGCCTGCTTCGATCGAGCGGAATTTCGCTTTCTGCTGCGGGCGGTACTCCATCGTCTTCCAGTCCAGCGTCAGGATTTCAGATTCGCCGCCCGCGCCTTTCACGCGCTTGTAAAATCCACCGCCCGTTTTCTCTCCCAGCCAGCCGCGCTTCATCATTTCCTGAATCAGCAGCGGCACACGAAACGTTTCGCGCGATTCATCGTCGGGAATGCTGTCGTAAATATTCCGGATCACATGGTCCAGCACGTCGAGGCCGACGATATCGGCCGTGCGGAACGTGGCCGAGCGCGGCCAGCCGACGGCGGGCCCGGTGCACGCGTCCACCTCGTCGAACGTCATATCGAGCGCCAGCATTTGCTGGATCGCGTTCAACATGGAGAACGTGCCGACGCGATTGGCGATGAAATTCGGCGTGTCCTTCGCGATCACTACGCCTTTGCCGAGGCGCAGGTCGCAAATTTCATCCAGCGCTTCCATCACGGCGGGCAAAGTCTTCGGCCCGGGAATCAGCTCCGCCAGTTTCATATAACGCGGCGGATTAAAAAAGTGCGTGCCCGCCCAGTGCTGCTGAAACTCCTCGGAACGGCCCTCGGCGATCAATCGAATCGGCAGGCCCGACGTGTTCGTGGTAACGATTGCCCCCGGTTTGCGAACCGCGTCCACGCGTTCGAAAAGCTTGCGCTTGATTTCGAGATTCTCAGCGACGGCTTCAATGATCCAATCGACTTCGCCGCACCATGCGAGGTTGTCTTCGAAGTTTCCGGGAGTGACCAGCCGCGCGGCTTCGGGAGTGAAAAACGCCGCGGGTCGCGACTTTTTCGCGGCATCGAGGCCAGCCAGAACGATGCGATTGCGCACGGCGGCCTTTTCGAGCGTCAGGCCTTTGCGTTTTTCGTCTGTGGTAAGTTCCGGCGGGACGATATCGAGCAGGTAGCACGGAATTCCGGCGTTCGCCAGGTGAGCGGCGATGCGGGCGCCCATCGTGCCCGCTCCCAGCACAGCAGCTTTCTCAATCGGTGGTCGCATGCGGCGAAATCCCCCACGCACCGTTCGGCACATCGTTGCAAAAGCGCCACCCCTGGTCAACCGGAAACGCCCGGTGCGCGTCTGACTTTGTTAGAGTGTGCATAGGCAGTGGGGTATCTGGATGAACACGACCACAAAATGGATCCGCAAGGCCGTGAGTGGCTTGCGATCGTTCGCCTATGCGGGCCAGGGCAATCGGCCGAAGGTGGGGCTGGCGCTGGGCGGCGGTTTCGCCCGCGGCATCGCGCATATCGGTGTGCTGCGCGTGCTGGAAGAAAACGAGATCCCCATCGACTTCATCGCGGGCACCAGCGTCGGCGCGCTGATCGCCGCGACCTACGCCAGTGGCACTACGCTTGAAGAAATGGAGCGGCAGGGATACGCCACCCGCTTTCACGATTTCGGGCGCTGGACGCTTTCGCGAATGGGCATGGCATCCAACGAACGCCTGGAACACTACCTCCACAAGTTCACGCCGGCCGAAACCTTCGCCGAAATGAAAATTCCGCTGAGCATTGTGGCCACTGATCTGATGACCGGAAAATCGGAACACTTCACCGAAGGCGAGATCGGGCCGGCCTTGCGCGCGTCGTGCGCTTACCCCGGATTATTTTTGCCGGTGGAATATCGCGGACAGATTCTGGTGGATGGATTTCTCACCGAGACAGTGCCGGCCGAAGCCGCGCGGGAAATGGGATCAGACATTGTAATCGGCGTACACCTGGAGCCAGGCCTGCTTGGTTCGCCGCCGCAAAATACGATCGAGGTGATCAGCCGTTCGTTTTCGATCATTCAAACCGCCGCCGCGCAGCTCTGGCACACCGACGTGGATATTTTGATCGAGCCCGAGGTTCATCACATCCAGTGGGACGAATTCGTGAAGACGCCGCAGCTGGTGGCCGCCGGAGAAACTGCCGCGAGGGCGGCGCTGCCGAAAATACGGGCCGTGCTGGCGAGTGATCCGGCGCATCTTCCCCGCGCCCAGAGCAATACTCGAAAAATAGACGCCACCTAAGTGGCTGGGGCAGGTTTCAAGTCGCGGCGGCGTTATTGCTAACGATCTCTCCGGGCCTGCGTCCAACGGTTTAGAGAGCCGGGCCACTGGCGGCGCGAAAATAGAAACGCCCCAATCGCGCGGCGAGCGCGCCCGGCTCTTGTTTGAGATCCCCTAACCTTCTTTCGCCAGCTCGCGCAGCTCGATGAGCACCGCCGCGCCATTCCCTTTTCCGCGTTTCGTGAACCACTCGCTCATCGCCGCGGCCAGCCGTGCCGGATCGACGCTCAGCCCGGCCTCCAGCGTGCCGTCCGCCTTCGGCAGCGTGTCGTCGAATTCCGCCGAGCCTGTGAAATTGCGCATGCAGAAGCTGTCGAGCCAATCCAGCGGCACCGGTCGGCGTTCAGCGCCGATGGTCATCTCCGCCGCCAGTTTTCGCGCGTACATTTCGCGGCGAGTATAACATTCGCCGCGGAGCCCGGTCGGCACCGGCAATCCGCCTGTGGCGCACCCGCCCGCTCCTCCGCCGCCAAGGCAACCTGCCTTAACCACCTTCCTTGCATTTCCCGGCCGCGTACCCTAAAATTTTTGGTGAGACAAATAGCGCGTTTTTATGACCGCCGCGCCGCGATACCTGCCGAATTAACCGAGCGTCGCGCGGCCTACCCTCACAGGGTCCCAGGGAGACAGGGTGGCCACACCTCTTGAGAATTGGGTTGAGGAATCATCGCGACTCACAAAGCCTGCAAAGATTGTCTGGTGCGACGGTTCGGAAGCGGAAAACGAGCGCCTGACGGCGGAGATGCTCCGCGACGGCACTTTCATCGACTTGAATCAAAAGACCTTTCCGAATTGCCACCTGCACCGCAGCAATCCTAATGACGTGGCCCGTACCGAGCAGCTGACCTTCATCTGCACCCAGAAAAAAGAAGACGCCGGCCCCACCAATAATTGGATGGCTCCCGCGGAGGCGAAAGACAAGCTCCGGCCGCTTTTCGACGGCAGCATGAAGGGCCGCACGATGTACGTAGTGCCCTATATCCTCGGCCCCGAAAAATCGCCCTACAGCAAGGTCGGCGTCGAAATCACCGACAGCGCCTACGTCGCCGCCAGCATGCGCATCATGTCCCGCATGGGCAAGGTCGCGCTCGACCGCCTGGGCAGCTCCGCCGATTTCGTCCCCGGCCTGCACTCGCTCGGCGATCTAGATCCCACGCGCCGTTTCATCACGCACTTCCCCGAGGAAAAATTGATCTGGAGCGTTGGATCCGGTTACGGCGGCAACGCGTTGCTCGGTAAGAAATGCTTCGCGCTGCGAATCGCCAGCTGGATGGCGCGGGACCAGGGCTGGATGGCCGAGCACATGCTGATCCTCGGTCTGGAAGATCCGTCGGGCAAAGTCACCTACATGGCGGCTGCTTTTCCGAGCGCCTGCGGCAAGACGAACCTCGCCATGATGGTTTCCGCGCTCGAATCCGAGGGTTACCGCGTCTGGACCGTTGGTGACGACATCGCTTGGATGCACATCGCCGAGGACGGCACGCTGCGCGCGATCAACCCCGAAGCCGGATTTTTTGGCGTCGCACCCGGCACGAACGCGAAAACGAACCCCAACGTGATGACCGCGGCAAATCGCAACACGATCTACACCAACGTGGCGATGACAGCGACGGGCGAGCCCTGGTGGGAAGGCATCGACGGCGCACCGGCCGAAGGTCTGATCAGCTGGAAGGGTGAAAAATGGACGCCCGCTTCCGGTCCCGCGGCGCATCCCAACGCGCGCTACACCGTTCCCGCTTCGCAATCGCCGTCTCTTTCAAAGCACTGGCAGGATCCCGAAGGTCTTCCCATCTCTGCATTTATTTTTGGCGGCCGCCGCGCGCGTCTCGCGCCGCTGGTCTACGAATCGCAGGGATGGCAGCACGGAGTTTTCGTCGGCGCCACGATGGCGTCTGAAACCACAGCCGCCGCAACAGGAGCTGTGGGAGTCTCGCGCCGCGATCCCATGGCCATGCTTCCCTTCTGCGGCTACAACATGGCCGATTATTTCGGCCACTGGCTCGCGATGGGCGCCAGGATGAAAAATCCGCCGAACATTTTCCACGTCAACTGGTTCCGCAAGGGCGCGGACGGAAAATTCCTCTGGCCGGGATACGGCGAAAACGTGCGCGTGCTGAAATGGATGCTCGACCGCATTGAAGGCCGCGCCGCCGCCACGGAAACGCCGATCGGCTGCGTGCCCACGCCGTCGTCGCTCACGCTAGACGGACTGAACATCTCCCGCGACACGATGAAGGAACTGCTCAGCGTGGATTCGAACGATTGGGTTGCCGAAGATCGAGCCATCGGCGAATTCTTCAAGAAGTTCGGCGACCGCCTGCCAAAAGCCCTCAGCGAGGAACAAAAAGCCCTCGCCGATCGCCTGTCTCGCTCCACCGTCGCCGCAAAATAAGTTCCGCGCCTTATGAGGTGGAATCGCGGAGCTTTCGCCCGATGATCGGTCGAGAATGAAAGAGACCTTTAGCCCCGGAGGGACGCCTATTCTCCGTTAATCCTCGAGTACTCGAGCTGTTGCTGCGCAAAATCTCGCGGATACGTAATCGTCACATCCATCTTCCCGCCTGGCCCGCGGCGCAATACCAAATCCGGATTGATCCCCACCCATTTCTCCGGGATATCGAGATTCTTGTAGCGCTCGACCGCCTGATCCCGCCAGGCCGTGTTGAAATGAATTCCGTATTTCGTAATCAGCGCCTTCGCCGCGTCGTAATCGCCCTCCGCTTTGATGCGCATCAGCTCCGCCAGCAACAGGCCCACCCCTTGCCGCATCTTCGCGTAATCGGTCACCTGCAAATACACTTTGCCATCGTGCTCCACGGGCTGGATCGCGCCGGTTTTGTCGCGAATAAAATTCACGATCAGCTGCGTGCCGCGCCGGTGATCTTCCTCGATCGTGTCGCCGGTCGGCACCTCGTGCAGCTGCGACAGCGCCGCGCGCGCCTCCGCGTCGTATTCCGTCTTAGCCACGTCCGTGTTCGGCATCACGCCCATCTCAAGCAGTTTCGGATCCCAGAAATTCCACAGCGCCATCAGGTCCGCACGCGATTCCTCGAGCGTCGAATAGTATTCCTTGATAAACGCTTCGGGATCGTGCCCCACTTTCGCGGTCACTCGGCCCGAGCCATGCCCGATCACCTCGTGCATCGCCGTCATCAGGTTTTCGGCCAGATCGCCGTATTGCCGCGCTCGGTCCTTTTCTTCCTGCGTGGCCAAAAATTCGTCGGAAACCGAGTTTCCGACGGCGCTGTTCAGCGCCCGAATCGATCCCGTCAGGACGAAGCTCTTTGACCCGTACTTCTCGTGAATCTCGTCTTCGTTCGGCAGGTTGTCGCCGATCGTTCCAACGCTGAAATCCCCCGTCTCGGCGATCATTTCCACGGCGTTGACCACGGGCGGCGTCGGATTGGGGTTCTTGTATTTGTCGTCCCACGGTGCGCGCTGCTCGAAATAGCCAAGATTCGCCCCGAATCCGGTCGTCAACTTGTTCATTTTCTCGTCCACGATGCTGACGAACCCCTGAATCGCGCCCTTCTGCCCTCGCGGGTCCTTGTACACTTCGACGAAGCCGTTCGAAAAATCAGGGTTCGATTTATCGCGCACCCAGTCGATACCAGTGCGGATCCAGTCGGCGCGTTCGCCGGTCTGGTAGTAGCGGATCAAATCGTTGATTACTTTCTGCTGCTGCAAAGGCGCGTACTTCACCGCCTGCTCGAGGTCACGGATCGCCAGCCCCAGCTCGCGCGCATATTTTCCCGGTGGCACCGTACCGTCCGGCGTGCCCGCACGGTAGACGTCCTCGATCAGCGTGCCGTCCTGTTTCTCCAGCCGCGAATTCAGCGCGTAGTGTTCCGTGAAACCTACCAGGTCTTTCAGCGTGACGCCGGAATAGAAATTCTCGCTGCTGGCCTCCAGGATATCCTCGCCATTCGGTGGATTCTTCTGCACGAGCTTTGGCTGGTACTCCGGATCGAAAATCGTCTTGTTCAGTTCCTGTAGCTCACGCGCCAGCCCTGTCGCCGAACCCAGCCTAGCGCCGTTCTTGTTCGCTTGTTCGGCGGCCGCCCGCAACTCATCGGCGGTGAATTCCGGCAGGATTTTCCCGGAAGTATTCGTGTCGTGATTTCCCTTGTTGCCCCAGAAAAGCATGGTGTACTCGGCGATTTTCTTGGCCGCGCCCGGGTCGATACCGTTCGGATGCGTCAGGATCGCTTCCAGCAAATGCTTTTGGCGGAGGCCGTCCGCCGAGTTCTGGTCGTACGCGATCGGATCGACGGCCACCGCCGCCCGATAGAGCCAGTACGCATCCATCTTCTCATCCGAAGTAAGACCGGCAAAGCTGTCCGATGTCAGTTGAATGAATCCGGTATCGCGCACCCGCGCCGCCAAGCTCGATTGAGCAGCCGGCGAAGCCGCTGATGGGCCCTGTCCCGTTGCAACGCCCGCCGATAAAATAAACGCCAAACACAAAACTGCAATCCATGAGCTCGACTTGTGCAAGTGAAACCCCCTCATCCCGCATTTGGACGTCCTAGCGCCCCAATTCGTCACCCGGAGGCGCGATCATTTATGAACTCTGAAGTCCGCCGTAGTTCGCGCTCCGCCGGGTTTCATTAGCATGCCACAATCGGCCGGCGGGCTTCGTGGAAAAGCCCATCGGACAGGTACAGGCATACACCTTCGGCTACGACCACGATTTTGATTTAATTCCGCGGCTAGCGTCCGCCCTGGGCGCTCAATTCACCACCTAAGGCGTGCCGGGGACCCTCACGCCGATCTACGGTTTGCATCCGGTCGGTGTCGCCGTCTTCGTTCGCCTCCGGCCGTTTTCAGGCGAACAGCGGTAAGCGGCCCGCCTCGGTTCCTTCGTCTTTGATTGCTCAGGGCGTCCGCTGAGGCGAATTCCACGCGATCGATCATGTGGCCGCCGACCCAAGCCGAGCATCAAAAGAGGGCTTGCGCTGCTACGATCTCGTATGCTGATCAGAATTGGTTACGACATCGAATTCAACGTGCCGAGCCCTGTCGCGGTCGTGGCGCTCCTGAACGTCCATCCTTCCCGCGAACAGGATCTTCGCGAGCCGGACGTTCTTCGAATCGAACCCTACGTGAACGTCGAGAGTTACCTCGACCGCTTCGGCAATCGCTGCGCGCGGTTTCTGGCTCCTGCGGGGAAATTGCGGCTTTGGAATTCCACTCTCATCAGTGATTCCGGCCTGCCGGACGGCGCGCAGCCCGGGGCGCGCCAGCAGCCGGTGGAAGATTTGCCGGCGGAAAATCTCGTGTATCTCATCAGCAGCCGGTACTGCGAAGTCGACAAGATGTCCAACGTCGCCAGCGAACTGTTTGGCTATACGGCGCCCGGCTGGAGCCGCGTGCAGGCGATTGTCGATTGGGTCCACAACAACGTTCAATTCGGCTATCAGCATGCGCGTCCGACGAAGACGGCGCTCGACGTCTACACTGATCGCGTCGGAGTCTGCCGTGATTTCCAGCACCTGGCCATTACGTTCTGCCGCTGCATGAATATTCCCGCGCGCTATGCCACGGGTTATCTCGGCGATATCGGCGTGCCGCCCGCACCGTCGCCCATGGATTTCAGCGCCTGGTTCGAAGCCTACCTCGACGGCCGCTGGTGGACGTTCGACGCCCGCCACAACACTCCGCGCGTCGGCCGCGTCCTGATCGCTACGGGCGGCGACGCCTCCGACGTAGCCATTACCACGTCTTTTGGCCGCACCGACCTGATCAAATTCAGTGTCGTCACCGACGAAGTACAAACCGCCGGCGCCGCCTGATCTTGCGCATTTCGGCCAAGCGAAATCGCGGGCCCTCCCAAGTCCGTCAAAGACTCAATCGCGAGGGTTATCGCTGCGGCCGTGGTGCCGGGAAAATTGCCTCGCATCCCAAAAGCCCACACAACTCCAGCCTTGCACTTCTCCCGTTCTGCTCTAAGATGTCCGCGTGAACGGCAGAGTACAATTCGATGTACGCTCCGGTTTCGCCAAGGGCGGCCGGCTCAGCGCAATGAGCTCGCCGCACTCGGCGGCTTCCGACAGACCGTGCCAGCCCTCGTCTAATCGCCAAGATTCACGATTAGAAGCGTCCGTGCTCCACACAAAACAAACCCTCGAGGCCCGGGCTGATCGCCAAACCGGGGGAATTCTCTCGATGCGTTTTCTGGCCGTGAATTTCCTGCTCTTCTGCGCCTTTGGTGCGACCGCGATCTCCATCGCGCAGGCCAAGGCGCAATCTTCTGCGACGCAACTCTCAATCACCCCGCAAGAACTCGCGGCTGATCTCGGGGAATTCAAGGCCGTCAAGATTCACTTCGATCCGAGCCATTTGACCGACCGCGAAAAGCAGATGGTCGCAAAACTGGTCGATGCCGCCGGCCTGCTTGACTGCATTTACTGGCGCCAGAGCGATCCGGAAGGCCTAAAACTCTACGTCGCACTTGAGGGCAGCACGAACCCGCAAAACCAGATGATCCGCGAGCTCCTGAAAATCAATGGCGGCCGTTTTCTCCAGATCAGTGACGACAAGCCGTTCATTGGCACCGAGCCCGCCTCTCCCGGCCGCGGTTTCTATCTCCCGCTGGAGACCCGCGAAAACCTCGAAAAGCGCATCCGCGAGGGCAGATT
This sequence comes from Candidatus Acidiferrales bacterium, assembly GCA_035603395.1. Lineage (GTDB taxonomy): Bacteria > Acidobacteriota > Terriglobia > Acidiferrales > UBA7541 > Palsa-295. The sequence continues at coordinate 42,571 of DATNKM010000028.1, forward strand.
TGAAAAATCCGCCGTCTATTCACCCTACACGATTGAGAAAATGTGCGCGGTCGGCACACAGGCGGAATATTGGGGCTCGTGCTTCGATCCGTATCACGCCGCCTACGGCGATTTCCTGAACCCGATGGCCGCCGATCTTCGCAAAGCAGCGGAGCTCAGCGACGATCCGGCGTTTGCGAATTTCCTGCGCCTGCGCGCCGACGCTCTGCTGAACGACGACTACTACAAAAGCGATCTCGCCTGGATGGACCTCGAGAATCCGAAATTCGATATCGTCTTCGCGCCCTACGAAGTCTATCTGGATGGCCTGCTCGGCGTGAAAACCAGCTTCGGCGCGTCGATCATGATTCGCAACGACGCTGAAAGCCGTAAACTTCAGATGTTCCAGCAGTACGTGCCCGAGCTGCAGGAATCGCTCCCGCTCGCGCCCGCAGATCTACCGTCCGAGCGCGGCAAGCATCAACCGATGGAAGTCGTCGACGCGATCTATCGCGCCGGCGATCTGCTCCACGGCTACCAGGCCGTTGCCGACAATCTGCCCAACGATCCCCGCATCCACGAGGAAAAGGGCTCGAAGAAAATTTTCTGGAAGAATTTTCTCGACGCGCGTGTGAACTACATTATTCTTCCGCTGGCCCAGCGCCTGATGCCCGCCGATCAAGCGAGCATGGTGACCGGCGAAGGCACGCTCGACTTCGTCGTGCTCCACGAAGTCTCGCACGGCCTCGGCCCCACGCACGTTCACGGAACGAAACAAGGCATTGGCGAAGCCATCGGGCCGCAATATTCCGCGCTAGAAGAATCCAAAGCCGACATCACCGGCATGATGTGCGTGAAATGGTTGGTCGATCACGGCGCGATTCCAAAGGAAAAGTTGAACGAGATTTACGCGTCGTTTCTAGGCGAGTCCTTCCGCACGATTCGATTCGGCATCGCCGAAGCCCACGGCGCCGGCTCAATGATGGAGATCAGCTACTTAACCGAACAAGGCGCCATCCGCCGCGACCCTGCCACCGGACTCTACGCCGCTGACTTCGAAAAAATGCCTGCTGCTATTTCCTCGCTCGCCAAGGAACTCCTGACGCAGGAAAACACCGGAGACCGCGCCCGCACCGAGGCATGGTTCAAAAAATACGCGGTGATGCCGCGCGAACTCGCCGCCGCCCTCGCAAAAGGCTCCGACATTCCAGTCGACGTGGACCCGGACTTCGACTTCCACCCGCCGGTGCGCTAGTCTTCGGTTCGGAGCAATGGGAAATCAGAGAACGCTTTTGATCTCAGCGTCAATGGAAACGTGGGTCTGCGGAAAACCGTTGATTGCGAAGTTCGCGCCAGCCGCACACTGGAAGTGGATGAACCGGCTGATGTGGTAATCCTCGTCGAGCTGGCCGAATGTTCGCTCCAGTTCCTCGCGCGAAAGCCCCAGCGACGAGAGCGCGACCGCCTTCCCGTATCCGCCCCCGACCGCAACGTATTTGTCGACCACTTCGCCTAAAGTCATCGCTCGATCCCGAACCGCGCCATGCGAAATCGGTGCTATCGTACCAGAAATGTCGAGCCCGGCGCTCCGATCACACCGCGCCTCGCCTTCTGCCAAATCGTGTCGCCCTCTGCCAAATCGTGTCGCCTAGCAGACGGCTTGCGTTGAACTTCATCGGGGCTTATACTGGGTCGCTTCCAGATAGGTCGCACAAACCAGTGGGCGCGAGCCCACTTTTTTGTTGGCCGGGTGATGGAAATTGGGCGCGGCGGGCCCGGATGGGTATAACTGCCGCCCTTAGAAGAGTATGGACCTGGATCGGATTCGAGAGGCAGCTGAGCGGGTGGCCCATTCGCTCGGACTCGAGATCTTCGACGTAGAATGGAAAGTGGGCAAGCAGCGGTTCCTGCGGGTCTATATCGACCGCCTGCCGGACCCGGCCAGCCCGCACAATGGTGCCGGCATCAGTCACATCGACTGCCAGCACGTCAGCGAGCAGCTGAGCGTGCTGCTGGATGTAGAAGACCTAGTACCGGGACCGAGCTACACTTTAGAGGTGAGCTCCCCCGGGCTCGATCGCAAGCTGATTCAGCGGGGCGATTACGAGCGGTTCACGGGACGATTGGCGAAGATTTGGCTCAACGAACCTGTGGAGAACGAAAAGTTTTTTCAGGGCCGGCTGGCGGGCTATGCAGACGGAATGGTGAAGCTGACGGTGCGCGATCGGGAAGTCGCGGTGCCGTACACCGGGATTCGCAAGGCGAACCTGGTGGTGGAGCTGTGACGGGTGGGAGTGAGGAGAGACAGGGATGGCGAGTCTGCTGTACCAGACGATCGAGCAGATCAGCCGGGAGAAGCACATCGAACCGGAGGTCATCGTTGCGGCCATTGAGGACGCGATGGTGGTCGCTGCGCGGAAATATTACCGCACGGAAGAAGATCTTCGTTCCAAGTTCAACGCGGAGAGCGGCCAGATAGACGTGTTTTCGGTGCATATCGTGGTCGAGGAAGTCGCGGACCCATTGCGCGAGATTTCGCTGGCCGACGCGCGCAAGAAAAATCCGGATATCGAAGTAGGCGGCGAAATCGTCGCCACGAAGCCGACCGACGTCCTGGGACGCATCGCTGCGCAAACCGCCAAGCAGGTGATCCTGCAAAAAGTGCGCGAGGCGGAACGCGACACGATCTACAACGAGTTCCACACGCGCGTGGGCGAGCTGATCAATAGCGTGGTGAAGCGCATGGAAGGCCCGGACATGATCGTGGACCTGGGCCGCACCGAAGCGAGATTGCCCAAGCGCGAGCAATCGCGTCTGGAGGCTTACAACGTAGGCGACCGGCTGCGTGTGACGATCCGCGCGGTCGAGCGTGCGGCGAAGGGCCCGCAGGTGATCGTGTCGCGCGCCGATCCGGCCCTGGTGCAGCGGCTGTTCGAAATGGAAGTGCCGGAAATCTACGACGGCACGGTGCAGATTCGCGCCGTGGCCCGTGAAGCCGGTGAGCGCACGAAAATCGCGGTCGAAAGCCGCGATAAGGACGTTGACCCCGTGGGCGCGTGCGTGGGAATGAAGGGCATGCGCGTGCAGTCGATCATTCGCGAGCTGCGCGGCGAAAAAATCGACATCATTCCCTTCAGCGAGGAAACCATCGCGTTTGCGCAAAAGGCGCTGAGCCCGGCGAAGGTGACGCGCGTGCAGATCGTGGACGCCGAAGAAAAGCGGCTCGAGGTAATCGTCGAGGACACGCAGCTCTCTCTTGCCATCGGCAAGAAGGGTCAGAACGTGCGCCTGGCGAGCAAGCTGATCGGCTGGAACGTCGACATCAAGAGCGAGGAAGAAAAGCGCCGCGAAATCGAGGCGCAGATGGCCGCGCTGACGGCTCCCGGCACTCCGCTCACGGAACTTGCGGGCGTGGGTCCGAAGACGATCGAAAAGCTCGAATCGGCGGGCATCACGTCGGTTGAAAAGCTCGCGGATATGACGCCGGAACAGCTGGTCGAAATTCCAGGCATCGGCGAGAAAATGGTCGAGAAGATTCACCAGTCAGTGGCGGCGTACTTCGAGGCTCTCGAAGCGCAGGCGACTGCACCGGTCGAACCTTCTACCGAGGACGAAGCAGCCGCCGAAAGTCTGGTTGTCGAGGGCCAACCCGAGGTGAACCCCGAGGCGGCTGGAACTCCCGACGGCGACCCAGGCGAAGCGCAAGCTGCTGCGGAAGAATCGCCCGAAAAGGAAGAAACGACCGAAGCGGATCGCGCAGCTGCCGAAACCGTGGACGAGAGCGCCGAGAAAGCCGAAGGCGCGGAGTAACAGGGAGAATTTCGAAGATCGAATGTCTGATTCCAAACAAGTTCGGTTGAACGAGCTGGCGCGCGAGCTGGAGATCAAGGCTAAGGTGCTGATCGACTTTTTGCCGACGATCGGCGTCAAAGAAAAGAAGACGCACTCGAGCTCGATCGATATCGAGCACGCGGAACTGGCGCGTAAGCATTTTCAGGGTCTCGCGGCGGCGGAAGCAGCAGCGGAAGCGGCCAAGACCGCGGCGGCAAAAGCCAGAACCGCGCCGCGGCCTGCTCCAGGGCCTGCGCCAACCGCTCCAGCGGCGGCGAAACCTGTGGCACCGGCCGTCACTCCGCTGCGACCGGCGGCTACTGCTCCCGCTGCGAGCGGCGCTCCCGCGGCCCCCCCGCGTCCAGCCAGTGCACCGTCAACGGGTCCGACGCCCGGCGTTCCACTGCGTCCGGCGGCAGCGCCGACTGCGGTGTCACCGGCAGCCGCACATCCCGCTCATCCGACACATCCGACTGCGCCGCTACGACCCGGCGTTGCGCCTGCGGGAACAGGTGTTCCCGCACGACCGGCAGGTGCGCCACCCGCACAACGTCCAGCGGCAGCGAGTCCTGCGGGAGTCGCACCAGCTGGATCAGGGGCGCCGCGACCAGCGGGGGCACCGCCTCCGCAAGGCCAGCGATTTCCTCCCCGGCCCGGCCAGCCTGGTCAACCTTATCAGCAGCGTCCCGGCGCACCGCAAGGCATGCGCCCGGCGGCCGCGCCCGGCCAGATGCGTCCCGGTGGTCCGCCGAGACCGGGAGGTAGTCCGCGTCCCGGTGGTCCTCCCGGAAGATTTCCGCAGCGGCCGGGCGGTGGCCGCCCTGGATCGGAACCGATCGGCAGCCAGCGACCCGGCGCAACCGGTGGAGTTCCGAAAGCGGAGCCCGGCAAGCCGCTCTACGCGCGCAAGCCGCCTGCTTCGCGTGGACGCCCGACCATCGAGAAGCGTTACGCAGAAGGCGAACGCCGGCTTCATCCAGTTCGAACGCGCCAGGGTGCGGCTGCGGGCCGCGCGCATGTGGAAGCCCCGGCTCCGGTCCAGCGTGAACCCCGCGCGGTGACCGTGACCGAGGGCATTACCGTGCGCGAGCTCGCCGAAAAACTCGATATTCGCGCCAAGGAGTTGCTGAAGACGCTGCTCGATCGCGGCGTTTTCGCCAGCATCAACCAGGCGCTCGACGTGCCGACGGCCACGAGCCTCGCCGAGTCATTCAATGGAATCGTGGAAGTGGTGACCTACGAGCAGCAGCTGGTCGAAGAAGAAAAGATCAAGGAAGAGCGCACGGGTAATTTGCTGCCGCGCGCGCCCGTGGTGACGGTAATGGGCCACGTCGACCACGGCAAAACGAGTTTGCTCGATGCGATCCGCGAAACGGAAGTGGCCGCAGGCGAAGCCGGCGGAATCACGCAGCACATCGGCGCCTACGAAGTGCACGCCGGCGAGCGGCGCATCGTGTTCATTGACACGCCGGGCCACGAAGCGTTCACGCGCATGCGAGCGCGGGGCGCGAAGGTGACCGATATCGTGGTGCTGGTGGTCGGCGCGGACGACGGTGTGATGCCGCAGACCGAAGAAGCGATCGCGCACGCCAAGGCCGGCAACACGCAGATCGTCGTAGCGATCAATAAAATCGACAAGCCAAACGCGGAACCCGAGCGCGTGAAGCGGCAGCTAGCCGATCGCGGATTGATGCCTGAGGAATGGGGCGGGACCACCGTTACGGTGGAGGTCTCAGCCAAGACGAAGCAAAACCTTCCCCGGCTGCTGGAAATGATTCTGCTCGTGGCCGATTTGCTCGAGCTGAAGGCCGATCCCGACGCTCCCGGCAGCGGCACGGTTTTGGAGTCGCGGATGGACAAGGGTCGCGGACCCGTGGCGACCGTGCTGGTACAGAACGGAACGCTGAACGTGGGCGATGTCTTCATCGTTGGCGCGGTATACGGAAAAGTTCGCGCGATGTTTGACGATCGCGGACATGCGATTCAGAAGGCCGCACCCTCGACGCCGGTCGAAGTGCTCGGACTGCAGGGCGTGCCCGAAGCGGGCGATCAGTTCCAGGTGGCGGACGAAGCAAAGGCGCGACACATCGTCGAGTACCGGCAGGCAAAGCAGCGCGAGGCTGCGCTGGCCAAGACGGCATCGTCCGGCCGGCTTACGCTCGATCAATTGCACGAACAGCTTCGCGCAGGCGAACTGAAAGAGCTGCCGGTGGTGGTGAAGGCGGATGTGCAGGGGTCAGTCGAAGTGCTGAATGAAATGCTGCCGAAGCTTTCGAACGACCAGGTAAAGCTGAAAGTGATGCAGGCGAGCGTGGGAGCGGTGACGGAATCGGACGTGATTCTGGCTTCGGCGTCCAATGCCGTAATCATTGCGTTCAACGTGCGGCCAGAGCGCAAGGCTCTCGATCTGGCGCAGCGCGAAGGCGTCGACATTCGCCTGCACACGATTATTTACGAGCTGCTGGACGAACTGCGCAAGGCCGTGGCGGGATTGCTGGCGCCGGTGATCAAGGAAGTGTATCTGGGCCGCGCGGAAGTGCGGAACACGTTCCGCGTCAAGGGCTCGGGCGTAATCGCAGGCTGCTCGGTGCAGGACGGAATCATCAAGCGCAACGCGGACGTACGGGTGCTGCGCGACGGCGCGGTGGTCTACACCGGACAGGTCAGCTCCCTAAAAAGATTCAAGGATGACGCCAGCGAGGTGCGCGCGGGATTCGAATGCGGTGTGGGTGTCTCGAATTTCAACGACGTAAAGGTGGGTGATATTCTCGAATGCTTCAAGATCGAGAAGTCATCGCCGATGGACGCCGCCTTGCCGCCGGATCGCGGCCGTCCCGACACGGGCGACGCGCGGCGCATCTAAGCCTATAGAGATCGCAGTCCTGAGAACGTCTCCGCTGGATTTCGACGGGGCGCGCATGCCAATCGGCCTCCTCACTCTTGAAATTCATATCCCCGATGCGCAGTCGCTGAAGGATAAGCGGCAGGTGCTGCGCAGCCTGAAAGACCGGTTGCGCGCGCACTACAACGTGGCGGTGGCCGAACTGGAGCATCAGGAGCTGTGGCAGCGGTCGCGCGTGGGAGTGGTGAGCATTTCGGGCGACGGGAAGCACCTGGAGGAATCGCTGCAGGCGATCGCCGAGGAATCCGAACGCTTGCTGGGACGCGACCTGGTGTCGCGCGAAATCGAATATTTCGAGGACGAACCATGACGGTCGGGGGATTTCGGTCGGAGCGCATCGCCGAAGAGATCCGCAACGAAGTGATGTTGATGCTGGCGGGAGAATTGAAAGACCCACGCCTGGCCGTGCCGCTGATCGTGACGGAAGTACGCGTGGCGGCGGGAATGAAGGTCGTGCGCGTGTTCGTCCAAGTCGACGGCACCGACGCGGAGCGCCAGGATGCCATGAAGGGATTGAAGGCAGCGTCGAAATTCATCCGTCACGAATTGGTGGAGCGGCTACAGCTGCGGAGAGCGCCGGAAGTGATGTTCATTCCGGATAATTCGGAAGAATACGGGCAGCGCATCGACGAACTCTTGAAGAAAGTGAACCACCCGGAGAAATCGTAGCGGGGCGCGAAGCCCTACGGAATTGGCCGGCTCGAATCCGGCGCTACGAATTGCAAATGGCAAAAACACCTAAACCTGCGCCGATTGACGGGATTCTTGTGGTCGATAAACCGCGTGGACGGACGTCGCACGACGTGGTCGAGACGGTGCGGCGGCTGGTAGGATTTCGCCAGATCGGGCATCTGGGGACGCTGGATCCGCTGGCGACGGGCGTGCTGGTCCTGGCGCTGGGGCGTGCTACGCGGCTGGCGCGATTTTATGGCAGCCGGCGAAAACGCTATACTTGCACGGTGCGGTTCGGGTTCGCGACCGACACGTATGACGCGGACGGCGACGCACTTTCCGAAGACACTGCGCCCGCAATTAACCCCGAAGCGATCCAGGCGCTGGCCGAGCGCTTCGTCGGCAAAGTTCAGCAGATACCACCGTCCTTTTCCGCGAAGAAAATTCATGGGCGGCCAGCGCACGAGTTGGCCCGCAGACAAAAACCCGTAAAGCTCGAGCCCGTTGAAGTCGAGGTGAACGAATTCCGGCTGACGAGCGTCGAGGGATCCTGCGCCCGGTTTGCAGTCGAGTGCGGCTCGGGCACCTACATTCGTTCGCTGGCGCACGATCTGGGGCAGCTGCAAGGTAGCGGCGCGCATCTGGCGGAGATCACGCGGACAGCCGTGGGTGAATTCACGCTCGATCACGCGGCGACCTTGGCGGATTTGATCGAGGATGCGAAGGCCGGGAAATTCGACGGGCGCGTGATCAAGCTGGAAAACATGCTGCCGGATTTGCCGCGGGCGACGGTGCTGCCGATTGTCGAAAAGCGGGTGCGGCACGGCGCGAAGTTCAATTTGCCGATTGCGCAGATTCAGCCCGGGCATTCCGTGGCCGCGCAGGGCGCACCGGCGCAGCTGGACTCGGGCGAATGGCAGCCTTCAAGATTGCGCGTGTTCAATCAGCAGGGACACTTGATTGCGATTGCCGAGCCAGTTGTTCCCCGCACGTATCAGCCTGTCGTTGTTCTCGAAGTTTCCTCTTAAATTCCATCCTGGTAGCGAAGCAAGCTGCCGCACGGCAGGTTCGTTCGCTGTCACACTCCAGATTATTGTTGCGGCGGTGCCTGCAGCGGTGCGGGTGGATTTTGCGGCGCCGGCGCAGGTTGCTCCGGTTGCTGCTGAGGCGGCGCTTGCGGCGGTGGCTGTTGCTGTGGGGGTGGCGCATTCTCCGGCGGAGGCGGCGCAGGGACCGGCGGCGTGGGCGGAGCGACGACATTCGGGGTGGACTCGGCGCCTCCCTGACCCTCAGGCTCGCCCTGGCCTGCGTAGATCACGTGATCGGTGCGCGGGGCGTAGCGCACCATGCGCGGCGTCACGAGAATCAGCAGTTGGGTATCTGAGTTGTTCTTCGTCGTGTCCTGATCCAGCAAGCCGATGCCCGGAATTTGCGAGATTCCCGGGTTGCCGGTGATCGCGCTGGTAAGCTGCGTCGAGCGGAAACCGGCGACGGCGGCGGTTTCATCCTGCTTCAGGCGGACGGTTTGCGTCACGGCCTCGTTGTTGATCACTGGAATCTGGTTGAAACTTTCGGCGCTGAGGCTGCTAATGTCGAAGGAAAGATCGAGCGTGACCTCATTGTCCGGATGTATGCGCGGCGTGGCTTTCACTTTCAGGCCGATGTCGAGATACTGCGCGCCGGGAAACTGCGTGCCGAAGGAACTGGCGGCACCGGGGAAGAGACTGGCGCTGTTGAGAATGACGGTGGCTTCCGCGGCGCCATTGTCCGTGGTGGCGGCGTCGGGCAGGCCGTCCGCGTTAAAATCCGCGGTTACGATCGAGGAAGGCGCGGTGCCGACCGGAATCTCGGGTGTAGGTGACGTGAAGACGCCGGTGCCTTCATTGAATAGCAGGGTGACGGCGTTGTCCGCGCTGTCTGAGACGGCCAGATCGGCGAAGCCGTCTTGATTGAAATCCGCGACGGCGATCGATGTGGGCGACGTGCCCGCGGGGTAGAGGTTCTGCGCCGTGAAAGTGCCATTGCCGAAATTTACCTGGCTCGAATTGGGATTCCCGAAATAAATGGAAACGGCGTTGCCTGCGACGCCCGCGCCGCCAGACGACGTGGAGGGCGCGCCGTTATCGGCGACGGCGAGGTCTGTGACGCCGTCGCCATTGAAATCGCCCGTGGCTATGAATACGGGCGTGTTGCCGGCTGCATACGGCGAGTTGGGCGCCTGCGTGAACGTGCCGTCGCCGTTGCCTAGCAGAACCTGAATTTGCCCGGCATTGCCGGCGGTATTGGATTCCTCGGCGACGATGAGGTCGACGTGACCGCTGTTGGTGAAATTCCCGGAGGCGAGAGCGGTCGGCGAAAAACCGGGGATGAGCGGAACGACCGTCGGCGTCTTGAAGCTGCCGTTGCCATTTCCCTGAAAAATCGAAATCGTGTCGTCGGCTTGATTGGCGACAGCGAGATCGAGAAAACCCGTGTTGGCGAGGTCGTGGAAGTCGGCCGTGACGACGGAGACGGGCGAATTGCCCGTGGTGAGATCGGTGCCGGAAACGAACGTGCCGGTGGCGAGGCTGGTGGCGGAGTCGGTCTGGCCCAGGAGGATCGAGACGGTGTTCGATCCCTTGTTGGCCACGGCAAGATCGATGTTGGAATCGTTGGGTGTGTCGAAGGAGCCCGTGGCGATCCAGACGGGGTCCTTGTCGGTGGTTGCGCCGAGCGGGTAGGTCACCTGATTGGCGAAAGTTCCATCGCCGTTGCCTAGCAGGACCGAGATCGTGTTGTCCGCGGAATTGGCGACGATCAGATCGTTGAAGGAACTATCGCCGCGCAGAATGTTCGTGGCGATGAATGACGGCGAGTTCCCCACCGGATAGTTCGTCAGCGGATTGTTAATCCCGGTGCCGGCACCTGTGATCGACCCGTTCAGTAAACTTGGCGAAAAAGTGGCGAGAGAAACCGGAAAACGCTCGCCCACGAAGAAATCAGCGGTTTTGCCGTCCTGCGCGCGCAGCAGGATGCGCCTCCCCGTGCGCACCAGCGAGAGCATTTGCGAGAAATTCGCGGCCACGTTCGGAAGCGTGGCGAAGAAAGTGGTATAACCACCGCCGAAGGCGATCACGTTGGGAGTCGTGGTTCCCAGAACCTGTTCGATCACGTCGAGCAAGCCTTCTTCGGACGCGGCCGCTTCCTCGATCTGCTGCGTGCTGACGGTATATACCTGCGCGTGTTGCGGCGGCACGATCCCCAAATTCAGCGCGTTGGTGCGGTCCACTTCGAGGATCTCGATTTCAAGAATCAGCTCGCCAGTGGGCTTCTCGAGATCGTCGATCAAATCGCTGGCGAGCGCGACGGCGTGCGGCGAGGCGCGGAAAGTGAGCGTGCGGCTGGCAGTATTCAGGTCCGAGCGCGTGATGCCCGTCACGTCGCGCACCATGCGAACTATTTCTGTCATCTGTTCCGGCGTTTCGGACGCCGGCAGCAGAATGGTGCGCACGACCGACGGCTCGAAATCCTTGCGCTTTTGCGCGGTGCTGTCCGCCACGAAGAAGAGCCGTGCCGAGAGCGGACGCCAGAAGGTTCCCGTTTCGTCACCGAGCAATCGCGCGGCTGTGGGAAAATCGACGTCCGCTACCTGGAAACGGACTTGGCGCGAACGCAAATCGACATCGAATGCAACCTCGACGCCGAACTGGCGCGAGAGTTCCTGATAGGCACCCTGCGTGTCGCCACGATAGTCAAAGGTTCGCGTGCCCGTTTTGTATTCGAGCTTCGGCTCACCCGCAAGCTCGACGTCCGGCTTTTTTCGAATCTGGCCGACTTCCGCGGTGGCCAATTCCGCCAGCCGTTTCCGAACCGCGGGGTTCAGCGGATCGATAAAACTCGCGCTTAGCAATTGCTTCAGTGCCTCGTCAAGCCGGCCGGAAATTGCGTCGCGCTCGGCAATGTCCATCTTGGACTGCACGACGCGGCTTTTCGCGACGTCGCGCCGGATGACGTAGTCACGATTCGCCGGAGCGTAGTTCGCGGCGTCCGTATACTCGGTGTAAGCGGTCGACCAGTCGCCTTGCCGCTCAGCGCGATTTCCCTCTTCGTATGCGGCCTTCGCTTTCTTCGCGTCCGGCTTAAAGTCGGAAGACTGGGCGGACGAGGGGACCGGATCCTGTGCCCGCGCAGCCGAGATCACCAGTCCGGCCAGAGCAAGCAGCGCCAGCAGACTGACCACGGACACAGGCCCAACGCGGGCGCCGTGGGAGCGCCCGGAACCATGAAAACTATTGGCCATCGTATGTAGGATGCATATTGTACAGGGATTGCGTTGCGTGGGCCGGGGGCCGAATTCGCTTGATTTTAGCGTAACAAGAATTTAATCTTACCTTGTAGTTGTAAACGTCTTACAACTGGGATTTCATGATTTCCGCTCTCTTAGTTGCTCTCCGCGAAGGCGTTGAGGCCGCTTTGGTCGTCGGCATCGTCCTAGTCTATCTGAATCGGACGGGCCGCCGCGCCTTGCGCACATACGCCTGGGCCGGAGTCTTTCTGGCTTGCGCCGCCAGCGTCGCCGCGGCCCTGCTGCTCGAGCACTGGGCCATCAGCGAAGACGGGTTTGAAGGCCTGCTGATGTTACTCGCCTCGGCCCTGGTGGTCACCATGATCGTGTGGATGAATCGCGTGGCGCGCACGCTTCGGGGGGAAATCGAGCAACGGGTGGAGTCCTACGCGCAGAAATCGAAGCGTGCCGCCGGCTGGGCTGTGGGGGCGTTCGTGTTTTTCATGGTCGTGCGCGAAGGCGCTGAACTGGTACTGATCCTCCGCGCGGTGGAGCTTTCGACCGCCGGCGTGCAGGTCTGGATCGGAACGCTGCTGGGGATCGCGATCGCCGTGGGCGTGGGCGTGTTTTTCTTCCAGGGGACGCTGAAGATTCCGCTGCACCGGTTTTTCGCGGCGACGAGCGTGATTCTAATGGTCGTCGCATTCCAGCTGGCGCTCACCGGCGTGCATGAGTTGAGCGAGGCGATGTGGATCTGGTCGAGCAAGGCGGAAATGGCCTACGTCGGCCCGATCGTGCGCAACGAAGTTTTCTTTTTCGCCGTGATTCTTGGCGTTGCGGCGCTGGTGGTGCTCCGCGAGTGGTTCAGCGCGCGAAAACCGACTGAAGACTCCGCCGCGAGTTCCGCGGAGCGGCGCATGCGTGAGTGGGAATATCGACGGCAGCGGCGCTGGAGCTTCGCGGCCGCGACTTTGTGCTCGCTGGTGGTTATCGCGCTCGCGGCCGAATTTGCCTATGCCCGCACGGTGAATGCATTGGCGCCCAGCAAGACGCTGGTGGCCCAGAACGGACAGGTGCGAATTCCTCTGACCGAACTGACGGATCAAAGTTTGCATTTCTACACCGCCGACGTGAACGGTACCGTGATTCGCTTTCTGGTAATCCATCAGACCAATGGCGACTACGCCACGGCACTCGATGCCTGCCAGATTTGCGGGCGCGCTGGATATCGGCAGGAAGGCCAGAACATTATCTGCCGCAATTGCGGGGCGTCGATCTACGCCCCCTCCATCGGCGAGCACGGCGGCTGCAACCCCATTCCCGTGAAGTCCACCGTTGCGGGCGGCGAGGTAATCGTCGATCTTGCGGCGCTCCTCGATTCCACTTCGATGATCCACGGCTGACATGTTTTTCCGCCTGGTTCGCGAGTCCTTCGTGCGCAATCCGCGCAGGAAAGCCCTTACTGCCGCGGCGCTGGTCCTTGGAATGGCTGTGGCGACGGCGACGCTCTCGATTGCGCTGGAAGTGGGCGACCGCATGGCGCGAGAATTTAGAAGCCTGGGCGCGAATCTGATCGTGACCCCCCTTTCCGACACCCTGCCGCTCGAAATCGGTGGCGTGGATTACCGGCCGGTCGACGAGGGCGCGTATTTGCAGGAAGCGGACCTCGGCAAGCTGAAGACGATTTTCTGGCGGCACAATATTCTGGGATTCACGCCGTTTCTGGATGTCCCGGCGAATTCCCCTTCCCTTGCCCGCGCCGGCTCGCTGGCGTCCACGAACGTCACGGTGATCGGGGCGTGGTACGAACACAGCGTGCCGGTGCCGGACGGAACAACTTTCGTGACCGGCTTGAAATCCACTCATCCGTCCTGGCAGATACACGGCGGTTGGTTTCAAGACGACGCGGAAGAAGCCGTCGTGGGCGCGTCACTCGCCGCGAAAAATCCCGATGCCTTCGCCGTCGGCAAGACTGTTTCTATCGGGAAGAACGGTGCCTCGAACAATTTCGTACCTCTCCTGATCACGGGAACCGTTTCGACCGGAGGCGACGAGGATAATGCGATCCTCGTGCCGCTCTCCGTCGCGCAGAAGATTTCGAATCACCCCGGAGAATTCCGGCAGCTTTTCATCAGCGCGATCACAAAGCCGGCTGATGCGCTCGCCGATCGCGATCCGAAATCGCTGACGCCTGCTGAATACGACCGGTGGTTCTGTTCGCCCTATATTTCGTCCATCAGCTACCAAATCGAACAGGTGCTGCCCGGGACGGACGTGCGAGCGATCCGGCGCGTGGCGGATTCGGAGGGAAAAATCCTTTCGCATGTGAGCGCGCTGCTCTGGATCGTCACGCTGGCGGCGCTGATCGCCGCGGCGCTCGCCATTGCGGCCACTTCGGCTGCGGCTGTGCTGGAGCGGCGGGCGGAAATCGGCGTAATGAAGGCAATCGGCGCGACGAATACGTCCGTGACTTCCCTTTTTCTGGCCGAGCATTTGACGCTGGCACTCATTGGCGGCGCGCTCGGTTTTGCGGTGGGCGCGGGACTGGCAGGCGTGCTCGGCGAGAGCGTTTTTGGCACGCCGGCCTCACCCAGGCTGGTCCTGCTGCCGATTATCCTGGCCATCGCGGCGCTGGTGGCATTGATCGGCGGCTTGATTCCGTTGCGGCGGGCGGCGCGATTCGATCCCGCGCCGATCCTGCGGGGCCAATAGTGTTCGGCCGACTGCTCTGGAAGCTTCTTTGCAGCAATCGTGGGCGGTTGGCGGTGGCGCTGGTTGCGGTGATCAGCGGTGCTGCTGTGATTTCGGCACTGCTTACCGTCGAGCTCGATGTTTCCCGCAAGCTCACACAGGAATTCAGGCTTCTCGGACCGAACATCATCGTTTCCGGGAAGAACGCCGATCAGAGCGTGGATTTTGGCGGCTTGGGCACGCCATCGGCCGCTCAAGTTCCGCCCGAATTTGCGCTCAGCAATTCCGCGTTGGGTCCCGAGTCCGCGAACGTCGCCGCCGCTGCCCCGTTTTTCTTCAGCGTGACGCGCGTTTCTGGAACTCCTGTGGTTACCGGCGGCACCTGGCTCGACCAACTTGCCAAACTGAATCCCACCTGGCGAATTCAGGGGAACTGGGTCGGGCCGCGCGAAGACGCATCGCTCTGCCTGATCGGCCGTAAGGCCGCGAAGCAATTTGCGGTCGCGCCCGGGGATCCGATCCAGCTCGACTACCGAGGGAATCGAGCGGCACTTCACGTTGCGGGCGTGATCGATTCAGGTGCGGCGGACGACAACCAGATTTTTGTGAGCCTGCCCGTCGCCTGGAAGCTGACGCGCCAACCAGAATTCGTGACTTTGTGGCAACTGAACGTGACCGGCTCGGGAGCAAGTATCGCGAGATACGCCGCGCATCTTGCAGCCGCGTTCCCTCAATACGAAGTCCGGCCTGTGCGCGCAGTCACCGATGCGGAGGGGAATCTGCTGGGTCGCACGAGGTTGCTGATACTCTCGATGATCGTGCTGATCCTGGCGCTGACGGCGCTGTGCGTGCTTGCGACGATGGCGGCGCTGGCGACGGAGCGTCGCGCAGACGTGGGATTGATGAAGGCGCTCGGTGGAACGATCGCGCGCATTGTAGGATTATTCCTCGCCGAACTCGGAGTGCTGGGCGCGGCCGGCGGTGTGATCGGCTGCGTGGCGGGAATGGCGCTGGCGGGATGGATGGGCCGCCGCGTTTTTGGGACATCGATCGCACCGCGATGGGAAATTTTCCCGCTTACGATCGTGTTGATGGTCGTGGTGGCGATGGCGGGCGCGCTGCCGTTGCAAAGGCTCGGAAACGTGAAGCCAGCTGTGATCCTGCGGGGGGAATAGTGGCGCCGCTGGTCCAAATCGAAAATCTGCGCAAGGAATTTGGCGGCGTGCGCGCGCTGGATGGCGTTTCCTTTGACGTGCAATCCGGCGAGTGGATCGCGATCATGGGGCCTTCGGGTTCGGGCAAGACGACGCTGATCAACATTCTCGGCGGGCTCGACACGCCGACATCTGGGCGCGCGCTCGTGGACGGCGTGGACGTGGCGCGGCTGGATGAAGGCGGGCTGGCGCGATTCCGCGCAGAGAAGATCGGGTTCATCTTTCAGCAGTTTCACCTGGTCGCCTACCTGACGGCGCTCGAAAACGTGATGCTGGCGCAGTATTTTCACAGCACCACGGACGAAGCCGAGGCACGCGAGGCGCTGGGCCGCGTCGGACTGGCCGATCGCATTGAACATTTGCCGAGCCAGCTATCGGGCGGTGAGCAGCAGCGCGTGGCCGTGGCGCGGGCACTGATCAATTCGCCCAAGCTGATTCTCGCGGACGAACCCACCGGCAATCTGGATGAAGCCAACGAAGGAATCGTGCTGAAGCTGCTGCGCGAGCTGCATGCGGACCGGCACACCATCCTGATGGTGACGCACGCGCCCTCGATCGGCGAGCTCGCGGACCGGCGCGTCGACCTAGCGCACGGGCGGCTGGCGGTGGAGCACGCCGCGCGGCGCGTCTAGCGGCCGGCGAGGAATTTGTACTGCTCGGCGGTGATCGGCACGACCGAAAGCCGCCCGATTTTCACGAGGGGCGAATTGGCGAACAGTTTGTGCGATTTGATTTCGTCGAGGCTGACCGGTTTCGCGATCGCTTTTGCGGCTTTGATCTTCACAATCGGCTTGCGCGGGTCTTTCGCGTCCACCGACACGACCGTCGCGGTTCCCACCGCGGATCTGCGATCGCCCGTTTCGTAAATTACGAGTTGCGCGCCCGGCGTCATTTCCCGCAGGTTCTTCACGGCGGTCGGATTGGAGACGCCGTCCCACTGCGTGACGCCATCGCGCTGCAAATCTTCAAATGAGTATTCCGACGGCTCGGTTTTAAGCAAATACGCGACGGACATCGAGAGTTTTCGCCTCCTCGGACGGCGGACTATCCTAGCTGGCGCGTAGTATCCGCCGAGCGACTCCATTCGCGCAAGCCATCAGCCCGGGCGCCCGATGCGAGGGCCGCTCCCCGCGCTCGCCGAACACGAGGATGTATAATAGTCGAGTATGAAATTGTTGAACCAGATTCTGGCGCTGGCGATCGTATTTGCGCTGCCCGCTTCAACCTTGGCGCAGAGCCCCCAGCCGCTCAACGCAGCGATTTCACGGGATGCCTGCCCGACCAGCTCTCGCTGGTTCGACTTTGACGTTTATCGTTTCGGCGAACTCCGGGGCCAGGCTCCGATCTGGCAATTGGGCGGCGGCCCGGCATTCTTCTTCAGCTCCGGGCTTGCGATCGACGCCGATGGCGCGCCGAATGCCTACAACGCCGACGACACGGGCCTCGATTACCTGTTCAATGCCGGCCAGCCCGGACAATGGGATGGAATCGTTCAAGACGAAGACGGCAATCCCTTCGTGCAGGGCCCTGATGATCCGTTTCCCGGATATTACATATCCTGCACCGCGCTGTTTGACCGCACGAAACGGCACAACGATCCCGCGCGCTTCGTGGATGCCACGCAGATTCCCTACGTCGCATTGCCGGGCGACCTGGCGGAGCGGGCGGGAGCTCGCCTGGGAGATATTGTTCTGGTGTTCAGCGAGCGAACCGGGAAGCATTCCTACGCGATCTTTGCAGATGTCGGCGCGCTGGGTGAAGGTTCGATCGCTTTGGCTGAGAATCTCGGCATCTGGTCCGATGCGCGCCGGGGCGGGAGCCGGGCTGGCGTTTCCTACGTCGTGTTCCCGGGATCAGGCGACGGCCGGCCTAAGTCGGTCGACGAAATCAATCGCCGCGGCGCCGAACTCACTGCGCCATGGAGCGGCGCCGAAGGAATCGTGTCGTGCGCCAGCATGGCCGCCGACAAAATTGCGAATTCCGTCGACATGACCCGGGACAACAAAGCTGTTCCTGCTGGACAGACTGCCGCCCCTGGCGAAAGGCCGGTCGATGCCGCTGCCAATTGATTCGCGGAAGACGCCCATCGACGTGAAGGTACACGTCACCTCCGGCGAAGGCGTGGCCATTACGTGGTCTGATGCGCATACAAGCCGCTATACGTTCCCCTACCTGCGCGACAACTGCCCGTGCGCCACGTGCAACGACGAGCGCGAAACGAAAGCGCGGGACAAGACCCGCAGCGCCGATCTGCTTCCGATGTTCAAGCCCCGGGTGACAGCCAAAGGCGCGACGTCGGTGGGAAATTACGCGATTCAGATCCAGTTTTCCGACAGCCACTCGACCGGCATCTACAGCTTCGCCGCGCTCCGCGAAATGTGCCCCTGCGACGCCTGCGCGCGCGAATTTCGCCCTGCCGCCAAACAAACCACCGCGTAACCGCTGCATTTCCAAATTCAAAGAAGCGATGCAAGCAATTGAAATTAAAGATGCTGCTCGCCCGCCTTCCTTTCGCGCAAATTTCCACGTATAGTTTCGACGTTTATTAAATATTTATGTCTGCGACTCCCACGGGTTCCGTTCCTTCTTTGCCAACCGTTCGTCCGGTCGCCAAAGTGTTGGTCGCCACCACTGCGATGCTGGCGTTCATTTCCTATTGGCGCGCCGCGGCGATCGTTTTGAACGATCTCGCGTCCTCCGCGTATTACGCCGGCGGTGAAGCGGAACAATTCATCGGCAAATCGGCGCCGTGGTTCATTTTCGCTACGATGCTGCTGTCGTACGCGGTGTCGCAGCTGTATGTGGAAAGCTGCAGCATGTTCGTGCGCGGCGGCGTCTACCGCGTGGTGAAGGAAGCGATGGGCGGGGCGCTGGCGAAATTCTCCGTTTCCGCGCTGATGTTCGATTACATCCTCACCGGTCCGATCAGCGGAGTGTCCGCCGGCCAGTATCTGGCGGGGCTGTTGAACGAACTGCTGGCCTACGCCCACGTCCATTTCACGTTGGCGCCCAACGCTGCCGCGGAAATGCTGGCGGTGGCGGCCACGCTCTATTTCTGGTGGCAGAACATCAAAGGAATTTCCGAATCGAGCGAAAAAGCGCTGTGGATCATGCAGCTGACCACCGTCATGGTGATCGCGCTGATCGCCTGGTGCGGCTACACGCTGCTGGTTCGCGGCGGTCATCTGCCGCCGGCGCCTCGGCCGCGCAACATCGTGATGAGCGACCATGCGCTCGGCTGGCTCGCGCACAGCCACATCCTGCAGAGCTTCACTCTGGTCGCCGTATTCGTGGGCCTCGGGCATTCCGTTCTGGCGATGAGCGGCGCAGAGTCGCTCGCACAGGTCTACCGTGAGATCGAACACCCCAAGCTTAAGAATCTAAAAAAAGCGGCCCTGGTGATTTTCATCTACAGCATGGTGTTCACGTCCTTGGTTTCTTTTTTTGCGGTGATGATCATCCCGGATAAGACGCGCCCGCAATATTTCGAGAATCTGATCGGCGGCCTGGCGATGAGCCTGACTGGGCCTTTCGTCGCGCGACTGATCTTCCACATTTTTGTGGTGGTCGTCGGGACGCTGATTCTCTCCGGCGCAGTGAACACCGCCATCGTGGGATCGAACGGTGTTCTGAATCGCGTCTCCGAAGACGGCGTGCTCTCGGACTGGTTCCGGCAGCCGCATCCCAGGTTCGGTACGTCGCACCGCATCATCAATATGGTGGTCGCGCTTCAGATCGTGATGATCATTCTGAGCCGTGGCGACGTGACGTTTCTTGCGAACCTCTACGCTTTCGGCGTGATCTGGAGTTTCGTTCTGAACGGCACGGCTGTGCTGGTCTTGCGTTATACGCAGCCGCAGGCCCGCGAATTCAAAGTCCCGCTGAATTTTCGCGTTGGCAACACAGAGTTGCCCGTCGGAGTGGCGCTGATCACGCTGGTGCTGTTGTCGATCGCGGTCGTTAACCTGTTCACGAAGCCGGCTGCGACGGTTTCCGGTGTCGCCTTCTCGGCGGTGCTTTTCGCGGTGTTCGAGATTTCCGAGAAGCGTATTCAGGCCCAGAAACGTACGCGCGGCGAACGGCACGTGGAGCTCGATCAATTCAATCTGACACAGGCGGGCGACCTGTCACTGCAAAACATCGGCGTGGCGCCCAAAAATATTCTCGTGCCCGTCAGCACGCAGTACGCGCTCTATCCGCTGGAGGCCGCGCTGCGGCGTGCCAAGCGGCGCGAAGCGGAAATCGTGGTCCTGCACGTACGGATTTTGCGGCGCGCCGCGACCGGTGAGTACGATTTATCGCCCGATCAGCTTTTCAGTACGATCGAGCAGCTGCTTTTTACGAAAGTCCTGGCGCTCGCGGAAAAAGAAGGCAAACCGGTACGGCTGGCGGTCGTCGCCGCAAATGATTTGTGGGAAGGCGTGCTGCGCACCGCGGACAACCTGCAATCGAGCACCGTGGTGGCCGGGAGCTCATCGAAGATGGACCTGCAGGAGCAGGCACGGGAAATCGGTTTTGCCTGGGAACGCATGGGCGAGCCGCGCCCTCGCGTGACGCTGGAGATTCTCACGCCCCAGGGACAGGAACAGATTTTTTACCTGGGCCCACATGCGCCGCGGCTTACACCCAAGGAAATCGATCTGCTGCATCGCGTCTGGCTGGAACTGAGCGATCCGCTGCCGGGAGAAGAGGTCCATCACCACGACATCGTGCATTTCGCACTCGCCGAGGTCGAACGGGAAATGTCGGAAGGACACACGCCCGCGGTTCTCCAACGCCTGCGCGAACACCTCAACGAGATCAAGAGCCGCCGCATCAATCCGTCAGGGACGTAAGCGCCGCCGCTCGCGCATTCGCTCCTATGCCGGGGGGATTTCCGAAGTGCACGCCGGGCAGCGCGTAGCCTTCAACGCAATCTGCGTCAGGCAATACGGGCATTCCTTCGTCGTCGGCGCGGCGGCAGGAGCAGGCTTGCCCCAGTGGTTGACCTGTCGCACCAGCAAGAAAATCACGAACGCCACGATCAGAAAATCGATCACCGTGTTCAGGAATACCCCGTAGTTGATCGTAGCCGCGTTCGCCGTCTTCGCCGCCGCCAGCGTGGGATACGACGTACCCGAAATATTCAGGAACAGGCTCGAGAAATCGACCTTGCCGATGACCAGCCCGAGCGGCGGCATAATGATGTCGCTGACAAACGACGTGATGATCCTGCCGAATGCCGCGCCAATGATGATGCCCACGGCCATATCCAGCACGTTGCCGCGCATCGCAAACGCCTTGAATTCTTTGAACATGATCGCCCCCTGAATTTCGCGATTGGGTCGGTTGACTTGAGTCGACGATCTCGGCCGGGAGAAACCGCCTGGGAGAATTCGCGCGGATTTCGCCAGGTCCGCAGCGCATGAGAGTAGCGGGAACGTTCCCGGCTGGCAAGCTAAACGACGCGAAAGCCCCCACTATGATTTGGCGCGCGCCAATAAAACCGCGACCGTGATTCCTCGCAGCATCAGCACGCCTCCGGCCAGCGCTACCGACAGCGCCGTGTAACGCAGCGGCAGAAGCCGGATTGCCAATACTAGAAATCCCACGAGCATCAGCGATCCCGCTTGAATTCGCGTAGGCCAGTGATCCGCAGGCGGCCGCGGACGCATCCATACGCGAACGCCCCAGTAGATCAGCACCGCGCCGAGAATCAACAACGCCGCTGGATACACCGGCAGCCCGAGTGTCCGCGTCCGCGCAATCAGGATCAACATTCCGCCGAGCAGCAGAAGGATGAATTCGCTCAATAGCCGGAAAAGTGTGGCCGTGGTGGGCATCGCTCTGGCTAGGCGGGCGGGATTATCGCGCTTGCACTTCGCTCGTGCAAGCCGTTGGTCGACAGCCTTGCGATTGCTATACTATTGCGGTTTGGGATCCGCTTCTGAATCCAACTACACACTCTGGTTATCTAATGGGCCCGGGGGAGAAAAGTGCATAAAGTCATCATCATCGGCAGCGGCTGCGCCGGACTGACGGCCGCTATTTACACCGCTCGCGCGGACCTAAAACCGCTTGTTCTGGACGGATACGAGCCGGGCGGCCAGCTTGCGCTGACCACGGAAGTGGAGAATTTTCCGGGCTTCCCCGAGGGAATTCTGGGCCCAGAATTGATCGAACGTACGCGCAAGCAGGCGCAGCGTTTCGGCGCGGAGTTTCGTTCTGGTGCCGTGGCTTCGGTCGATCTCAGCAAGCGCCCGTTCAAGGTTGTGGCCGGTAAGGAAACGTTTGAGGCGGAGACGTTGATCGTCGCAGCTGGCGCTTCGGCGCGCATGTTGGGGATTGAATCGGAGCGCAATCTTCTCGGATATGGCGTTTCCACCTGCGCGACATGCGACGGCGCATTCTTTCGCAATCGCGACATCATTGTGGTCGGCGGCGGCGATACGGCCATGGAAGAGGCGACTTTCCTGACGAAATTTGCCAAGAAGGTTTACCTCGTGCACCGGCGCGATGAATTCCGCGCCTCGAGGATCATGCTCGATCGCGCGCATGCCAACGAAAAAATCGAATTTGTCACGCCATACGAGATACAGGAGGTCCACGACGTCAGCAAGAAGTCCGTGGAGCTGGTGACGCTGCGCAACACACAGGACGGCACCACGAAGACTGTCGCTGTCGAAGGCGTTTTCGTCGCCATCGGCCACGACCCGAATACAAAGGTCTTCAAAGGCCAACTCAATATGGACGAAAACGGTTACCTGATCACCTCGCACGGCCCAAAGACCAATGTGGAAGGCGTTTTCGCCGCCGGTGACGTCCAGGATCATCACTATCGCCAGGCGATCACTGCCGCGGGTTCCGGCTGCATGGCAGCCATCGAAGCCGAGCGCTATCTCTCGGCCAAGAGCGCCTGAGCAGCTTCGATCAATCGCAGGACCGTAGCTGGAAGACGTTCTATTCAGCTGGAAGATTACCGGCCACTACCGGTATTACGGGCCCACGCATCAAGAAAGACTGTTCAGTTTCCCGCTGGTGTTGCAGGCGTCGAAAGGCTTCCCGACTCGCCGGTAAGCAGAATCAGGCGGATCGCTTGCACGAACGCATCCTTCGACTTCTGACCCACGAAATAGCGCGCCAGGTGGCCATCGCGGCCATAGAAATCCGTTTGCGGCATCGTGCCGCGCCAATCCGGATTCACTCCCTGATAGAACGAATCGGCATCGATTCCCGGTTTCTGGCGATAGTTGGGAAATCCAGGCTGGCTCTTGTCGAGGAACTGCCGAACCAGGCCGATGTCGGCGTCTTCGTCCAGGCTCACGCCAACCACGGCGAGTCCCTGCGGTCCGTACTCTTTGGAAAGCGAGATGATCATCGGGTATTCTTCGCGGCAAGGCTGGCACCAGGTGGCCCAGAAAGTCACCAGCAGGCCCTTTCCGTGATACTTCGCGATGATGTCCTTGTAGCCCGCTAGGTCGACAAGCTGCGGATCGCCGGGCTTCACGTCGGCTACGGACGCCGCGTTTGCCCCCCCAATCGGCCCTCGAGCGAAGCTAAACGCCGCGAAAGATACGAAGAGCACCAACGAAATTGAGAACAGAATTCGCCCTGGCATGCGCACAGTCGCTCACCCCATGGGACAATCTTAGCCGTTCCCTGCCAGACACGGCAACTTGCGTGGCGCAAACGAGTAACGGGTCCGGGAAGTCCCGCGCGAGCGCTGAGGCTTTTCGCGGCGAAATTTGCCGATACAAAATTGGTTTGCTGGTTGTATCCTTAGACCCAGCGCGAACGTTTGTTGAAGGCAGCGCACATCCTAGGAGAACGTTAGATGGCTTACGTGATCGCCGAGCCGTGCATCGGAACAAAAGATAGCGCCTGCGTCGATGTCTGCCCCGTGGACTGCATTCATCCGCGCAAGGACGAAGCGGGATTTGAAGCCGCGACGCAGCTCTACATCAATCCCGATGAGTGCATCGATTGCGGCGCGTGCGTTCCTGTCTGCCCGGTGACGGCGATTTTTGCGCTGGAAGACCTGCCCGAGAAGTGGACCGGCTATACGAAAATCAACGCCGACTACTATAAGAAGGCATAACCATCGGCTCGATTTGCCGTACGTGGCACGGACACTTCTGTCTGTGCTCTTGGGAATCCAACTCCTCTAACAAGCACTCCCAATCCTGCCGCAAGTAAGCTCAGCCGCGAGACCGTCGTGCCTTCGAGCTTACTCCTGTGCTGAATTTGATCCGCGGTAGGGGCCGCGAATCTGCTCCCTCATCCATCCACTTCCGCGCATCGTCGCGCAACTTGCCCAGCCCAATTCCTCGATGCGTCTCGGGGAAGTGATCGAGCTTGGCCAGACCCGCAGCAAGCAGCGACCTCAACCCGCGCCTATTCCCGTGTCCATGATGATGAAACGCCGCAGCAACCTGAATCAGCCCTTGAAGGAAGGTCTTCTCGGGCCCGAGCGCCTTGAGCCACGATTCCTCCCAAACCTCGTGGGATTCGAAGAACTTGCCCGAGTTGAAGAGCGCGATCCCACGCCGAAATTCTTCGCTTTCTCCCATCGCCCGCCCGTTGAATTGCCGCTAAAATTCTCCCGCGATCATAGCAGCCTGCAAACTCGCGAGCGACCATGGAAATCAAAATCGAACTGCGGGATGTGAAGCTTGGCGTCGTGGAAGCGGACGCCCTTCGCGTCGCGCCCACCGACGAGAATCTCTCACGGCTTATGGACGACATCTGTAACCGGAAACTTCGCGAGTTCACCATCGAAACGCTTGCGGAGGGCGAGTCGACCCGCACCGTCCGGTCGATGTTCCGCGCCTGGGATATGGACCCGTCCAAATACCGCCCATCATCGGAAGCCTTGCTCCGCCGAATCGTCCAGGGCAAAGGGCTTTACCGTGTCTCCAACGTGGTCGACATCGGCAATCTGATCTCGATCGAAACGGGCTGGCCGCTCGGCTGCTACGACCGCGCGAAAATTCTGCCGCCGATCGAATTCCGCCACGGAACGACTGGCGAGTGCTACGAGGGCATCGGCAAACGCACCTGGCACCTCGAAGGCCGTCCCGTCCTAGCCGATCCCGACGGCCCCTTTGGCAGCCCGATCAGCGACTCGACCCGCAGCATGATCACCGAAGCGGCACGCGACGTCCTCGTAGTAATTTACGCACCCGCCGGAGCGTCCGACGCGTCCATAGAGGTGGCCATGGCGCGCCTTGGTGAACGATTCACCGGATTCGCCGGCGCTTCGGCGGTGCGCGTCAGGCTGTGCCCCGCCGCTGGCGTTTGACGACACGCGCGGATGAAGTCCAAAGTCTCTGCCGCTGCTTGGCCCGAATCGGGTTATTCTGTAACGCGTCCCTGAGGCCCGCGGTGTCCAAATTCGAGCTCGTCCTCCTGATCCACGCCCACCAACCGGTCGGCAATTTCGACGCTGTAGTCGAACGCGCATACCAGGATTCCTACCTGCCGTTCCTCGAAGTGCTTGAACGCCATCCCTCGATCCGTATCGGCCTGCACTATACGGGCCCGCTGCTTGAATGGATGGAGCGCGCGCATCCGGAATATTTCGACAAAATTCGCACGCTGGCTGCCTCCGGGCAGATCGAAATCGTCGGCGGTGGATTTTACGAGCCGATCTTGGTGACGATTCCTCCCGAAGATCGTCAGGAGCAGATCGCGCGTCTGGCTGCATACGCCGAAAAGCATTTCAGATCCCGACCGAGCGGCGCGTGGCTGGCCGAGCGCGTCTGGGAGCCGCAGATCCCATCCTGCATTGCGTCCGCGGACGTGGATTACACCCTAGTCGACGATAATCATTTCCTCGGCGCCGGATTCGAACTCGAACAGCTTTTTGGTTATTACATTTCCGAAGATCTCGGGCACACGGTGAAGGTGCTGCCCGGGCTGAAGGCACTCCGCTACCTGATTCCTTTCCGCGACGAGCATGAAACCGCGGATTTCCTGCGCGGCGCGGCCGAACGTCATCCCGGCGGCTTCGCCGCCATGGGCGATGATCTCGAAAAATTCGGCGTCTGGCCCGAAACCCATAAGCTTTGCTACGTCGACGGATGGCTCGACCGGTTTTTCTCCGAGATCGAAAGAAATTCCGATTGGCTCGTGACTTCGACGCCCGGCGATGCCGTCGCGTCCCACGCGCCGATCGGCCGCGCCGATTTGCCCGCCGCTTCCTATACTGAAATGATGGAATGGTCGCTCGCCACGCCGGCCCGCGAGCGCTACCACCGTTTGTTCGACGAGTTTGCGCCACGCGCGGACATCATGCCGTTCCTACGCGGGGGTATCTGGCGCGGATTTTTCTCGAAATACGCCGAATCGAACCTGCTGCACAAGAAAATGCTGCACGTTTCGCAAAAGGTTCATCGCCTGGCGCGCAGCCGCCGTTTCGATCGCGCTTTTCGGCGCGCGCGCCGCCAAGCCCTTACTCTGCTGCTGCGCGGTCAATGCAACGATCCCTACTGGCACGGCGTATTCGGCGGACTTTATTCGCCGCACCTGCGTACCGCGAACTGGACTGCGCTGGAACAGGCCGAAACCATCGCCGACATGCTCGCGCACCACAAAAAGCCCTTTGCGCACGCCGCCTTGCTCGATTTCGACGCCAACGGTCGCGATGAAATCTATTTCACGTCCGACCGTTACGCCGCGCTGCTGACGCCGGACGACGGAGGCACGATTTCCGCCCTCGATTTCCGGCCGCCCAACATCACGCTGATCAATTCGCTCGCCCGCCGCCCTGAAACCTACCACGCGAAGCTGCGCAATCTTTCCACACAGCATTCGCACGCCGCGCAATCCATCCACGATCAAACTCGGGCGAAGGAGGAACACCTCGAGCGCTGGCTCCAATACGATCGATGGCCGCGAAATTCATTCCGTTTGCTCCTGTTCGCGAGCGAAAAAAACCACGAGGATTACGCGATGGTCCGGCTCAACGAGGACGCCGCGCTCGCCGGCGGGCGATACCGGGTCACCGGCTCGTCTTCCACCAGCATTGCGCTCGCTTCCGAAGCCGCCGCCGACTGGGTCGCACTAAAGACTCTTGCCTTTTCGCCTAGCCCGGCGGGTTTTGACATTGCGTGCGACGTCGCATTGCGCCGCATGGCCGCCGGTTCCGCATCGATCAACATTGGCATTGAAGTCGTCGTCAACTTCCTGGCGCCGGCCGAACCCAATCGATTTTTCGAGGTCGAAGGCCAGCAATATCCGCTGCGCTATTCCGCGCCCGCGCCCGCTCCCCTGCTCCGGGTCGTCGACGAATGGCAAAAAGCCGCCGTCGCGCTGGAAGCTCCTGCTGCCCGCACTTTCTGGGTCGCACCGATCGAAACGGTCTCGGAGTCTGAGGACGGCTTCGAGCGAATTTATCAGGGCTCGCAGATCGCCGCCGTCTGGCCCGTGGAGCTGGATTCCGGCGCTGAATGGCGAGGCCAGCTCATCCTGCGCGCCGCGCATCTCGATTGAGCGGTGGCCGCAAAGGTTCGGTGCGATCAGCTCTTTCGTGAGTCTTTCTCTTGATTTGCGTCTCGCACAGTCCACTGCTAAAGTGCGTGAAGGACAAGAGTCAGGAGGCGTGATGCCCGTTTCAAAGGAATTGCTCGACATCTTGGTCTGCCCGGAATGCAAGACTCCGGTAACGCCGACGCCCGATCAGCAGGGCCTCAAGTGCGCCACCTGCAAACGTGTCTATCCCGTCCGCAACGACATCCCCATCATGATCGTCACCGACGCCAGCATCGATTCGCATTGATCCCGGGAATTTATTAAGGATGGTCAAACTGAGGCGGTGGAAACTGCACGGAGTGATTCGAGAACTGCACCCAAAGCCGAACTTCCTTTGACCGGCTCTGCTTCAGCGCATCGTCCTTCTCGGGAAACGGCGAATAAGGGCTCAGGTCGACGATCACGACAACGCCGGAGGATCCGTCCGGCGGCCGGTAAGTCCCCTTCACGTTGAAACTTTTTACCGGACCGTAATAACCGTCCGGCCCCCAATCGCCCTCAAAATCTTTCAGCGAATATGATTCCGAAGGGCTCCACATCCCGTAGCCCTTTTGCATATCCCCGGCAACCACGGCGTTCAAGAAATGGTACACGGCTACTTTTTCCGAGTGGTACCGCAACAGCCACCAGATCGTGCCGCCGCCGATCACAACCAGGGCCACGACCATGATCAAGTAGCGCCGCCATTTCGAATGCGGATGTTCTTCGGTCGCGTCCAGAAGTCCCACGAAATGTCCTCGAGTCACAATTGTCGCCTGAACAGCGCCAGGCTGCCTGAAATCATGATCGCAGAGAACCCGATCAAAATTAGCACGTCCATGTAAATCCCTTCAATGCCTGTATTCTTCAGCGTCAGGTTCCGCAGAGCGTGCACTGTGTACGTAAACGGATCGATCACTGAAATCCAGCGCAGCCACGCGGGAAATGCCTCGGTCGGATACACTGCGCCCGAAGGGAAAAACAGCAGCATGTTCAGCACCCCGAAAATCGCCCGCGGCACCAGAGGATCGTCGATCCGCACCATCACCAGAAACATCAGGCTGATCATCGATAACGACGCGACCAGAATCA